>JAFGCA010000021.1 GCA_016932895.1 Sedimentisphaerales bacterium | reverse complement strand
GGTACGGCGAGCACCACAAACACGCAGGAACGGACGTCCGAGTCCCCGGCCTCGGACAAGGCTGGAACACCTTCGGCCTGCTCTGGACCGACACCGAATACGTCTTCTTCATCAACGGCCAGGAGACATGGCGAACCACCCGGGGCGTCTCACAACGCGATCAGTACATCATCCTGAGCCTGGAGGTCGGGAAATGGGCCGGCGACATCGCCGAGGCCACGCTGCCCGACCACCTCTACGTCGACTACGTCCGCGTCTACCAGAAGAATGCGGCCACTCCGGCCAAACCCGATGCCTAAGGCCCGGTGTATTTGACGAACCGGCGCGTAATCGCTTCGCGGGCCCGTCAGGAAACGAGGGAAGGACATGTTCGAACTGCAAACCTATCGTTGCCCCGACTGCGGTGCGGAGATTCGAGAGAAGCTAACCGACGGCCAGCAATTCGACTGTCCCGGTTGTCATCGAGCCTATCGTGTTCTCCTTGACACTTCCAGCCCCAGGGCGGGCTTCGTTCCCATCGACAGCCGTGCGGCTCAAGAGCCCCTGGGTCTGCCCCGGGGAAGCGTTCGCGCTGTCGCCACGCTCGCGACTGCCGGCTCTGCGTGGATTCTGATACTGGCCGAGCAGCCGGTGCCTGGCTACGTCCTCAGTCTGCTCCTGACCATCATCGGGTATTACTTCGGCTTTCGCCAGAAGCTCAGAGGTGCCGAGAGCCGCATCCTCGACGCCTCCGCCAGAATCCAGGAACCTCTCTATCTGCCCGGCGGGTCGATCCGCCTGCTTCTGATCGTGGGGTTTGCCGCGTGCGGCGTGCTGCTGGCGGCCCGGCGGCAGATGACCGATCCGGTGTACCTGGAGTTTTTCATCATTCTGGCCGGCCTGGTGGGAGGGTACTTCTTCGCCCGCCTTTTCGCCGTCAATCTCGCTACTCCCGTGGCCGGCTTTGTCAATCACCTCAAAGGGGCAGTCGTCCTGGGAGCGACAATCGCCCTGGCGGCACTTCTGCTAATCGGCCTCTACCCCGACCGGGCGCACCTGGGACTGGGCCTGGCCTGCGCCATCAGCTTCTACTTCGGCTCGCGGTCGTAGGCCGGGGCCGGCTCCGATCAGGCATCAAGCAAATCGATGTAGGCCTTGTCGATGAGCTGGGCCGGCGTAATGCCGAGTTTCTGCATGAGGTCCCGGGCCGTGGCGGCGCCGTCGGAAACGTCCTGGTCCGGCTGCAATACCACCTCCAGTTCAACGAAATCGCCGAGCCCCTCAACCTCATCGAGGTGGACGCGTGTCGGGCCGATGAGATGCACGGTCCGGCGTTTGCGCACGACGCCGACGATGCCGAGCGCCGCCGACAACGCGGCGTACAGGCCGTGCGGATCCGACGTGCGGTGCACGAGGTAGCGACTCTCCCTCGGCCCGGCCGCATCCGGCCGCTCGTAGTAGATCAGCTCGCCCTCCACCGAACCGGCAAGCTGCCTGAGCTTGAGCCGGCCTCGCACGCAGTGGAAAAACGTGTCTTCCTGCTTCATCATGACGAAGCCTTCGTCGGCCAGACGCTTGGCTTCCGCGCGCACGGCGGCAAGGTCGTCCACCTTCGCCTTGATCTCAACGTTTCGATTCATCAGCCACGTTTCCTTTCCAAAGCAAACGCCGCTTTCGCAAACTGCGAGTCACCTTGTTTGACGCAGGTGTAGCCATCATGGTGCAATCCCGCTCCCGGGTCAATCCCAAAGAATCACATGCTGGCACCCGAACTAGACCTTGACGCCCCGGTCGTGCACCGCTGCCACCTCTGAGATGGAAATGACCGGTCTGCCTGTCGAACCACCCGGGGAATCTCTCGAACCGCTCCCCGGCAGTAGACAGGCCGCTCATGGGAGACCACACATGTGGAAGAGACCGGCAAAGCGGGTGGCATGGATTTGGGCTGCGTCCTTTTTGACGCTCGTCGAACCCGTTTTCGGACAGGTGCCCCCGACGGTCACTGCGGGAATTGACGCAGCTCGCGGTGATGTCTATAATGTGCCTTGTGGACCGGTGCGGAAGTCTCGGAGCACTCTGCGGACTCTCGATGTGGAGAGAAGGGTTGCGTGGCGCATGGGATTCTTGGATTTGTTCATCCTTATCGGGATTCTCATGACCCTGCCGTTGTGGGTCTTCTGGTTCCCGCTGATCGTCCTGCTTGTAGTCTGCATGCTCTGCCGGGAGCGAGCCATCGTCCGAAACGCCTGTATCGTCTGCAGCGTGTTGATCCTTATGATAGCAATACCTGCTTCCGTAGTTCACCTCGCTTTCATGCCAGACGGAGACTCGCGGCTGAGAACATACTTTGGCAATGTCATTCAACCCGATAGCATAACCCGATACCGATTCCAGCTTGCCGGCCTTGGAGAAACCAAAGACTACTGGAAGCTGAAGAACGTTGATCCCAATAGGTGCCAACGCATAATCGAGAAACACAGCCTCGAAATGGCATTCCATGACAAGCCTTTCTCCCCGAGAAGCCGCGCCGGCGCACCCTGGTGGTGGCCCAACTCAACGAAGGGCTACTCCGTGTTCGCCAGTGACGACGGTCAACTGAGTCGCATAGAGATCTGGATTTGGAAAGACAGTTCTCGCGTTTACCTCTTCAAGTTCACCGAATGAGTTGCTTCCCAATCCGCGTATCCGCACGTCTCTACAAACAGCTTGCGTTGGCCGTTCGCAGGCAGCAGGACGCCTGCAGAGCAATCGTTACGTGCTTTGGAAACCGATTGTGAGATCTCCCGCGGCAGCGGCCATAATGCCTTCCAGATCGCGGCGTTGCTCAGCGGTGAAAACTTCGGGCCCCTCGTATTGCTCGAGACGGCGCTGCACCTCAGCATGGGTCCGCTGCATGAGATCGGGCGTTGACGAGGAATCTCAACCGGGGTTTCATGTCGCCGCTCTTTCTCGTCTTCTGCCGGCCTTGTGTTCACCCGTCATCTGTCAATCCCTGCCGGAAAGAACGGTTGTCGGCCCCAACGGTCGGCGTACGGACGACGGGTGAATCCCCGCTTTCATCGCCATCATCAGACCGGCCGCCTCCAGGTAGTTCTCCACGAAGATGAATCGCTTGTCGCCGTCCTCATACTCGTGCAGGACCGACTTGTTTTCTCGTACCACCACGATGGGAATGCCCCGCTCCAGACAGGCTTCATGAGGCTCCCCGAGACAGCCCATCGGGCTGATCAGGACATCGACGTCCTCGACACCCAGCGATCCGTTCTTCTTCGCGTCGCTGAGCCTTGGCGCTCTGTTGAGCCCCTTGAGAAGGCAATGAATGAAGTTTAAGGTAACGATCTCAATGGCCTTTCGGGGATCTACGATCTCATGATACCCCGGTATCGCGTAATCGACGGGGCCGTGCGCCACAGGCTTGTTAAGAGCCGAGGAAATCAGCTTGGACGCCACGGCCTCAACACCACCGACCGGATTGACGCCACCGACCTCAAAGTACTTCCTGAGCGTCGCTTCATCGACCGTGATGGGTGTGGCGATTCCCAGTGCGTCAAACTCGTACTGCTTCACCTGCTTTACGAGCGGCTCCCAGTTGAGCACTTCCCCGGTGGCCAGGCCGCCCTTCATCTGTGCGATCAGCCCCAGCGGCTTTTCCAGCTCGACGATTTCGACGTTCGAGCCGATCGTCGCCCTGGCGCCGGAAACGGCGTTGATCGACTGCCAATCGGCCTTGTTTACGGCGATGAGAATCTTGTTGAGACGGGGCCGCTCCAGATAGATCTCACCCCTTAGAAAGCGGTTCAGACAACTGCCCTCGACATACCAACTGTTCTCCGGCATTTCGTTCACATCAGAGGAGTTCACCACGTTCGGATGCAGGATCAGGTTGTCGCAGCAGGCCCCCATGAGCTTGGCAACCGGATTGGCATCTCCCGCGTGCCCCCCAATTTCACAGCCGATTCCAGTGGGAACGACAAGTACGATATTCATAGGCAGTTTCCCCTTCATCACGTTATTGGTATGCCGAACGTTCAACATGAGCATTTTGCACGTTCGGGTCAATATGTTCAACGAGGATTTCCCGGATCAGTCATTCACCGCAATCCCTTTGTCCCGGTCTTCTTGATCTTTCACACAGCGCCGAGGTCAGGCCGCCAGAGGCACACCGCAGCCTATTCTTTCGAGCTTCGGCGAAGATAGACCAGATTGTAGATCATACGTGCGACGACCGCGTAAACCACAACACCGGCCACCAGCCACACCGCGATACGGGTCTGCCGGGCCAGGCCTCCTGTCACCAGAATGAGGATTCTCACGAACCGCAGAGAAAACTTCTCCTGGAATTTGACCTGACCTTTGGTCAGACTCTCGACGGCCGCGTTGATGTACGTTGCCAGCGGAATTCCTACCATGGCCGTGACGGCCGGCACCGGATGGGCCAG
>JAFGCA010000129.1 GCA_016932895.1 Sedimentisphaerales bacterium | reverse complement strand
TTCAGCACGGCCCCGTAGTGCTCGCCGGACGTGATCAGGATCGTCGGCTCGCCCCGCCAGAGGAAGTAGTGCGGATTCTCCGGGTGCAGGGCAATCGGGTCGTGGGCAGCCGCATGGGTCGTCTGAAACGCCAGCGCAAGAATCGGCAGGAACGCCAGAAGGGTTTGCGCCCGGAGTGTCCGTCCGGCGTGAGTCTCGTGCTGCTCCTGCAATGCCGCTCCCCGGATTGCCTGCGAGTGTTCGATCATGTTCTTCGCTCCTAACGCGTCATCATTCTTGTGCCGGCGCCGGTGCGATACGTACTGCATCCGGCTGGCTCATTATACTCCTTTTAACAAGAGCGAATGTAAAGATCGAGTTTCCCGGGGGCCGCAAGGTGGCACGATTGACATAAGCCCTACAAGCGGACCTCCGGACAGGGAACACTCCGGGGTGCACCGATCGAAATCCGCGTTTTCCGCTTTCCCCAAGCGTGCTGCCGGCCCATTCGCTCGGGAGCGACCCGGTCGCGCAACCCCTTTCCGTACATGGATTTTGTGCTCCTCCGGCACTTTTTGTTGTAACAAATCCGGCTCTCTCGCGTCGTACTAAGTAGAAGCACCAAGCGGATTGGTGTAACCCCTGTGCTATCTGGGGCGATTCGGAACTGAGAGGATTAAGGAGTATGATCATGTATAGGGGGAAATTCTGCGCGCGGTTGGCGGTTGGGGTCGTTCTGCTTTTGGCGACGGGCGGTTGGGCCGAGTTTCAGGTCAATACGTACACGGAGCACAACCAGACACACGCGGCGGTCGCGATGAACGATGCGGGCGATTTCCTCGTTGTCTGGCGGAGCCATCCGGCCGATGGCCGGGGAGGAGGCGTGTACGCGCGTCCTTTCGACGCCAGCGGCGTGCCGCTCTGCGACGAATTCAAAGTCAACTCCGCGCCGGCCGACGTGGACAATTGGACGCCGGCGGTGGCCATGGGGCCGTCGGGTGATTTCGTGGTGGCCTGGGTCGCGCCGGGAGAGAGTGGAACCGACGTGATGGCCCGGCTGTTCGACCGCCAGGGCCTCACCCTGACCGATGAATTCCGCGTCTGCGATCTGACGCCGGGCGTAACCCAATCGATGCCGAGCATCGCCACGAGTCCGACCGGCAATTTTGTAATCGTCTGGGTCAGTCACGCCGCCGATTCCCTCACCGGCAAGTGTTACGTGATGGGGCGGCTTTTTGATCCGGACGCCGTGCCTCTGGGCGACGACTTTCTCGTCAACGAGTATCCCCAAGAGCAGGACCTCCCGTTGGGGTGTTGGTATGCCCAGGGGTGCTGGCCCGACGTGGGAATGGCTGAGGACGGGCGCTTTGTCGTTACCTGGATTCGCATGGGCAACACGTGGAACCGCCCGTATGGGGAAACCATCATGTTCCGCCGGTACGAGGCGGACGCGGCGCCGGCCGATGCCGTCGTCTGTGTCACCTGCGATCTCAACAGTCGCTGGTACGGCCCGTCGGTGGCCGTGGACCGGTCGGGCGACTTTGCCATTGTCTGGGCCAGCGGTCCGTTCCCCTACGACATCATAGCCCAGCACTTTGACCCGAACGGCACGGCGACCACGGAACCCTATATGGTCAACGCCACCACGGAAGGCAATCAGGGGCATCCGCAGGTGGCGACGAACGGCCAGGGCGAGTACCTGATGGTCTGGGACAGCCAGGATTACGACGGCAATTGCTGTGGTGTGTGCCGTCAGAGATGCGGGGCCGGTCCCACGCTGCTCAGTGACGAAGAGACGGTGAACACGTACGTGGTCGGGCGGCAGTGGTATCCTGACGTCGCCATGGCCAGCGACGACGCATGTGTCGTGGTCTGGATCAGTGAGGATCAGGACGGTTCGGGCTACGGCGTCTTCGCCGAGGTCGGTCCGCAGTAGCGCCGCCGGACCGCAACTTAGGCTTTGAGGCAGTCGGGCGACCGTTGAGGCATCGCGCGCACGCCCGCCAGGTCGTTCAGGAGATACCGGCGAACGACCGTGTCCCAGCTCATGTTGCGCGCCAGCTCGCAGCCCTGGTGAATCAACCGCTCCAGAGCGGCCTCGTCTCGAGGCAGACGCTCGGCGATCTCTTGAGCCACCCGTGACGCTTCCGCTGTCTCGACGCGGTCGCGAAAGGCCCGGTCGACGTCCAGCAGGCTTCCCAGGTCCGCGCGGGCGTCGGAACCCAGATCCGTGTAGTCGGCGACGATCACGTTGGGCACGGGTTGTCCTCCGGTGACGTCTCGCAGGAAGCCGGTGCATCCGCAGACGTTGGTCAGCACGCAAATTCCGCCGAACGTCAGCGGTTCGAGCTGGGCGATCCCGAACGGTTCGTAGATGCTCTGGCCGAACTCGACGTCGCTGCCCTTGCGAATGTCCATGAACTCCATGTCCTCGGGCATGCGCAGGCCGCAGCTCTTGGGGTCAAAACCGAACTGGTTGATAAACACGGCCTTGATGCGGTGGCTTTCGGCGTTGAACTGCTGAATGGCGCTGTAGAACGTCGCCTCTCCGCCGGAGAGATCGGGCCAGCCCTCCCGGTGCGCGACGGGCCAGCCGTACGTAGCTTCCATGTGACGGACGTCGCAGTTCGGCCGGCGCGCCACTTCCGTCGAGAGCAGAAAGTAGACCGCGGTCTTGTCTTCGAGATCGAGCCTCCGGTCGAGTTCGTGGAGAACGCGCAGGTCGCGCCAGAGCCCCTTGCTGCGCACCAGGCGCGTGACGTGTGTGAAGATGTAGTCCGGCCGGTACCCCAGCAGGTTCATGCAATAGCGCCGCAGCTTCTCTCGGGCGGTGTATTTTTCGCCCACGCCGATCTCGTACGCCGGGATGCCATTGTAGACGATGTCGATGTTCTCGGTCTCGAAATCCGCCGCGAGAAAGCGCAGCTCTTCGGCCACCAGGTCCCCGACGGCGTACACGTGGTCGCAATAGCGAGACGCTTGCACCAGGGCGTGCTTGAAATAGCTGTTTTGGTCGCCGAAGACCTCGTCCACGTACAAGCCGCTCTTTTGCGCTTCGCGCATGACGTTGTAGAACATCGTGTCGTGGCCGGGATGGTCTTCCACGATGCGGCGGATGGTGGCCACTTCGTGGGCGTGAAAGACCGTGCGAAAGTTGCACTCATGTTCGAGGATGGCCGCCAGCGCCGTGGGCATCCCCATGAACTCGTGGGCGATGATCGTGGCCGGACCGTCGGCGACCCGCAGCGCCTTGAGAGCCGCAATCGCCGGTACCGCCACGCGGACGTACTGCTCGTATTCCCACAGATGTTCGTGCTGGTGGCTCTGGATCCCGAACGCCTCGAAAAGCCGCTGCTTGAATACGTTGAGCGGTTCCGGATTCATGTGACGCACGTCGATCAGCAGGACCTCCTGCGTGCTGTGCGCCCCGGTCTGGCAGTCGGTGAAGGTCCGTTGTCCATAGACGGTGCCGACGTGGTACTGTCGCTCGATTTCCTCCAGGAGCGGGCTGTAATCCGGATGGGTGAGTCCGTCGAGAGAGGAATGCAGGACCCGGCCGTCGTCGCCGAGGCGTCCGGCGGCGGGACCCTCCGTCGTGAAAAGGGGACTGATCAGGATCGAGCGGTCCACGGCCTCCAGGTAGGACGGACAGGTGAAGAAGCCCTGTAGAACGGCCCCGATACCACCAACCTTGCCCGCCGCTTCGTGCGTGACGTGCACAACGGTATTCTCACCACCCATTTGAGTTTCCTCCAAGTTACAACGGCGGCCGATCCGAGTCGATCGAACCACACCTAAAGCCTACGAACAGGCTGTGGCAAAGCCAACCCGGGATCTTTCCAGGAAGCGCAGCGGTTTCGGCCGCCCGATAAGGCCGGGCCGTCCGTGTCGCAAAGGAGTGTATTTGGGGACCCGTTCGGGTCTCGCCCGGATTAACTGAGACGGGTGCGCAGATTCCGGATCAGACCGGCCAGCACCTGCTTGGGAACGTCTTCCAGTTCCGGGTCGGGAGGATCGCTGCGTGCCAGGCTGTCCAGCAGAGCGATGGCCTGGCGGCGGTGGGGCGTGATGTGCTCGGCGGTGCTCTGGGCCTCGTCCAGATCGCCGTCGGCCATCTGACGCAGATAATGAATGACGTGGTTCGTCAGTTCCGCTTCACTGATCTCGGGCGCGCCGCCGGACGGGTCGGCCGGCGCGGGGGCGTTCTCGTGCAGAATGTCCTTCGTCAGCTCATAGCTTTCGTGCATGAGTCGCTTGCGTCGCTCCTCCTCCGTCTCGTCGATCGGGGCCAGCTTCAACTCGTCGTCGGCGACGGGCTGGGGAACGTACACCTTGTTGTGACAGGCCGGGCATTTGCCCCATTTGCCCCCTGCGCTGTCCGGGGCCTCGATCTTCTTTCCGCAGTGGTCGCAATGCAATTTGATGGGCATCTGGCTACCTCGGATCAGGATGTTAGCCTTCGGCTGTGTATTCTGCAACGACGTCGGTGGTGATCCCGCCGCGTGGTGTGAATCGCGCCGTCACTCGCATCCAACGCGGCCGGCACACGCCGGTCAGGTCGTCCAGAATATCGTTTGTCAACGACTCGTAGAAAATGCCTCGGTTTCGATAGCCTTGCAAGTAGAGTTTCAGGCTCTTGAGCTCGATACAGCTTTGGTCGGGACAGTATTCGATCGTGATTTCGCCGAAATCGGGCTGGCCCGTCTTGGGGCAGACGCTGGTGAACTCCGGGCAGCGAATGGTGATGCGGTAGTCCCGCCCGGGGCGCGGGTTGTCAAAAAGCTCAATGGGCTCGCGCTCATTCATCGTTTTGATCCTCAGTTCTGTCGCTCTTATCATAGTACCGGCTCCGCCACAACACAAGTGGCAAGTCATCGGCCGGAGAGCAGAAAATGGACCCGAAGCCGGCCCGCGATTGCTTTTGACACGCCGGGCGGGCGGCGGTAGCATGACGGGCGAATTCAACGAAAACGATGTCGCGGCGTGGGTCCGCGCCGCAGAATGGAGGAATCCAGCCATGAAGCAGTCGGTGCAGGCGATGGACAGGCGTCGTTTTCTGTCGGCCGCGGGAAGGGCCATGCTGGCGGCCGCGCTGCCGGCGCCCCTTGTTGCCGCGCGTGGCCGAGCCGGGGGACGCAGGCCCAACTTCGTTTTCATTTTTGCCGACGACCTGGGCTGGGGCGACCTCGGCTGCTACGGCAACCGGCAGATCCGAACGCCCAACCTGGATCGCCTGGCCGGCGAGGGCCTGCTCTTTACCCAGTTCTACGTCAGCGGCTCGGTCTGCTCGCCCTCGCGCGGGGCGATCATGACGGGGCGATTTCCCGCGCGGCTCGGAATTCACGGGCATTTCGCTACCGACAAGCAGAATCAATCCCGCGCCATGCCGAACTGGCTCGACCCGAAGATACCGACTGTGACGGGCCTGCTGCGGGCCGGAGGCTACGTCACGGGGCACTTCGGCAAGTGGCATCTCGGTTCGGGCAGCGACGCCCCAAGCCCCGGCGTCTATGGTATCGACGAGCATTGCACGCGCGTCTCGTCCGGGCCCCAGCTTACCGGGCTGGACGATCCGTACTTCCGGGCCAAATCGACCGCCCAGATCGTGGACCGCACGATTGGCTTCATCGAAGAGCACCGCGACGAGCCCTTCTACGTCAACGTCTGGACGCTCGTGCCGCACGCGACGCTGCATCCGACGCCGGAGCAGATGGAGCCGTACAAGCGGTACGCGCCGGCCGGTGTGTCCTACAAGGGCGTCAAGCAGATCTACTACGCTTCGGTGACGGACCTCGATACCCAGGTCGGACGCCTCGTCAAGAGGATCGACGAGCTGGGCCTGCGTGAGAATACCTTCATCGTGTTCTCCAGCGACAACGGCCCGGAGGATCTGAATATACGCAACGCGGTCCACAGCGGCATCGGCAACGCGGGCCCCTTTCGCGGACGCAAACGGAGCCTGTACGAGGGCGGGATTCGAATGCCTTTCATCGTGCGCTGCCCGGGGCGCACGCCGGCGGGGCGTGTGGATGACGAGACAATCGTCGCCGGCGTGGACTGGCTGCCGACGATTTGCGGCCTGGCGCGCATCGAGGCGCCCGGTGGCGCGGCGCTGGATGGCGAGAATATGTCCGAAGCGCTGCTGGGAACGCCCACGCAGCGTAAGCGCCCGCTCATGTGGGAGTGGCGCTTCCGCGTCGCCGGCGACATGGTCCACAAGTGTCCCATGCTGGCGATTCGCGAGGGCCGCTGGAAACTGCTGATGAACCCGGATCGCAGCCGCATCGAGTTGTATGATATCCCGAAAGACCCGACGGAGCTGGACAACGTGGCGGATCGGAACGCCGACGTGGTGCAGCGGCTCTCCGCCAGAGTGCTGGCCTGGCACAAGACGCTGCCGAAGGGCCCCGTCGATCAGGCCGCCGGCTCCAACGCGTATCCGTGGCCGAAAGGGCGGTAGCGTCGCCGCCGCGTCTGGGCTAATATGGCATTTCATAAATCGTGCGATTGTAGATTGCTTCGCTTCGCTCGCAATGACATGTTGTGCGTTCTGTTTGTCATTGCGAGCAGCGCAGCAAGCCTGCCCTCGCGAAGGCGGGGGAAGCAATCTCCTTTCCGCTGTAGTCGCGGGACGTACGAAATGGGGGGCCGGTATACGTGAGAATTGAGAATGAGTGACAAGAATGCCATCGTGCTCCTGAGTGGCGGGCTGGATTCGACCACGACGCTGGCGATCGCGCGGAGCGAGGGTTTCGCGTGCTGTGCATTGACGTTTCGCTACGGCCAGCGTCACCGGCGCGAGATCAAGGCCGCCGCGAGTGTGGCCCGCACGCTGGGGGTCATTGAGCATCGCGTGATCGACATCGACCTGGCCGCCTTCGGCGGCTCGGCCCTGACGGATCGCCGCATCGACGTGCCCAAGGACCGGGACGACCTGGGCGAATCGACGGATATTCCGGTGACGTATGTGCCCGCTCGCAACACGATCTTCCTGAGCTACGCTTTGGCCTGGGCGGAGGTGCTGAGCGTCTTCGACATCTTCATCGGGGTCAATTCGACGGACTACAGCGGTTATCCCGATTGCCGGGCCGAGTTCATCGCCGCCTTCGAGACGATGGCCAACCTCGCCACGGCCGCGGCTGTCGAGGGTAAGGGCAGATACCGCATCCACACGCCGATTATCAAGATGAGCAAGGCCGAGATCATCCGGGCCGGAACGAAGCTTGGTGTCGATTACTCGCTGACGCATAGCTGCTACGATCCGGACGAGCAGGGCCGAAGCTGCGGGCGGTGCGATTCGTGCCGGCTTCGGCTCAAAGGCTTTGCCGAGGCCGGACTGACGGACCCGCTCCAATACGTCCAACAGGATATGTGACCGCTTTGATCGTGACACGCGCATGCAGGTGATTGAGATTTTCCATTCTCTACAGGGAGAGGGGACGCTGGCGGGTACGCCCAGCGCGTTCGTCCGCCTGGCGGGTTGTCCGCTGCGCTGCTGCTGGTGCGATACGAAATACGCCTGGGATTTCCGCGCGGGCGAAGACCTGGAGCCGGCGCAGATCGTCGAAAAGGTGGCGACCTGGCCGTGCAGACACGTAGTCCTCACGGGCGGCGAACCTTTGGTCGGTCCCGATGACGCGCCCCGGCCCGGATTGGCCGATCTGACCGGCCAACTCAAAGCCCTCGGCAAACACATCACCATCGAAACGGCGGGCCTTCTCTTCGTTCCCAACCTGGCCTGCGACCTGCTGAGCGTCAGCCCCAAGCTGGGCAACTCCGTGCCCGCGCGGGCCGAGCTCGCGGAGGTCCACGAGCGGATGCGATTCGACCCCGCCACCGTCCGCCGCCTCATCGAGATATATCCATACCAGCTCAAATTCGTGTTGGACGCAGCAGGCGACCTGGCTGAGATATCGAAGGTGCTCGATGAGATCGGCGATGTAGATCGACAAAGGATCATGCTGATGCCTCTGGCTGCAAACCGTGATGAGCTGGCGGCAAAGGGACCGATGGTCGCCGAGTGTTGTCTGAGGGCCGGCTTCGCCTATTCTCCACGGTTGCAGGTCCTTCTGTGGAACAACGAGAGCGGCAGGTGAACGGGCCGCGAGCGCACGGTCAGTTCCGCCGCAAGTCGGGCTTTGGGAAAAAGTAGTCCCTGGACAAGAGCACGGGGACGAGGACGAGGCAATCGCCCAGCAAGACGGCCAGGCCGTTTCCGACCCCCTTCGTGAGAGCGGTGATCGTGCCGAGCGCCGTAAAGACGATTGTCAGGACGTAGGCCCATTTGTGTCCGAGGTACAGGCCGACGAGCAGCGCCGCCGAAAGACCGGCGCCTATTAGAATACCCGGGCCGAGTTTGAACGCAAAGAGCACCTTGCCGAGGACCATCAGGGCCAGACTGACCAGGGCGATCCATAGCACCGGCGGGATGCCTCGGCGCCCAAGCATTTCGATCTGTGGAGCGGAGCAGGACTTTGACGCGTCCGACAGGGCTTCGTCGGGTGCCGGGGGCCTTCTCATCGCGGCCAGGAGTTCGTGGTACTCGGTCTCCGTGATTTTACCCTCGTTACGAAGCTGGAGCAGCTCTTGCTCCGATGATGCGTTCGAGGCGATCTCCATGATTCCATCTCCCGGCCGCTTTAGCGGCGGTCTGTCTTATTATTAGCGAGGATTCCGGCCAGCCAACTGTCCTTCATGCGGCTCAGTTTGATTGGGGCCACGACGATTCCCGCGATGCTGAGAATCCAAACGATGGGCAAGTGGAGGACGATTCCCGCGGGCAGGCCGATCGCGCAGATGACCAGGCCGCCGGTGAGTACACGCCGGCGAAACGCCCTGAATTGAGGCTCGTCGTTCGGATCCGGTTGAGGTTCCGCGGCGGTGGGGGCCTGCATGGCGGCCAGGAGGTTCTGATACTCGGCTTCGCTGATTCTGCCCTCTTCCCGCAGCCGTAGCAGTTCTTCTTGCGACGAAGCGCTGGATGAGTCCGTCATTTTCATACTCCGGCAAGCTTCTCGAGTTTGCGTTTGGCCTCGGCGACGGTGATTTGCCCGGCGCGCAGGAGTTCGAGCACCCCTTTCTTCTGGGCGTCCATGGCGACGAGCGTTTTGTAGCCGGCGATGAGTCTGTCCAGCCTGGAGCGTATCGCGGCGTATCCCAGGGAGCCGTTCTGCTCCAGCGTCTTGATGCTGAAGCCGGCCAGGAGGTATTGCTCCAGGAATTCCAGGTCTTCGGGCGCGAGCCGGTCGAAGGCGGTTTGGCCGAAATTCCCCTCGACCTTGACGTCGCACACGAGACATTTCATGGCAGCGGTCTGCATTGCCAGGCCGCAGATGGGACAGGTCGTGGAAAGGTGTTTTCTCATTATGTCTGTCATTGTTTCTGTTTTAACGGATTTTGTCAATAAAAATTTTTGTAAAGTCAAGTTAGCCCTAATTTTATTTGGATTTCCCGGGCCCGGCTCACGGCGGGGCGTTTTGACGCCATAGCCGCGGGTATCGGCATGGGATCGGCAAAATGTCCGAAGAGAGAATTGACAATGCATCATCAATCCGCGATAATCCACAGCTTGTCGCCCGGGTGGCGGAATTTGGCAGACGCGCTAGCTTGAGGGGCTAGTGAGCTTCGGCTCGTGCTGGTTCGAATCCAGTCCCG
>JAFGCA010000128.1 GCA_016932895.1 Sedimentisphaerales bacterium | reverse complement strand
GCCAACGCCGAAGGCGTGATGAAGGCTCTGGAACTGCCCTACCGGGTCGTGAATGTGTGCACCGGCGATCTCGGCCGCGGGCAGGCCAAGAAGTACGATATCGAAGCGTGGATGCCTTCGCGCGGCAACTACTGCGAGACACACAGCGCCAGCAAATTCTACGACTTCCAGGCCCGGCGTATGAACCTGCGCTACAAGAGCCCGGACACGAAGAAGAGCATCTTCTGTCACACGCTCAACAACACCGTCATCGCCTCCCCCCGCGTCCTGATTCCCCTGATGGAACTGTACCAGAACGCGGACGGTTCCATCTCGGTGCCCGCGGCGCTTCGCCCCTACATGAACGGCAAGGAACGAATCGCGGCCTCCGCCTGACGGCTACTCCCACTTTGCAAGCGCCGGCCCATGCGACACGGGCTGACGCCCCGCGCCGCTCGACGGCGAGCGCTGTGCGTACGGCCGTAGGAAACTG
This sequence comes from Sedimentisphaerales bacterium, assembly GCA_016932895.1. The sequence goes on along the minus strand of JAFGCA010000128.1, from coordinate 27,661 downwards.
TCGCTAAACTCTGCCGGCGTGCTGACCTGTTCGCCCTCCAGTTTCCGGCGCGTTTCGTTCAGCTCGCCCTGGACTTCATTGAGCCGCTGTTTCGGGCTCTCAATCTGCTCCTTCGTCGCCTCTGAGAGGACCTCTGCATCGTCGATGACGAACGGGGTCACGAACAGAATCAGCTCGCTGTTGGATTGCAGGGCGTCGTTGTGTTGGAACAGCCCGCCCACAAGCGGCAGATCGCCGAGCAAGGGCAGCTTGCGATTGACCAGGCTGTCCTTCTGGAAGAGCATCCCGCCGAGCATGATCGTCTCGCCGTCCCGAACGATCATGTTCGTTTCGGTCTCGACCTTGCTCGTGACGGGCTGGCTGTTGATGAGCTGTGACGTCAACTGGGACAGGTCCACACGCACTCTCATGTCCACGCATTTCTCCGGCGTAATACTCGGGCGGACCTGCAGAGTCATACCGACGTCCCGGAAGTCCACGTCCTGCGTCACTCCGACGGAAGCGGACGTCGTCGCACCGGCGAGAAACGCCACCTCTTCGCCCTTGAAGAACATGGCTTCCTCGTTGTCCTCGGTCCAGAGGGTTTGCTGGTTGAGGATTCTGGCGTTGGTGGTCTTCATGAGGAAGTCGACCAGGGCATAGACGGCCGTGGTGCCGCCCACGATGGTCCCGCTCCCATCGGCTCCCAGCGCGGTGTCCGCCGGCCTGGCCGAGCCACGGGTGGCCAGACTGGTGAGATTCCCCAGAGCCATAACCGCATTCTCTTCCAGACTGCCGAAGGCATCGGGATTCGTCGCCAGTTGAAGGCCCAGGGAGGTCATGCTGGTATGGTCCACCTCGATGACAACGGCCTTGATCAGGACCTGTTTGCCGGGGGTATCCAGTTGCTTGATGGTCTTCTCGATACTGTCCTGGAACTCGGGCGGCGCCAGAACGAGGATGGACTTACTGCGTGGATCGGGGATGAACCGCACCCGCCCGATCACATTGCTGATGGGCTCCTCCTCGAGCCTGCCTCGCGTCGCGCGCGACCACCACGGCATGTATTCGCCGGCGGATCCCTGATTGCCCTGATTGTTGTTGTTCTGATTCTGATTTCCCTGCGAATCGTCCATGGAATACTCGCTCAACCCGCGATCGCTGCGGCGGATCGGCGCCGTCGTGCCCGGCTCGTTGAACATGGCGTTAAGACGCTCGGCCAGATCTTCCGGATCGGCGTACTGGAGCTGGACCACGTGGGGAACTTCGGCCATCTCCTGACGATCCAACTCCAGGATGAGCTGTTCCACGACGTCATATGCCTGTGGAATCTTGCTGATGACGATGATCTTCTTGGTGCCCGGGACGTCCTCGAACGTGAGCTGGCCGTACAGCGGCCCCACGATCTTCTGACGGTCGTTCTCGGAAGAGCCAAACAAATACGAGCGGAAGAACGCCCGACTCATGTCCTCTTCCTCGCTGAAGAGTCTGCCCAGCAGTTCAGCCATCTGCACCGGGTCGGAGTTCTTCAGTTCAATGATTCGCGGCTTGACCGCATCCACATCCAGCGGAGCATCCCACTCATCAATCTGCTTCTCGATCTTCCGCATGTTCTCCGCCGATGCGATGACCGTCACCTGGCTCATCGAGGGGAACGCGATCACCCGGACCGTTTCGGCCGGATTCTGGTCCCGGCGTCCGTACCGGTAGTAGTAGTTGTAGCGGTTGGAGTTCTGCGACTGGTCGCTATAGAGATTCTCGATGTTCTCCTTGATTTGCTCCGGATCGGCATGCTCCAGATCGAAGACTTTTTCCTCATACTCCCCGGGCGGAACATCCAATTCCAAAATCATCTTCTTGACCATATCGCGGAGGTCCTTCCGCCCGAAGACCATGACCTGCCTGGTTTCGGGCAAGGCTTCCAGCAAAACGCTCGGCAAGAACTCCGTTCCCGGTAGATCTGCAAATCCGTCCTCCACACTCGACTCGACCTCACGAGCGTCGGCGTACATGAGTTTTACAATTTCATACTGGGATTCAACGGGCTCTTCCTTGTCCAGCTTCGTAATCCACTCACGGACTTTGTCCATGACCTCGGCAGGCCCCTTGCCGATGATCCATTTTCGCCGGGGCTCCGGAATCAAAACAACCGAAACCTCTCCGGAAGAGATCACCACAGACGAGGCGGCCCCACTCCCGGAATCCGGTCGGCGGCCCGGGCCCGCCAACGGCCTCGGGCTGCTGGATCGCGAATCTCTGTATCGGTCTCTGCCGTAATAGCGGCGCGAACGCGGATCCGTCTCGCCCAGCAGAATGTTCAGCATTTGGACAATCTCCGAGGGGTCGCCGTACTGGATCTCAAAGATCTCCGTGACCGCTTGCTCGGCCTCGGGAACGTCGAATTCCTGGATGATCCGCTCGACACGCATCAGGTTCATCACCGTATCGATCACCAGCAGAGTCCCGGTGGTCTCGTCGGCGCTGACATGACCGTATTCGCCGATCAGCGGCTGCACGATCTGAGACATCTGCGCGGGATTGTACGTGGTCAACTTGAAGAACTTCTGCACGATCTGGTCTTTGTTCTCGAACATGGCCAGCGGTTCGTCCGCCTCCACCGTGGGCACCACCCCCAATCGAGCCTCGGCGATCGGTTTGAGGAAGATGGTATCCTCGATCTCTTCGGCCACGTAGCCCTTCATGCGAAGCGCGCTGTAGATTGTAGCCAGCGCCCGGTCCCGCGGTAATTTGTCCGGCGCGTAGATGGTGATCTTCTGCTTCATAGCCTCTTCGTGAGGGATCACCGTCTTGCCGGTCCACTTGGCAATCTTCTCGATGAGGTTCTTGATCTCCACGTCCTTCAGGTTCACGGCCTCCAGGGCGTCGTTCGGATCGTCCGGTGCGTTGGGTTCGCGAGCCCTGCCCTCTCTCGTCATGGGCCGGTCGGGGCGCCCGGTCGGCCGGCTGCGCTCGCCCGGGGTGCCTGGACGGTCGGTTTTCTCGATCTCCGCAGGACGGTTCGGCTCCTGGACTTCGCTCGGCTGGTTCGGCTCCGGCGGATCATTGGCGTCGGCGGCGTCGCCCGGATCATTGGCGTCGGCCCTGCCCTCACCGGCCCGCGCATTGGGGTCCGGCGCCGGGCCCGGCTGGGCGCCGGCTCTCTGTTCAACACCGAGTGTATATGCCTCGGGTATGTGGAACCCCACCCGCCAGACAATGACCGCAGCCGCGGCAAACACCAGGACCCACAACAGTAGTACTCTTGGCCGTTCCACTTCTTGTCTCCTCACGCTGATTCTGCGTCGATCTATCCGTTCATAATCTACGACTGACCCGCTTGGTTAGGCTCGGCGACACGGCCGTCTGCCTCCGGGTCGGTCGTTGCGTTTGCGTCCGTTATTGCACCAGGGCGCATTGCCAGCTCTCTCTGGCGTCGCGCTCGCAGTCGGGCCTCCACCTGGGCCCGCAACTTTTCCTTTTCCTCTTCCGACATCGTCTGCCACTTCTCGAACATCTGCTGCCGCTTCTCTCGTTCGAGATCGGCCGCAGTCCCCCGGCCGGACGTGCTGAAGCGTTCACGTACCTGCTGTCTGAACTGCTCCTGCTCCGGCTCGGTCAGATTGCTCATCTTCTCCAGCATTTCGGCTTTCTCTTGCTTGGCCTTGGCGGGATCTTCCTGGGCAAGACGTTGCCTGCGTCCGCGTCCCGGTCCATAGTCGTCCGCCGCCGCCTCGCCGGCCGGCGTATCATTCGGTGCCGCAACGGCATGCCGATCCGCCCCGACAGGGCGCATCCGTGCCTGTCGGATGAGAAGACCGACGCCGTATGCGGTCAGCAAGACCGCAGCGGTGACAATGACAAAAACGATTGTGTTGGTGTGCTTCATAAATGTAACCTTTCGTCCCTGCGTACTTATCGACCTCGACGTTCAGAGCGTCCGCGCATCCGTGTTCTCAACTCTTCCCTTTCTTGCTCTGTCATGTTTGTCCATCGTTCTCTGAATCTGGCCCGCTCCTCCGGCGAAGCGGGAGGAGCGCCTTGCGGCCGACCCCGCATCGGTCCGGGAGATACGTTTGGTCTGGCCGTGGACCTCATGGCGCGTGAACGGTCGGGCGCACCGCTCGGGCGCCTGCGCGAAGGCGGGCCGCCAGGGCCTTCTGAGCCGACGCCGGCGATCGGGGCGAACTCTTTCTCATGACCGTCCCAGAGAATCCTGACCATCGTCGGCTCGACGGCCACAATCTTGGCGTCTTCTATGCTGGCGCCGGGCTTGTACCACGTGTCCCCGATCAGCACTTCGCCCCCCAGGATGCCACCGATCACCTCCACGGGGTGCCGCTTCGGAGGTTTTGCGACAAACAGGTTCTTCGCCTTGAGTTCATCGGCCAGAGATCGCGCCGCTGCCAGGCCTCCTCCCGGATCGTCCGAGACCACGTCATCCGGGTGCAGCGCTTGGGCAACGAAGATCTCGGCGCGGGCCGAGGTCATGAGAAACCCTGCGATTTCAAATACAATCGAGGCTCCCAACAACAATGCGACCGCCAACAGAACTTTTGCCAGCGGGTCCATATCAGATTGGCTTCGTTCGATTTTCATAATGCGTTTCGTCAGCAGCCCGCGCCGAACGGGCCCGTCGCTGCTCTACATACGTTTCCCTATGCTCTCAATGGCCTGTCGTCTTTGATCGTCCGGCATAGTGCTCCACTTCCTCCGGGCCTCGGCCTGTTCTTCCTTCGACATTCCGTTCCAGTAGTTAAGCAGCTTCTCCCTGACCTGCGGCGGCAGATTCACCCCCATCCAGGCCAGCGAGTCACCGCCCGGGGGCGCGGGGCCCGCCCCGGTCTCAACCTGTACGGGTTTCGGACCCGATCCGGCCTTCGCGGCTTCGGGACGATGGGGCGTCGGCGGGCCGCCTTTCTCGGGACCGGGCGGCGGAGAAGGCCTGTCACCGCCGGTGGCCGCCATGGGAGGAAAGGTTTTCACCTGGCCATCCCATTCGATCCTCACCTCTGTTGGCTCGACGGCGACGATGTTCGCGTCTGCAACTTTGTCACCGGCCTTATACCAATTGCCCGCAATCAGGGCTTCGCTGCCCAGAATCCCGTCCACCTGGGTGACCGGGTGCTGCCTCGGGGGCTTTTTGATAAACAGGTTCTTCTCTTTCAGCGCCGCGGCAATCTCCCGAGCCTCTGCTAAATAGGGCCCGATGTCGTTCGGCTCGCGGCCGTTGCGGACCATCGCCTGCGCGACGACACCCTCCGCGAGAGCGGGGCCTCTGATGAAGCTCGCCCCCTTGGCGAAAGCCAGAGCGCCGGCGAGCACGGCCGTGGCGCCGAAGGCAAGGACCAGCCAGTCGTTTCGATTCTTTTTGTTCTCTGCTTGCGATATCATGGGCAGACGATCCGGTATCGTACACTCAACGCGCGAGGTTACTTCACAAACGTCGATACCGTCAGATCAATTTCGACCTCTTTTCGTTTCTCGGGCGGCTCCTTCGTGTCGCACTGAATGCTGAGTTCCTCCACGCCCACCAGGTACGGGTTTTCCTTCAAGGCGGCCAGAAAATCCAAAAGCTGTTCGAACCGGCACTTGCCCTTGCACTTGATGCGCAGGACCTTATACGAAGCGTTCTTGCCCTTCCGGGCAGCTAAAAAGGCCAGTGGCTCGTTCTTGATGCCCGCTTTCTTAAGCTGCTCGTACAGCTTATCGCGAAAGAGAAATTTCTGCGTTTCCTCCGGCTGCGGCTCCTCAAAGACCGGGACAATGGAAAGTACGCCGGCTCGTTTTGTGGTGTCACCGCCGATGTCGCTCAGTTTGCTCCTGGCCAGTGCCAAGGAAGCGCGAACCTCACCCCACTGCCCCAGCCAGTCGGAGCCGTAGGTAAACGCCGGGATCGCAATGGCGCAGAGAACGCCGATCTGGATCATACGTATTTCTCGCTGGTTCAGTTTCCTTGCCATGTTTTCCCTGCCCGCGCCTAAAGAACAGCAGCCTTCTTCGTGAACTGCCTGTAATGAAAGTTGATCGTGAACTTGATCTTCTTGGTCTTGCTGTCTGGGATTGCCGTCGATATTTCCACTTCCTCCATGCCTTTCTGGCCGCGGAGGTGCTTCTGAAAGGCCCACATGCGCTCCTCATTGTCGGCACGCCCCACCAGCGTGACCCTCTGGCCTTTCTTGAAATGAAAACTGTCCAACACGATGCCGCCGGCGTCGCCGCCGTTGATTTCCTTGAGCAGTGCCAGAGGATCGGGGCGATGCCGCGCCACCGTTTTGAGCAACTTCTCCTGTTCCCTGATCTTCTCGAATTGCGGCTGATTCACGAGGGAGCTGAGGCGTTTCTCGCTGGCGACATCGACGACGTACGCCGCTACAACCAGGGCGACCAGCATGATCGCGGCCAATACCGCCGCCAGCCGCACCGAGCGTTGAGCCGAGCGCGTCTTCCTGGCCTGCTCCTGCTCGTTCATGTCCACGAAGAGATTGAGGGCCTGCGACGGGCTCTCCAGAGCCATGAGCGCCAGCCCCAGCGGCACCCGATACTTGTAGAGATCCTGCCACTCACAGTCCGCCGGCAGCTCCAAGGCCTGACTCTTCGGCAGACTGGGTTTTGCCGGCAGGCCGCCCGCGTGCAAAGAAGCAACAATGCGATCGATTTCCTCGCTGCCATCGGAGAGGATCAGGATGGGCAACCCAACCGATCTGTCGCCGTGAAAGGACTCGATCGCAGAGCGCACGTCCTGGGTGAACCGCTCGGTAAGCTCGGCCGGCTCCGAGACCGTGCCCTGCTCATCTACGGCCGTGAGATCTTGGAGCCCCGTGGGGAACACGGCCGTATGAGCGACAAGTCCCGCCCGAATGAGGCACACCTGCGTGTCTCGCCGACCGACACTGATCAGAACGGCCTCCGATTCCACCTCGGTGAAGAATCTCTGCCAGGCCTTGACCGCCCCCTCACACGACAGATAGACGTCGGGGGACCCGAAATTGCGAACGCTCCGGGCAAATGCGAAGAGATGGTCCCTCCGCGCCGCCGCCAGCGTGATATTGACCTCGCCGTTGGTCGAAGGCATGGTACGCCAGGCCACCGCAATCTGCTCGGGCTCCAGCGGCAGGACAGATTCCGCCTGCATCCGCACGATGGCTTCGGTTTCCTCCTTCGCCACGGCCGGCGTCGTCAGCCGGTAGAAGGCCACCGCCGTCGAATCGAGCCCCACCACCGAGGCCGTGTGTTTGTCTCGCGCCTTCTTCTGTGCCCCGGCGTCCCCGGTGAATCCGCACTGCGCGGTAAACTCGCCCCAGGACCCGTCCTCCTCGGGCATGCGTTTCGTCCAGAGAACCTCCATCCGACCGCCTGCCTTTCGCAGCTTGACGGCCTTGAAATCGGTGTCGTCTCGTGCCGCCGCGATCGCGGTATGCAACGTTTTTGCGCCCTCACTCATCAGTAATTTGCTCCCTGGTACCAATAGAGAATCTTGCACGGCGTCTCGGACCGATCCACGACGCACTCGGTCATCAGCCGCGCCCCGCTCAGATCGGCGGTCGCGTAGCAGCGAATCGTGTAAACGTCGGAGCGGACGGTGATCTGATCCGCAATCTCCTTGAACTTGGCGGTGTCCACCGACCTGACGTTCATCAGGTCGGCGGTGCTCTCAAATCCCCCCACGAGACTGCTGCGCTCGGTGATAATGGCGTAGGCGATCTGCTCGGCCTGCTCATCTCCACCGAACAGGACGGTCAGCACCTCCCTCGGAGCCGTGTTGATATTGATCTTGCCGGGCACCTCGTTGCCGCCACCGACGGTGATTCGATCGGCGATCTGAGAGAACGTCTGCTGGTCCAATGGCTCGGCACCGTTGCCGCCGCCGGAACCTCCTTGCGGTTGTGCGGGACTGTTCTGCTGAATCAGGTCCGCTGTGCTTTCGTACCCGTTGCCCCGATTCTGTACAATCCAGCGGGCCTGCCCATTGCTGATGCCCAACTGACTTTCCAGTTGTCGCTCATCGGCCTGGTTGATGTTGACCCGCTGGTTGCCCTCGGCATCGGTATTCGTATCGAGCGAGTAGCAGGTCAGATAGGCGATCCATCCCTCGTCGAGATAGTCATCGCCGTTGTCGGCCGGCGGACTGAGCTCACCATCCATCTCGTTGTAGTCGAGCTCCCCGTTGAGATTCGTGTCCTCCCCGTACAGCATCTCGGGGGTCACCCCCCTGACACAAAGCAGCTCCCGAATCGTTCGGAGGGGCCCGTTGCGAATGGTATACGGATAGTCTACGTTCTCGTAATAGCCTCCCTCGGCCCCCGCGGCGCGCAGATCATCATTCGTGTCGCGCCAGTCGAGAATGGCGTCGGCGACATCTTCCTCCATGTAGGGAAGGGCCATGAGCTGGTCTTTGGTCACCGTGTTGACGTTCAGCTTGCTCGCTTCGTCCTGGACCCGCACGGAGTACGTGCAGCGCTCCAGCGGCACGTCATTGAAATCCTCGTCGTTGTCACTCCAGAGATCGTCCAGCGCATCGCTGGTGCGCAGATCTTCGGCCAGAAGGGCCATGGCGTTTTCCGTGCCGGCGCGGCACGCCCATTTGCAGCGCAGCTCGTCCCCGGCGGCCATGGCCATTTTCATATTCAGCCGGCTGGTTTGGCTCATGACCGCGACAATGGCCGTCATGACGACAACCATCCAGAGTACGGCCACCAGGGCCAAACCGTTGTTTATGCCTTTCCGTGCGCTCATGCGTGTCGTGCCGCAACCCTTATGTTTTCGGTTTCATCTTGCATTAGGCCCACCCGAACTGCCTGGGCTGGGCGTATTCGAAGCCTCAGGCTCGCTGCCCGAGTCCTCCTCCCGGCCCGCACCCTCGTCCATGCCTTCTTCCGAGGCCGCAGCGGCCGACTGACCCGTCAGACGGGCGCAGTTGACCACGAACGTCTCAACGACCGGCTCGCGCCGCCCTTCCGGCAGTGTTCCCAACGTCACTTCGATCAGGTCCGGAAACGACTCCATTTCCTCAGGCCATTCATCAGCCCATTGCTCCCCATCGAAAAAACGTATCTCAAAAATAGCGATGTCCTCAGCGATCACGGTCAGGATACCGCCTGGCTCCCGCTCTTCGTCGGGATTCGGCCACAAGCGCCGGAACAGGACCGTGCTTCCCACCTCGGCGTCCGGCGCGTCGTTGTCCTCTTGCTGTCTCTGCCCCAGAACGTACTCCACCTCGTAGACGTCCCCTTCCGGCTGTGCGGCCCGGGCTTTGGCCCGCCCCACGGCGTAAAAGGTTATGTAGGGGGGCTCGCCCGTAACCGAACTCTGCGAGGCACCGACCAGCCTCATGTTCTCCGTGTCCGCATCCCGGTAGAGATTCGCCAAATCGCCCGCGAGCATCCGCGCGGCAAACCGCACCTCGCCGACCGTCTCGCTGGCATGATTGACGATCTGGGCGCTGTCGGAAACCGCCTTGAGCGCGCCGACGCCCACCATCGCGATGAACGCACTGATCGTGGAGGCCACCAGGACCTCGGCTAACGTAAATCCCTTGTTTCGGACCGTTCTCATTCTGTCGGCTCTGCTGTCTCCTGCGTCTCCCCAAGGGTCGTGACCCCCGTCCCGTTGAGCATCGTCTGGACGGTAAGATCGTAGGGCCGGTTTCGTTCCATCCAGGTCACCGTGATGGTCACCAGGTACAGGTTGTCGGTTCCCTGGTACTCGGTGGCCACTTCCCACCGGTAGCCAGGCTCCGCCTCTTCGAAGAAGCCCTCCGTCTGGTCGGTTTCGATGAATTCGTCGATGCCGGTGTAGTCGATCAGCGTCAACTGCCTCTCGATCACCGAAGCGGCCACCTCATAGTGGCGATTCAAACGAGTATCGGTTAAAGCATTCGTACTGATGGCCCCCACGGTCAGGACGGCGCCGGAGAGAATGATGCTGGCCACCATGGTCTCAATGAGATTGAAGCCATCTCTGCGTTGTCCGTGCGCCTGACTGAACTTCTGCAAAATGGAGATCAGGCTTACTTTAGGGAGGAAAAATCTTCTTGCCGATTTTTCCTTCCGGGAAAGTAAGTGCTTCTCGTATTGTCGTTCAAGTCGGGTCCTCAAGGAAATCAAACCAACGATTTCCTTCAAGCATATAAGCCTAATCTCCATTTTGCAGAACTCCTCTGTCTGGTTCATGGTTCATAGGGCATCCAAATCAATCGTGGCCGGCTTGCTCTCGGTGACGGTGCCGGCATAGAAGGTTGCCTTGCCCGTGGCGGCCGCGATCGCAACCGTGTAATGGTGCGTGCCGTTGCCGATTTGTACGACCGCCGGCTCGGCGGAACCGTTCGGCTTAAAGACGATCCGCAGACCTTCTTCGGGCTCGGGCGTCGTCTCGGTCATCTGCACGTTCTCGAACTGCACCTTTCCCTCGAACACAACCGGCCGGCAGTAGTAGTTGCGGACCAGAATCTTCTCCGTCTGGCCGGTCTCCTCATTCCATTGGGTCGTCGTCAGGACAAACCCCTGGTTTTCCGTGTCCATTTCCAGTTCGTACGGCGTTTGCTTTTCCACCGCCACGATCCGGGCGTACCGGGCGGTCAGCAGGAACTGTTTGGCCGCTTTCTCCACCAGGAGCTTCTCGTACGTTTTCACGTACATCCCCCCGCCCAGGCCGGCGACGACGCTGATGATTGCGATCACCAACAGAAGCTCCGACAGCGTAAAACCGCCGCTTGCGGCGGCGGCTCTGTATGGACGGTCAATCGGCTGCATGGCCCGGCTCGTCTTCATTTAGTCGTTGAAGATGTCTTCGTTATCGCCTTCCCCGCCCTCCTGGCCGTCGGCTCCGTAGCTGATCAGGTCGAAGCCGCCCGGGTTGATCTGCCCCTCCGGGATGTAGATGTAGGGATTGCCCCACGGGTCGAGAAGGTGACTGGGCTTGAGATACCGCCCGTTCCATTTCTCCTCCAGGTCGGGAGGCGCTATAATCAGGGCGTCCAAACCGCCATCGGCCTCATCGGGCAGCCGGCCGCAGTCGTATTGGAAACGAGCCAGCGAATCCTCGATGATCGTCATCTTGGCCTTCGCGATGTCCGCCTTGGCCTTGCCCAGCCCCTTGAACATGCGGGGGGCCAGAACCGCCGCGAGCATCGATATGATCAAGACCACCACCAGCAGCTCGACCAGCGTAAAACCCTTTCTCTTCTGTTTCGTCTCTCTCATGTGCCTACCTCACGTATTGACAACCATTCGATGACCTGGCGCGTTTTCCGTCGTCTTTTCGTACGTTCTGCTCAAAGGGTGCCGGCCCCCAGTGACATTGCGACAATCGGCAGCAGCGCGGCAGCGATAATGAACGCGATGACCAGGGCCAATACCAGAATCAAGACCGCCGGGAAAACCGACATAAACCGGCTGATGGCCGCGTCCGCCTCGTTGTCAAAGGTCTCCGCCGCGTTCAACAGAAGCTCGTCCAGCGTACCCGTCTGCTCGCCCACCGAAACGATTTGCACCAGCAGCGGCGGGAAATAGCCCGACTCCTCCAGCGGCGCCGCCAGGGAGTCACCCCGTTTGACCTTCTCGGCCACTTCGTCGATCTCAAGGCCCAGCGCCTCATTGCCCAGCGTATCGCGGACGACGGCCAGCGCCTCGAGAATGGTCACACCGCCCTGCGTCAGCGCCCCGAGCGTTCGGGCGAACCGTCCCACCGCAATCGTGCGCAGCACGGAGCCGAGAATGGGAATCCGCAGTTTGAAGCGGTCCCAGGACAGCCTGCCTGTTGTGCGCGTCCATTTGGCCAGCGCCAGCAGGCTGACCATGGCGGTGACCAGAACGACCCAGCCGGCTACATGCGTGAAGAGCGTGCGGATGAAATCGCTCAGCCCCATGAGAATCCTCGTGGGCAGAGGCATCGCGGCCGCACCGACGTCGACCGTGGCGAGAATCTTCGGCAGGATGCCCGTGACGATCACCACGGCTGAAATCAAACCGATCGCCAGAACGAAAATCGGGTAGGCCGACGCATTCTTCATGTTCGTCTTGATCTTCTCTTCCCGATTCAGCATGGCTGCCAATTGCGTGCTGGTCTGTTCGAGAATGCCGCCCGTCTCGCCCACGCGGATCATCGAAATGTAGAGCGGGCTGAAGACTCGCTCGTGCTGGCTCATGGCCTCCGAGAGGGAGGCCCCGGAGCTGACGGCGTTGACGAGGTTTTCCAGCAGCGTCTTTGCCGCCGGCTTGTGCTGCTGCTTTCCGATCAACTTCAGGCAACCCAGCAGGGGCAGCCCCGCCCGCACGGCCGTGCTCAGTTGCGTCGTTATCGCCAGAATGTTCTTGCTCGCGATACGCCCGCCCCCCAGGCTCGGAAGCCGGGGCAGATCGAGCCCAGATTGTTTCTCACGACCCTGCACCACCAGATCCGTGACAAAATGGCCCCGGCCCGCCAACGCGGTCACGGCGCTCCTGCGATCCGTGGCGTCCACAACGCCCGTGACATGCCCTCCCGTCCGATCCACTGCCTTATAGGAAAACTGTCCCAAGGTTCACTCCAGATGACGTCCGATCCATTTCTTCCACCAAGAAACTCATCGCACGGCCGTCAGGTTTCGATCAATCATCTTCACTGATGCTCTTGGCGACCCGGAAGACCTCTTCCGGTGTCGTGCGCCCCTGCAAGATTTTGGCTATGCCATCATGGACCATGTTGACGTGGTCCGGCGGCGCTTCCCGGATGATCTGTTCCGTGGTGGACCGACCGGCAATCAGCTCGCGCAGCCTGCCGGTGACACGCAGCAGTTCGAAGATGCCGGTTCTGCCGGTCATGCCGGTCTGGTTGCACTCGGCACATCCGGCTCCGTGGTAGAAGGTCCCGCCGCCCTCGAACGTGCGCGAACCGTTGAGGTTCTTCAGGAGACTCTCATCAGGCTGGTAAGGCTCTTTGCATTGGGGGCAAATCTTGCGTACGAGACGCTGGGCCAGGATCCCTTCGAGAGAACTGGCCAGCAGGAAGGGTTCGACGCCCATGTCGATCAGCCGGCTGACCGCGCCGGCCGCATCGTTCGTGTGCAGGGTCGAAAAGACCATGTGCCCGGTCAGTGCCGCTCGTATGGCGATGTCTGCCGTTTCTTTGTCGCGAATCTCGCCCACCATGATAATGTCGGGGTCGTGCCGCAGGATATGTCGCAGCCCCGTGGCAAACGTCAACCCCCGCTTCGGATTGACCGGCATCTGATTGATGCCGTCGAGCTGGTACTCCACGGGGTCCTCGATGGTGATCATCTTGACCGCCGGCGAGTAGATCTCCTTCAGCGCCGCGTATAGCGTCGTGGTCTTGCCGGAACCCGTCGGTCCGGTCACGAGGACGATTCCGTGCGTTTTCCGCAAGCACTTGGAGAAACCCTCGAGCATATCCGGATTCATTCCCAGGTCGCCGAGGCTGATGAGCGAGGCGGTCCGGTCGAGCAATCGGAGCTCGACGGCCTCGCCGAAAACGGTGGGCACCGTCGAAACACGGATGTCGATCTTACCGTTGTTGCCCATGAATTCGATGTGGCCGTCCTGGGGAACGAAACGCTCGGCGATGTTCATGTTGGCCATGATCTTGATACGCGAGACGATGGCGGCCTGCAAACGCTTCGAGGACGGCGTTTTTTCCACGAGAATCCCATCGATCCGGTATTTGATCCTGACCTCATACTCGAACGGCTCGATGTGGATATCGCTGGCACGGTCCTCGATGGCTTCCAGGATGATCAGATTCACCAGGTTGACGAGAGAAGGCTCGCGCGCCAGCTCGTGGAGCTTGGCGGGCGAAATGTCTCCGTTGCCCAGTTCTCCATCGGCGAGCTGCTCGGCGGGCGCCAGATCATCCAACATGCGCGCCACATTGCTGCCGTAAAACCGCAACACCGCGTTCTCCAACTGCGCCGGCTCGGCGTAGTAGCGATGGATGAGGCAACCGGTGACGAGCCGAAGATCCTCCATCACCTGCGGCTGGAAGGGATCGGTCAGGGCCACCGCCAGACGTCCGTCCTCCCGCCACAAGGGCAGGATGTTGTATTTGCTCACCAGATCGGCCGGCACCAGGCCGATCGTCTCCCCGCTGACCGACAATTCGGTGAGGTCGATGCGCTCGATCCCCGCCTGGAGGGCCAGGGCTTCGTTCAACTGGGCCTGTGTAATGTAGCCCAATTCGAGAAGAATCTGTCCCAATCGACGGTGCTTTACCTTCTGTTCGGCCAGGGCAACGCCCAGACCGGCCTCGTCCAGGTACTGCTTTTCACAAAGCAGCTCACCCAACTTCTTCTTTCTGCCCTGACTACCGCGCACGTTCATTCCCAACTCTTCTACCTCAAAATGGGCATACCCCCATGTGCAAATCTACCAAAAACAAGGGCTTACGTCAAGCACATCAGAGGGCGGGAAAGATGCGCACCGCCTCAGCGGCTTGTCTATTTTCTCTCATCAGGCCCCGTCCCCTTCCCACTTTACCAAGCCACACACCGAAAAACGGCATTGTGGCACACCTTGCCTCTGCGACACTACATCCACGCTCCTCCTTAATCCACGTACATCTCCCCCCTTTACTCTCGTAGTCAGACGCTTGCCAATCTCGATTTGTTACAGGAAAATGAGAATTCCGCTCCGGCCCGTTGCCCGTCAGGGCCCATGCGAGCAAAGGCAAAAAACCGCCGCAAAAAATAGTTTGACAGCCGGCATTGCTGCTGTGACAATATCCGTGGGTATGGCGTCTCTTGCGCGGCGCCGGCAGGAAGTCCACCTTGCAGGTTGGAGAACGGACTTTGGTACGGCCCGACGGGTTGCATCCAGGAATCACGGTCGTCCGTGTCGGCATTACCGGCTCGGCCGGCTGCGAAAGAGCGGATGAAAACACGGGCAGCGACGGGCTGTCCGGGCCCGCGGGGTGAGGCCAACAAAGTCGTTATGTATCGGTTTTCGCGGGAGGATAGGCAAGGATGCTGACGTCCGAGCACGGAATGATTGGGGGTAAATCTTCAAGCCGGGGTTCCTGGGAGGTGTGCCCATTCGTTCGTGGAACCTCGAAGTTCGGAGAGCGCAAGTTCTCTTCTCTCCAGGGGGGCTGGTCTATGACTGACTCTGGCAGTGTGGACGCGCGTGTCGATAGATACAGGGAGGTGGCTTCATGAAGCTGGAGAAAAGAACACCGTCAGGCAGAGAAAAAGACGAGGCGTCCGTGAAGCTTCTGGCGAAATTGCGCGAGCAATTATATGGCGCGAATGTTTCCACGGTGCGTCAGAGCGCCTTCAACCTGTCCTGGATGCAGGAGGACGGACTGGAGATTCTGGAAGAGGCGTTGTTCAGCAATTCGTCGCGCAGAACGAAGGGGGCCGCAACCTACGGCCTGAGGAAGATGCGCGGCAGAATGCGAGCGAGGGCCGAACAGATCCTCGTCGAGGGCCTCAGTCATCCGAATAAAGCCACGGCCGAGATATGTCGCAATGCGCTGATTGTGCTCAAAAGAGGCAAATCCGCCGGGAAACGCAGTTTTCGGCCCAGGGGCAGATCCGGGAAAATCGCGATCAAGGAAGTCCGCCAAGGCAAGTACAAGCCGCGGGGCAGAAGGCCGGACGACCGTTTGTCTCGCAGACGATAAGGCCGGCTTCCGGCCCCATCGTGCCTCGCTCATCCTTACCCATCCCGGTTCGAGACTCCTCTTGGCCCCCCTTGTCCCTATCGCCTGAAAGACCCGTCTGAGGTATACTGGAGGGATGGTCCGTCCCCGCGGATCGCACGGGACCGCTGAGGCCGTGGCCAAGGCTGAAGTTCGACCGAAAGGTCTTTGATGGAGGTCTGGATTGAGATGAATCATTCGCGGTGGTTGCCTCTGGCGGGCGTGCTGTTGTCGATCGGATATGCCGGCGTCCTTCGAAGCGAAGAGAAAACGCCTTTCAATCGGGAAACGCCGGTGGTCCGAGTCTATCGCGAGACGCACAAGACCGTGGTGAACATCTCCGGCCAGCGCACGGTCGCGCGGCGCATCTGGCCGGATTTTGACCCCGACCTTTGGGGACCGAGGTTTCAGCAGGAAGTCTCCGTCCTGGGATCGGGCTTCGTCGTCCACCAGGACGGCTTCATCGTCACCAACGCCCACGTCGCCGAGGACGCCAGCCGGATCAAGGTCGTCTTCAGTGACGGCCGCGAATTCCAGGCCAACATCATCAGCATCGATGCCAGCAGAGATCTGGCGGTCCTGGCCATTGAAACCCCGGAGAAGCTCCCCTTCGTCGAACTGGGGTGCAGCAGCGATTTGATGATCGGGGAAACCGCCATTGCCATCGGCAATCCGTACGGGTATGCCAATACCATCACCAGCGGCGTCATCAGCGCCGTGGGACGTGACATCCAGGTCGCCGAGGGGTACTGGCTGCGTGGTCTGATCCAAACCGATGCGCCGATCAACCCGGGCAACAGCGGCGGCCCGCTTCTGAATGTCAACGGGCAGCTCATCGGCATCAATACCGCCATCCGAGCCGAGGCGCAGAATATCGGCTTTGCGATCCCCGTTGACGCGCTGGTGGACAACCTAAGTCACATGCTCATGCCGGAGAAGCTGCGGCGGGTCCGCCTGGGACTGACGGTGGGACGCATGAAAACAGCGGGAGGGTGCCGGGGGCTGGTCATCGACGCCGTGAGCAAGGGCAGTCCGGCCGAGGAAAAGGGACTGGCCAAAAACGACCTCATTACCCAGGTGGATGAGCACGAGCTGCACAGCGTCATCGATTTCTATGTCAGGCTGATGGACAAAGAAATCGGAGAACCCATTCGTCTGCGCTGCGTGAGCCCCGCGGAGAAGGACCCCGAGGTCCGCGTTGTGGAACTGGCCATGCTGCCTCGCCCCCTGCCCGATG
This sequence comes from Sedimentisphaerales bacterium, assembly GCA_016932895.1. Next base: position 10,818 of record JAFGCA010000128.1, on the reverse strand, counting down.
GACGTCTGCGGACCCAGCGGTATTTCCAGATGGCCGTGTCGGAACTGACGGCCGACGTGGCGCGCCGGTTCAACTTCCAGGGGGCCTACCCCATCCTCATCATCACCGACGTCGATCCGCAGGGCGTCGCCGCACGCGCCGGAATCCAGAGCGGAGATCTCGTTTTGCAGATCAACGGCGTCGGCATCCAGAACCTCCGGGAGCTCTCGCTGGCAATGGAGGAGGTCGCAGAGGAAGACATAGTGGAGCTGCAAATACTACGTATCAGCCTGGGCGTCTTCGGACAAATCGAACGCCGCTTCGTCGTACCGCTACAGGCCCGCACGCCACAGGGCCGGCGCTATGCGCTCTGACGCCAGAGCCGGACGCGCGCAGATTTTCTGAGGTTTCCGCGATTTTGCGCTTGACATTTCGGGCGCGAAGCGTTATCAGGTAAGGCAGTAAAGGCGGTCCCTCATAGGAGGAGGGCCATGCCGAAAGCCACCAAAGGGACGGTGGTCATATCACGGATGTAGGTGTGATCGGAGTTCGCACCTGACAACGGTTGGCGGGCGCCTCAGGCGCGCGTGGAAACCGGCACAAGGAGGTAGGAGTGTCTTTACGGAGGATGCGTAAAGGAGTGCGTGCGGCGCCCGGCGAGGATCGCCAGGGGACGTCGGCAGTTCAGTCACACCCGGAGGCGACCGCACCAACGAGATCCCAGGCTTCGGACACACCGCGTGTGCGTCCTGAGAGCCCGGATCCACGGCACGCGCGCCAAGCCGCATCGCTGTGTCGAGAACACATTCAGCTTGTCCTTTCGCGAATCCTCCAGCACGAACCAGACGGTCGACCGGACTGCGGATCGTTGCACCAGGCAAACCTTGACGGTGCCCCGGCCGTACCGGAATCCCCGCGACCGCATCGCCGCGTGCCCGGCGTCCCAGACCCCTCTTCAAGGCGCAGCTCTCCGGCTGCGGGCCGAGAAACCGCAGACCCGGACAGCGATACACGTTGCCGTCGGGACGGCGCTCCTGCCATGGAAGAACGGAGCAGGACACGCTCGGTGCCCAAAGGTTGCGATCCGCGCGACCGGCCGTTCCGGCTCCCCCAACACAGTCAACATCTTCCGTTTCCGTTTCGTAACACTCGCGTCGAAGTGGGTCGACCAGTCATGGAGGGCTGAATGGCTCATGGAGATTGGCACCAAGGGAGCTAACCCACTCCCTTGGTGCCACATTTGGCCCTCATGGCCGAGAGAAAGGAGGTGCAGGGCATAGAGATTCATCTCTGACTGTCGCGCAAGCGACGCGTATTTCGGGCTTCTGCCATCCCCGCGCAGAGAACCGATCGGTGCCGTCACGCCGGGTGGTCCCGGGCGCACTGTGACCGGATCGATCCCTCCAGACTGCGCGGCGCGTAGGGTGCAGAGGCCGGAGGATGTGATAGGAATCGTGGTGCGGCTTGGTAAGCCAAAACTGACTTTTACGGATTGAAGGTCAGATTGTGAAAGGAGTGAAAATGTTCAGAGGCAGATTAGTGATTGTGGGGCTCGCTGTTTTGGTGGCAGTGGCCGCTCAGGCAGGCGAGATCAAAGTTCATAACTGGCCGGTGCAGTACCGCTACGTGCCGCAGGAAGTCACGAGCATTGGCGTCGTGATGGACGTGGGGTTCTGGATCGAAATTGTGAATCAGAACGACGTGATCAAACTTCAGCAGGTGAGCTTTCGAAAGTACGAAGGTTGCCTCGATCTCCAGGTGAAGTGCAATTTCAATTTGTCGTTCAGTTGTGAGATCGTACCGACGGGGACGGTGCCCGGCACGTATTCGTGCGCGTTCCTGAATTCCGACCTGGATGCCCCCGGGGGCGTCAGCACGCTGTGTGCCAAACTCGAGGATGCCAACATCGCCAGCGTTCCCGGCGGCAGCGCCGACGTCCAGGTTGCCTCCATTGTCGTCAGCGTAGTACCGAGATAATCCCCTTGCCTTTGCGGAGCCCAAAGCTGCCCGGGTGAAGGAGGAGGACCTGCGGCCCGGAATGCCGACGGCCAAGGCATGAGCGTTTGCTGTATTTCATGTCACGGCCGAACGATGAGATCGTCGCCGGGAATCACCCGATCGTACGGGGTCGTTGCCGCGTCGCGAAAGGCCTATCGCACGAAGGACGGACCCCAAGGGTCCGTCCTTTTGACCTACTACCGCATTTCACAAGTTCCGCGACCATGCGGCGGGGGATTGCTTCGTCGCTGCGCTGCTCGCAAGGCATATGGTGCAGGGCGTTGAGGCTTTCTCTGCGTCACTGCCGCGAATCCTCTGCGTCGCCGCCTTCCTGGTCCGGGATCGCCGGATCGCCGGAGGCGCCGTCGCATGCGTGTGTCGTCGAGATATGGAAGTACCCGTCCTCGAATGTCATCTCGTTGACCGTTACCCCGCGCAGTTGCCGCTGGATCAGCCTGTTGACGTCCACAAAAAGGTGCGGATACTCCCAGCGGCTTCCGTGGTCTTCCAGCCGCAGTGACTCCAGCATTCTGTCGATGAGCCAGTCAAATCGGTCCAGGACGCGGTTGGTTACCAGTTGCAGCACGACCTGTCCGTCGTCAAAACCCATGAAGCGGATACCGACCCGGAGCGACTTCAGCAGCGGCCACGGCGTCTTGACCCGGATCCTGATTTCCTCGCCGTTGGTGTGAATATCGGTCACGTGATCGGGAATCAGCTCGTTGGCGTCGAGTATGTTGACGAGCTCATCGCCCGACAGGACTATATGTGCCATAACGTCGTATCCTTACTCATTTCGGCCCTATCTTATCACATCGGCGCCAGAAATGAAGAGCAAAGGTCACCAGCGTCCGTCTCTTGCGATTTCGCGGTACAACACCGCAAGCGCCCCGGGCAAATCCGGCCACTTTGGCTGAAGTCCGCCGGACAATAGGCCGAAGACCACCGTGAGTTGTCGGTGCTGCGGGACCGCTGTGCCCTGCGGCCGGCAAAGGCCCTTGAGGCCGATGCACGAACCTCCGGAAAGGACATTGCCATGAAACGATACGTTTTCGGCACAACGCTGCTGCTTGTTTTCTGCCTGAGTCAGGCCGCTTTCGCATCGGGCGGGCTGGCGATTGCGGGAAAGGCCGGGACCCTCGGCCTCGGCGGCGAGCTGATGGTGAACGTTCTATCGGACGTGAACTGTCGTTTCGGCGCCACGGTTCTGGATCTCGACCTTGACGGCGAGCTGGCCGATATCGATTACGACTTCGATATGGATCTTCAGACGTTCCCCCTGATGCTGGACTGGTACCCTTTCGACGATTCCTTCCACATCAGTGCCGGCATCATCATCAACGAGACCGACGTGGGGCTGGACGCCGAGCTTGACGGTTCCATCACCATCGGAAGCACCGAGTACGATGCCGGCGACATCGGGGTCCTCTCGGGCGAGATGACCGTCGACCACACCGTGCCCTACGTGGGCATCGGCTGGGGCAACGCCTTCGGCAAGAACAGGCGTTGGGGAATTCTCACCGACTTCGGCGTCGCATTCATCGGCTCTCCGGACGTGACCCTCACCGCCACGGGGCCGCTGGCTACCGACCCGGACTTTCTGGCCGATCTCGCGCGGGAGGAAGAGGACCTGGAGGACGATATCGGCGACTTCAAGGTGTATCCCGTCCTTTCGGCGAGCCTGTTCTTTCGATTCTGACGCAGTGGAGCGGTCGCAGCCGGGCCTTAGCTGATCAGTCGCCTACGCAGCCGCCGAACCGCCAGGAAACCGACAATGGCGATGAAAGCCGCAATGTAGGCCAGATCAGCGAGCAACGCCGGGCGATAGCTGCTGGTGCAGACCGCCCGCACGAGCCGCACCGAGTGGGTCAGCGGGATCACCTCGGCCACAAAGCGAACGCTGGAAGGCAAATTGCTCACCGGGAAAACCACGCCCGAGAAGAAGAACATCGGTGAGATAAAGCCCGTCAGATAGAAATTGAAATGGTTGATCGTCTTGACGAACGACGTCACCAGCAGGGAGATCGACGCGAACATCATGCCCGTAAGAAATCCCACCAGCGGGGCCAGCAGACTCTGGGGCAGGTCAGTGATGCCGAACGCCGTCAGGATGCAGAGCACCGCGAACGAGAAGAACAACCCCTTGGTACCGGCCCAGAGGATCTCACCGACGATGAGGTTGTTGACGGTAATCGGAGCGGCCAGCATGCCGTCGTAGACCTTCTCGTACTCCAGGCGAATGAAGGTGCCGAACGTGCACTCGTAGGCCGCGGTGAACATGGCGGTCGTCACCAGCAGCCCGGTCCCGAGAAACTCGATATACGCCAACCCTTCCATGCTCTCGGTAATATACTTGCCCAGACCCAGGCCCACGCCGACCAGAAACAGCAACGGCTCGAGAAAGGGCGGCAACGCGTTGCTCAGGAGATTTCTGGTGTAGACGCGGTGGTGGCGGTACCAAACGCACAACAAGCGACGAGCCAGTGTCGGGTAGGCGGCCGGTTCATTGCCTCTCATTGAGAGCCCTCCCGGTTGCCTTGAGGAAAACGTCCTCGAGCGTGGATTGTCGCAGGTAGTAGTTCTGGTCCGACAGCTTGTCGGCCAGGTCCTTGAGCTGCGCGATGTCCTCGGCGTAGAAGCGCACGGTTCCCTCGGCACGATCGACCCGGATCGCAGCGCCGGGAGGCTCGGCCGCGAACGGCGGCTTCCCATCGGTGATGGGAACTTCCAGGACGTAGGGCTCGATATTGGCCTCCAGCAGGCGGCGGGGATTGTCCTGGAGGACTTTACGGCCCTTGTCCATGATCAGAACCGTATCACAAATCTGAAACGCCTCCTCCATGTAGTGCGTGGTCAGCACGATGGTGGTGCCCCGGGCTTGAAGCTGCCGCAGCTTGTCCCAGATCAGATGTCGCACCTGGGGATCCAGGCCGGTCGTGGGCTCGTCGAGGATCAGCAGTCGCGGATCGTTCAGCAGGGCCCGCGCGATGACCAGTCGTCTTTTCATCCCGCCGGAAAGCTCTTTGATCTTCGCCTTGACCTTGTCCGACAGCTCCAGGAAATCCAGCAGAGATCCGATCCGCTCGCGGGCGACGCCGGCGGGCAGGGCGTAGAACTTGGAGTAGATCATCAGATTCTGAATCACGTTGAGCTCGTCGTCGAGGTTGTCCTCCTGGGGCACCACGCCGGAGAGGTACTTGATGGCCAGCTCGTCCCGGGCCGGATCATAGCCAAAGATGTCGATGGTCCCGGCACACCGCCGGTCGCGCAGCGCCTTGCCGTAAATCATCTTCATCATCGTGGTCTTGCCCGCGCCGTTGGGCCCCAGCAATCCGAAGCACGTACCAGCCTCCACCTCGAAGCTCAGACCGCACACGGCACAGACCTTGCCAAACGTCTTGCTGATGTTGTTGACGGCAATCACCTTCACGGACTCATCACCAGGCTTGTATCAAAATCGTTCGCCACGGATGCCGTGGCTATTCAAGGGTCAATGTCCGCCCCGCCGACCCCGGATGGGATAGACCAAGCGGGCTATGCAACATATCTCTACCCGAAAGACTACCGGAGGGTTCGGACGAACGAAAGGGCCGCCCGGCCGATGGAGCTTCCCGGGCACATAAAAAAGAGAAAGCCGCTGGTTCGGAGGGAGCCGAGACCAGCGGCGAATCGTTCATGACGGGCGAATTCTACGCCAAATCTCCATATTCGCGATCCTTGACGATACCCGGCTGGGGAATCGGATACCTGCCGTTGGCGTCCGCCCGCAACGGTGCGGCCGAATCCATCGTCAGCTTGTCCAGACCCGGCGCCATCTCGTGCGGACAGTTGAGCATGTCCTCGTAGGTAATCTCCTGGCCCGTGTGCGCGGCCATCCGGCCCATCGACGTGACCATACTGCCGATTGCGCCGCGGGCGGCCTCGTTGTACGGTTTGTCGTTGCGGATGGCGTCCACCAGGTCGTCCCACTCATTCTGATAGGGATTGCGCTGCCTCTGGGGAACCCTGGACGTCCAGATCAAGCTGGCGTCGTCGGGCGACTGGCTCTTGTACGTGCTCGAGGGCAGTCCGAAGTCGCCGCTCTTGGAGGCAATCGCGGAACCCTTGGTGCCGTGGATGTAGCTGGAATAAATCTGCGCGCAGCCGTTCATCGTACGCCCGTCGAAATTGAACTTGGTGCCGTCGGCAAACGTGTACTCGACGGCGTACGTGTCGAAATTCTGATCCACGTAGGTGACGCCTTCGGGGCTTTGACGATAGTGGCGTCCGCCCAGCGCCTGGGCCTTGACCGGCCAGGCATTCTTCATCCAGCAGAGATGGTCGATGACGTGGATGTAGAAGTCGCTGTAGTTGCCGCCGCTGGCCCAGATGAAGCTGTGGAAGCGCCGCACCTGGTAGAGCAAATCGCTGATGCCTTCCGGCTTGGGCGGCGACGAGAAAAAGCCCACCGGTCCGTGCATGCGGTAGCCGCGCATCAGAATGATGTCGCCGATCTCACCGTCCGCAATGCGGTTGGCCAGTTCCTGTAGCGCCCGGCTGTGACGCGACATCAGCCCCACGCCGACCTTGAGGTTCTTGGCGTCGGCCTGCTTGGCCAGCTCGATCATCCGCTTGGTGGTCGGGCCGTCCACGGTGACGGGCTTCTCCATGAAGACGTTGAGCCCCTTCTTGACGGCGTAGGTGAAATGCACCCACCGGAAAGCCGGCTGCGTGGCAAAGATCGCGATATCGCCCGGACGCAGACAGTCCATCGCCTTCTTGTAGGCGTCAAAGCCGATGAACTTGCGTTCTTCGGGAACGTCCACCATGTCCTTGTGCCGGTTCTTCAGGTTCTGATAGCTGCTCGTGAGGCGGTCTTCAAAAACGTCGCCCATCGCGACCAGTTTGAGCCGGCCGTCCCTGACGGACAAGGCGTCGCTGGCGGCGCCGGAGCCGCGGCCGCCGCAGCCGATCAGAGCCACTTGGATCGTGTCGTTCGAGGCAGCGTACAGGCTGGGAACGATGCCCGCGCTCACAGCCGAGACGGCGGCAACGCGGCCGGTCGTCTTCAAAAAGTCACGACGCGACGTGCTATTCTCCGTGGTTTCACTCATGGTCGGTGTCTCCTACTGCTTGATGTCGGTTTCAGGTGGTTCCTTATGATCCTGGAGTCATGCTCTGCTCCCGGGCCCGCACCTTTCCGGGCCGCACAGCCTGTTATTATCCCCGCATACGAGCGATTCACAAGCACTTTTTCCCAACGCCGCTGCGTCGTCGCGTTGTGCCTTCGGCGGGACTTGTCTATAATGACACCATGGAATCGATCCTGAATCAAAGGAGGACGATATGAGACGGTCGGGCGCCGCTGTTCTGCTGGCTTTGCTGCCGCAACTTACCCTTACCGGCCTCGGGCAATCGGCGGAGCGGGCCCTCTATGAGGCGAAGCTCCCCGCGAATGCCCACCCGAAGCAGATCGCGCGACTCGAAATCGCCACCAGCCCCGGTCCCGAGCCCGACCTTGGCAACTGGTACCATCTCACGGCTGCGAAGGTCAACGGTGACACGTTCGATGTGTGGTTTCTGGCCAACGGCGGGCCGTTCTCTTTGCCTGGGCATGGAGATGTCGCGATTCACCGCTACGTCCTCCAGGAACCCAACCAGCCGCCCACCGAGTACATCGACCGGCGCACCGGAGACGCCCTGGTGCCGCTCTTTGACTTCGTCGAAAAGTTGCTGCCCCACGGAGAGACCACGCCGGGCCGGGCGTTGTTCGACCGGGGCACGTATCTGGGCCATCCGCTCCTTCGCACCAGAACGCTCGAACCGAAGACAGCGGCCCCCCCGCCGGTGCTCCGCAAACTGGTCCTGCGCAACGATCTCATCGTGGGCACCAGCCGCAACTTCCGCGACGACGGCAAGGGACGCAAGGACAAAAAGTCCAACTTCAACTACATTCCGTTTACCCGGGACGACTACGACGAGATGATCGCCGCGGGCATCAACTACTTCACCGCCAAAGGCGAGCAGGTCGACTGGATTTGTCACCGGCCGGTCTTCTACGACGGGTACAGCCCGAGCATCGCATTTCCCGAGGAGCTGTACCGGCCCAACTTCCTCGGCCTGCACATGTTCATTGACGAGCCTGCCTGCCGCCTGGCAGGCAAGTATCCGCGCGGCGCATCGCTGCAGCAGGCCGTCGAGATGATCCACGAGCACATCCGCGAGAGGATCGACTCGCCGCGCTATCACGAACTGCTGACGCGCAGCGGCATCGATCTCGGCTCGCTCGAACTGCCCGAGCCCGCCATTCCCATCTGGGAGACCTACATCGAGACCAGCTACTATCAACTGGAGGCGAACCCTTGCGGCATCGTCCAGGAATGTCGCTGGCGCATCGATCCCAACGCGGACTCGGACCAACCCCTCATGCTCCAACGGATGAACGCGGAATTCAGCGTCGATGTTCCGGTTACGCCGGAGAATCTGTTCCTGTGGTCCTACAGCCAGATGCGCGGAGCGGCGCGGGTCTTCGGCTCAAAGTGGGGCATGAGCATCTACGGCCAGGCCGAGCCCCATCTGCGCCTCGCCTCGATGAAACTCGCCTACGACCTCGGCGCCGAGTTCATCTGGTTCTGGACGTCGGACCACGACCACCACGTCCCCTACACCGAGCAGCTTCGCCTGGCCCGGGAAATCTCGGCGTATGCCGAATCCCGCCCGCCGCGCGACCTCGACAAACTGCGGCGGGCCGCGACGACGGCCATCCTCATCCCCTACGGCTACAGCCTGCCGACCTGCTGGCAACTGTTCACCTGGGGCACGCACATCTATCCGCTCGACCGCAGGAACGATCACGGCCTGACCTACAAGCAGGTCCTCACACCGGCCGTGCAGGAAATCGCCCGCTGCCTGAAATCGCATACCCCCTACGACCTGCTCCCTGCCGGCAAAGCCTTCGACCCCAACGGCTACCAGCGTGTCATCTGGGTCAAAGAGGACGGAACGCGCAGCGTTGAATAGAACTGTTCCTCTGCCTCAACTCCTCAGAAGCTCGTCATGCTGAACGAAGTGAAGCAGCCGGGCAAGGAAAGAGAAACCAGCATCGCACGAGAGGGAACTGCAACGGCCAGAGACCCTTCGCTTCTGGTCAGGGACGTTGGTTCTTCTCGAACCAGCGCAGGAGCAGTCGCATTCGCCGACCCGGTGTGTCGGTGGGCCGGCGGTCGTTGCGGTCCGGGCCGTGCTCGACGCTCCAGCCGTCCCATTCGCGGAAAGCGTGATAGGACCAGTCCCAGCCGTATTGCTCGAACAGGTCGATGACGTCCCGCAAGTAGTTGTAACCGCTGTCGCCCGGCGCCCAGCGAATGACGCTGAACTCGCCGACGTAGACGTGGACGTTGAAGGCCTGCTGAAACTCGATAGCGGGTCGCATCTCCTCTCGCAGCCTTTCCTTGTCCCACGGCTCGCCGTCGATGGGGCCCGGATACGCGATTCCCGTCCGGTCATTGTAGACGCCCTGGTGCGTAAAACTATGCGGCCGGTACATGTGAAAGCTGTAGATCACGCGGTCCAGGTCCAACGGTTCGAGCCAGTCGAAGCCGTCGGGGCCGCCCCAGGGGCTCGGCTCGAAAACGACGGGCTTGCCCGGATCGACCGCCCGGATCGTCCGGGCCGCTTTCGTCGCGAGGGCTCGCCAGTTCAACAGCCCTTCGGCCACCGTACCTTCCACCGCTTCGTTGAGCAGGTCATACGCGTAGACGACGCGACGCCCCTGGTATCGGCGCGCGATTCGGTCCCATACCGCCACCAGCTTGTCCTGATAGCGCTTCTCCTGGAACATGCGGCAGACGCCGCCCTCCCCCCGGCCGCCCGGCGGGGTGTGCAGGTCCACCAGCACCTTGATGCCGTACTTCTCGCAGGCCGCCAGCGCTTGGTCGCACTCGGCCAGCGCGCCGTCGAGCCACCGATCGTACGCCTCCAGGTCGCGGGCCCACTCCTCGGCCTGCTTCATCGGCGTCCAGTTCAGTTGCCAGCGAATCTGGTTGGCGTTCCACGTCTGCGCCAGGTCGCGGATGTCACTCTCGCGGAACGTCGGCCCGTACATCACGCCGCGCAAGCGGGGCAGGTCGTGACCTTTGAACCGGGTCTCGCTGCGCCGGCCCTTCCTCTCGGGCCTGCCCACGACGACCTCGAGATTATCGAACCACGCCCGACCGCTGACCTCCTCCAGGCCGACGACCAGCACGGCGCTCCTGATATCGGCGGGAAGGCGGATCGTGTGACGCATCGGCTTCCAGTCGAACGTGCCGGCGGGAATCGGGATCTGCGGATACTGCCTGGCGCCGGAGGCGGCTTCCAGGACCAGCATGACCTTGATCCCGTTCCAGGATTGCGGCGGCTCCGAGACATCGGCCGCCTTGACGACCGCCCGTAGCGTGGCGAAACGGTCTTTGAACGCCTCGGCGGGCAGTGGAAATCGCCGGTTGTACGAACCGGGCTCGACCCGCTCAATCAGCAGCGACCGGCTCTGTTCGTAGCCCGTGACCAGTCTGCCCTCGTTGCTGCCCGGCGCCGTGGTCCGGTCGAAATCGCAGCGGAAGACCGTCTTTTCCGCGCCGAGCGTTACGATCGAGAGGAGAATGCACAACAGCACCGCAAGATGTCTCATCGCGTTTCGCTCCCACGTTGCCGATCACCGTCCTGAGGTCGCACGCTGATTCGTGTACTGAACTTTTGCAAAATGGAGATTAGGCTTACTTTAGGGAGGAAAAATCCCCTTCGTGATTTTTCCTCCCGAGAACGTACGTGCTTTTCGTATCGGGATATAAGCCCCATCTTCAAGGAAATCACACCAACGATTTC
>JAFGCA010000127.1 GCA_016932895.1 Sedimentisphaerales bacterium | reverse complement strand
GAAGTGGACCCGAAGTACATCGAGACGCTGGAAAAGAACGGCCTGGTCTTCTCCGGGAAGGCCCCCGACCAGCCCATCATGCAAATCCTCGAGCTGCCCGAGCACCCGTTCTTCATGGGCACCCAGGCCCATCCGTGCCTGACCTCGCGGCCCCTGCGCCCCCAGCCCATGTTCGTCGGGCTCGTCGCGGCCGCCATGCAGCGTCACCACCTCCAGGGCAACCTGCCCAACTGCCTCGAAGCCGTAAAAAAAGTCTGCGCCGCCGAGGCGTAGACAGAGGTCTCTGCAGGAAGATTTTCGCATGCACTTGACGCTGCCACCCAAGAGGCCGACGAAGCACGGCATCCTGTGGCTGCAAAACGTATGCCTACCCGGACAGGGTGGCATAAACCTTTGACAAGGACAGGAATTGGTCCTAATGTCTGAGACGATGGTACGTCCGCCCGGTGGACAGCGGCGAATGGCCGGCATATGAATCTTGCAATGGGATCGGGGACGAAATGAAGAGACTATGGATTGTGCTGGGTTGTCTGGCTTTGGCCGGTTGCAGTAAAGGCTTGCAAAACAATGAGTTGCGTGACGACGGCCTCAAATCGTCGTACGCCGTTGTTCCCATCGGCAAGGTGGTGAAGGAGGGCGGTCGCACGCTTATCGTGCTGGACGAGAAATACGAACCCGGTTTGAAGGGATTGGGCCAGTTCTCGCACGTCACGGTCGTCTACTGGTTTGACCGCAACGACACGCCCGAGCGGCGCGCGATCCTTCAGGTGCACCCGCAGGGAAACCCGGACAATCCCATCCGGGGCGTCTTTGCCACGCATTCGCCCGTGCGCCCGAATCTGATCGCAATCAGTCGCTGCAAGATCATCTCCGTGCAGGACAACGTGATCGAGATCGAGGACATCGACGCTCTGCCCAACTCCCCCGTCCTCGACCTCAAAAACTAACCGCCCACGATTCGTAAGATCACGCAGGAGCTTGTATAAACTTCGTTGCGTTGCCGACAGGCAGCGCGGTGGTTATTTCGAAACTGAGCAGGACCGTCTATGGCGCGATTTCTCATGATGACGCAGCCGTACCCGGGGCACGTGACACCCTCGGCGCCGATTGCCCGAAAGCTCGTTGAGCGCGGCCACGAGATCGTCTGGATCGCGGGTCGCCGATTCAAGGAAAAAGTAGAGGCCACCGGCGCGCGGTTCCACGCGCTACCCGAAGAGAGAGACCCGAACGGGATGGAGGTGTACGATTTTCACCCCGAGCTGAAGAAACTGAAGGGGCTCGCTCAAATCAAATGGTGGCTCAAGCACGTCTTCCTGGACGGCTGCTTCGCCGAGATCGAGGTCTTTGACGAGGTTCTGGCGGATTTTCCGGCCGAGGTGCTCCTGGGCGACAGCGTGGCCCTGGGCCTGTACTTTCGCGCGGAAATGGGAGGGTTGCCCAGCGCCTGCATCTCGCTTCTTCCCGGCAGTATGCCCAGTCGCGACACGGCGCCGTACGGCCTGGGCCTCTTGCCCGGAACGAGCGTTTTCGCCAGGATGAGAAACGAGCTGTTGAATCTGCTTGTAAATCGAATCCTGCTTCGCGATGTCACAACTTACGCGAACGAGGTGCGCGGCAGGCTGGGTCTTGGGCCGCTGGACGGCCCGTTTCTGGCCGCCATGCCGCGGAAGATCTCATTGATCATGCAGCTCTCCACCGGGGTCTTCGAGTACCCCCGCAGCGATCTGCCCGGGCACATTCACAAGATCGGACCAATCCTGCCGGAACCCCACCCCGCCTTTGCACCGCCGAGCTGGTGGGCGGACCTCGACACGGCACAACCCGTCGTATTGGTCAACCAGGGGACGATTGCGAACGTTCTCGACGACCTGATCGTGCCTACCATCGCAGGGCTCAGGGACGAGCAGATGCTGGTCGTCGCCGTCCCGGTGAAGCAGGGGCAGTTGGGAGAGCTTCCCGCCAACGTACGCGCCGAGCCGTTCATTCCCTTCGACCGCCTGCTGCCCCACGTCGATGTCATGGTCACCAACGGCGGCTACGGCGGCACGCAACTGGCGCTGGCCTACGGCATCCCCCTCGTCGTCGCCGGCGAGACCGAGGACAAGAGGGAGGTCGCCGCACGAGTCCAGTGGTCGGGCGCCGGGATCAACCTGAGAAAGCACCGCCCCTCGCCGCAAGCGGTCCGCAAAGCCGTCCAACGCGTTCTGGCCGAGCCGACCTATCGAGAAAACGCCAAACGCATCCAAACCGACTTCGCCCAACACGACGCCCCCACCCAAGCCGCCGAACTCCTCGAATCCCTCACCCGCAAAGAAACCCCATAGCCCAGTCCCCGCGTGGGGAGTAGGCCGCGGCGTAGCCCTAGCGCTGCTTCGAGCTTCGAGAGGTGGACTTCCGAGGGAGCTACTGAAAACAAGTCTGATCTTGTCGAATGCGCCTGTTCAAGCGCCACTTCGGCGGGAACCAGTAGTCAATCCTCGTGGGATTCGGCCGATACCTCTGTTTGATCCGCTTGCGTTTGTTACCTCCTTCCACGTCCGGGTGGGCGAGTCGCGCGTATTTGTCCACCTCGCAAAACAGGTTCTGACAGTCAATTAGTTGCAGAGGTCTTCCCCACAGCGTCTGGAATCTCAACCCCCTGCGCGCGAATTCCGCCTCCTGATTCTCCGCGACGTACCGGATGACGTCACTCTCGGTCATGGAACCGAGATCGCGAAAGCACTTCCTTATGCCGGCCCTGGCGCCGGGACCGGGCACCACAAACTCCATTTCCGAGAAATTCGTTAGAGTGCTGTAATTGATGTCTATCACGTACTGATAAGCAAGAAAATCCCCAATCATCGGATATGACCGCAGCAAGCCGAACGCTTGTTCCATGGAGGTTGCGTCGCATATCCGCCTCGGGAGATCGTCCTCCATCATAGTCTCAATGAGTCTCAGGCAGTTGGCATGCTTTCTTGAATGGCCGAAGGCTTTCTTTCCAGATGGCATGATGTAGGCTGCGGTGTAGATTCTTGTGCCTTTGTAAAGCGCTTTATCGAATACGTCATTATAGCGATCAAACGAATACTCGCCCCAACACACCGTGTCGAGATTGCGTTCGAGCAATTCCCAGGTTTCAATCTTGTTGAAGAGGCGAAACAACAGGATTCGAAAGAACGCCTCCGTCGGTGATTGGTCTCCCGCGTATATGACGTTTCTGATAAGGTATTGACTGACCCTGTCTGCAGCCCGATACGCGTTGGTGAATCGACACGTTGAGAGAATCGGATCCTTCGTCCACGGGAACTCTTCCCCTGCCAGTTTTCGGAAGAATACGCGCTGTCGTTCGCCAGCGAATGCCCAGTAGGTGTCAAAGACAATGGTTGATTTCATTTCTGAAATGACGTTTGCACTTCATCGGGTGGTATTGTCCTTCCATCAACCGGCGTTACTGCGAAGCCGAGCTACTAAATGCTGTTTTGGCGCACAATCTCCGGCCCATGCAAGGAGCCGTCTCTCAACTCAAGAACGCAAGGTTCACCGTTTGAGTTCTCAGCTCTAAACGTGAGGGATAGCTCCTTCAATTTACGTGTTCCGACCGCGAGGCGCAACATGCGCCGGAGTTTTCCAATCCACCGTATTATCTTGTCGTCATCCTCAGGTTGCCATTGAGTGGAGATACTTATGCTCACGCGTTTTGCACCGAACGCCCGAACATCCGCCGATCCGTCCATTATCTCTGCAGGTTCTTCCTGCAACGAGGTCAAGGTTGGCCGTCCCCAACATTGAATTTCATCGGCCATGTAAAGGAGAAAAGACAGCTTGTCAAACCTGAGATGATACACATCCTGACACGTGTGATCAGCAATCGCACGCAGGATTTCGCGACGGATTAGCATCTGCCGGGCATCCTCTCCTGTCAGAGGAGCCCAGCCGTCATGACAGAAGTCAGATTCGAGGAAATACACAAGCGCCTTGCTAATCAACAAGGCGCTTACGATTCCGTGGTGAAGCTCGTCGAATGATTTCAATAGCTTCAGATAATACTTGTTTTGGAGATGCACGACGTAGCGCCTCTCCTTCTTTCGGGACTGGTCATTCGACCCGCCAGCGTGCACAGAACCGGGGGTACTGCCGGCACATTCTCCATGAGCCGCAGGCTCCCGCGTAAGTCTAACGGGGCTTGATGCCATAAGACGTATCATAGTGTCGTGAAAAGGCTGCATCTGCTGGGAGAAAGTGAAGCGCAGATCCCCCTGTGGCAACAATCCCTGATTCTGCAGAGCAGTCCGGGCGCGCTCATTCACTTTCTCAATTTGCGAAAGCGGATAGCCAATATCGTGGCATAGAGCGGCGATCGCCCACATGCATTCCCATTCGGTTGGGCTTATTTCCCTTTCTAGGCTTGGATCAATGTGAAGACATCCATTCAGGCACTCTTTAAGGATGCCGTGTCCGATGATCCAGACCCGAAATGAGTGGACGATATGGTCCCGATACCGATCAGGTGAAGCACCGTACATGAGGCTCTCGAAACCGCTGAATCCTTCAAGCACATCGCGGAGTTCGGCAACTCCCAGGGACGCTTCGTCGAAGAACGTTCTTATCTTCTCGTCATCCTTGCTCTCGGCCTCCCGTGGGTCCCTCATTTTCAACTCAAGAAGGGCGTCAGTTAACAGACGAGGCCATATGTCCAGCAAGTCCTTTCGCATCGCCCCAAGATTGGCTCCGTCAGTGATCTCAATGCTCTCTAATCTCCCGCGCGTCTCTGTGGAGAAGAAACTGAAGGTGCCGGGAGTACTCAAATATGACCAGAGAATTGCGTCACCATCTTCGCTTCCCAAATGAAACGGTGGCTTCGGAAACGTGTTCATGCTCTACCTCCGCTATTAGCTGATCTCGCAACACTTTGTGGATTGGGCAGTCAAGACAACTGGTGTTTTCCAGGAACGCCCGCAGGGCCCGAACCTCTGGACTCTTCAGAATTTCGGCAATGGATTGATGGTGCACGGAGAGGTTCCACTCTTTGCGCTCGTCGTGCTTGAATACCTCACAGGGCAAGACGTTGCCATCTGCCTGCACCACGAGCTTTCCGCTTCCGGCACGACAGGGTACCGCATTACCCGGTACGATGCCGTTGAAGGGGGAACCCGTGCGAATTTCTACATCCGTTTCGGTTCTCAGTCGCACGAGTTCCGCGATAAACGCATCCTCTTCGTTCGGAGACAACTCGATCTGCCTCGCGTTCTTTAGGCCTCGGCCCTGAGGAACAAACCGCAGAACGCTTACTCTGTCGACACCAAGTTGCTCAGCCAGGCCAACGAGCTTGCTGAACCCTGCAACATTGACGCGCAAAGGCACAAAGTTCATCTCGCATGTCATCCCGCGAGCGCGACTTGCAGTTATTGATCGCACCAGCGCGTCGAAACTGCCTTGGGTCTGCGTAACTAGGTCGTGAACGCCTGCCGCATGTCCATGCGTGCTGAATATCAATTTGACATTGCTTAGGGGAGCAATCGTATCAAGAAGTCGACTATCAAGGGACGTCGGACCTTCACGCTGGGCCTTGAATCCGCACGTGAAGACCTCCGCCTCCATGCCCAACGCAGCAGTCCGTTGAACAACCGGGAGAAAATCCTCGCTCGCAGTAGGCTCTCCGCCGCCAAAACTCACCTTCCTTGCGCCCAGATCCCCGGCTCCTTCAACCAATCCAGTCGCCATATCTCTGCCAAGCCGGTTTCTGCAGCGTGGGCCCGAACTGGAGGAGCAATGAATGCAGAGTGAGGGACACCAATCCGTGAGTTCCAGCGTAAGCTCCTCAAATCCGTTCATGGCAGCTCCCGCATGGTCACAAATGTCAATGGATACACCTTCTTCGTTCGCTCTATATTTGGCGGTCGTGGAAGCGATTGTCAAATACTTTTCCTGTCCAGGCCCACACAATGTACATTTGCGCTTCTCGGGTACAATACATCGGGGGGGGTCTGCCCTGCGCTGTACTCACGTGGTGGGCATGGCGATGATTTTGTCGATTCGGGTGGCCAGGTCGGTTAGGTAGGTTTCGTCGCCGGCGCTTAGTTCGGTGGTCATGTAGCTGGTGTAGCCTGTCTCGTGGAGGGCCTTGCGGACCTCGGGCCAGTTGACGTCGCCTTCGAGCAGATTGGTCCACTGGTAGCCCTGGCGCTTGAAGTCCTTGAGGTGGATGCGGACGATGCGCTTGCCGAGCGTGCGAATCCAGTCCTGCGAGTAGCCGAAGAGGATGACGTTGCCGATATCGAAGTAGGCCTTGACCCACGGACTGTCGAACTCATCGACGTAGCGAGCGAATTCCAGCGGGCTCAGCAGGAACTTGTTCCAGACGTTCTCCACCGCGATGGTCACGCGCAGCTCCCGGGCCAGAGGCAGGAGCTTGCGAATATTCTCCTGCGAGCGCTCGTAGGCCTGGCGGTAGCTCACGGTTTCGTTGACCACGGCCGGCACGAGCAGAACGACGTCGGCGCCGGCGGCTTTGGCGCTGCGCAGGGCTGTTTCCACGCCCGCCAGGCCCTTTTCCACCGTCTCTGGGCGCGGATCGGACAGCGGCGCGCCCCAGCCGCCGTAGGTGATCGAATGGATCGGTACACCCGCCTCGCGGGCCAGAGCCCCGAGTTCCCGGGCCGCCGCCGGATCGGCGATCGTAGAAGGCTCGATGCCCTCGAAGCCGCATTTCCGGGCCAGGGCAAATTTCTCCGCGTCCGAAAGGTCTTTCGGCAACATCCGGAACTGGCAGGATTTCAGCAACCGGCCGGAGCTGCTGTTGGCCCGCACCGGCGCCGGTTTTCGCAGCAAAGAGGGCCCGAGGGTGATAGTCGCGGCATATTTCAGAAAATCACGACGTCCGGTAATACTGCGTTTCATAGCACTGTCTCCTGTCCTTCTGCGTCCGACGGCGGCTTCGCAGCCCGTGAAAAATTTTAGGGACTTCCCTTTTCATACCACGTGACTATAATCGCTTGGGCCCGGTTTGGCCACCGGAATTCGGGGCGTTTGGGCCATGCCATTTTTGTACCTTTTGTGTCTTTTTATCGGCCCGTCCCATAAAAAGATAAAGTTTTTCCGGTGGCCGTGCCGAAAAAATATTAAAGACCCTATGCGAGCCACCAGTGCTGAAAACGGGGTTTTTCGGACCTACGGCGCGAAGGGAGTTGCGTCGCAGAAAACGCCATAATGCAATCTCATGAGCAGGGATGAAGATGAGAACAATTGCGATAGTGAACCAGAAGGGTGGTTGCGGCAAGACCACGGTTTCGATAAATCTGGCCAGCGCTCTGGCCGAGCTGGGCAAGAAGGTTCTGCTGGTGGATATGGACCCACAGTCACACTGCGCCGTCGGGCTGGCGGTTCCGGAGGAGCAGATCGAGCAGAGCATTTACGACGTTCTGATCAGCAGGAGCCGCAACGAGCCGATGCGGCTGACAGAGATTCTCTGGCAGATCGGGGACCGGCTGGAACTGGCACCTGCCAGCATCGATCTGTCGGCGTTCGAACAGCAAATGGCCGGCATTCCCGAACGCGAATGCTGCCTGCGAAACGTCCTCGAAGAGGCTGATGGCGAATACGATTACTGTGTGATCGATTGCCCGCCGGCGGTGAGCCTGCTGACGTTCAACGCCCTGCGGGCGGCCACGAACGTCCTCGTGCCGGTGGAGACCGGGTATTTCGCCCTGCACGGTCTGAGCAAGCAGCTCGAGACACTGAGCATCCTGTGCAAGCGCTGCCAGCAGGAGGTCTCGGTGCGGGTGCTGGCGAGCATGTACGACATCCGCACGAAGATGGCGCGGGAGATTCTCGCCGAGCTGCGTTCGCACTTCTCCGACCGCATGTTCAAGACCGTGGTGAACTTCAACACCAAGATCAAGGAAGCGGCGAGTTTCGGACAGCCCGTCAACGAATACGACCCGGCGAGCAAGGGTCAGCAGGACTTCAAAGCGCTGGCCCAGGAAGTCATCGGCGTCGCCGAACCGCCGCAGGCCAAGAGCAAGCGCCTCGTCGATTCGCTGGCCGACCAGCTCGAGTCAATCGGGGCCAGCGCCAATGAGCTTCTGAAGGTCACGAAGCGGCCGGCATCGCCCGAGCCGACGCTTGAGCCGCAGCCGACGCTGGAGCCGAAACCGACGCTCAAGCCGAAGCCTGTGCTGGAGCCGAAGCCCGCGCCGCCGAAGTCTCTTGAGCCGGTCGCCCGCAAAGACACGTTTGTGTCCGATCCGGCGATCCGCCTTCCCGATTCCGCCGGGGCCGGGGTTGAGACCACAATCACGTCGGTTCCACCGGTGCGTCAGGCCGTTGGGGAAACCAGAACCGAACCGGCGCCCGCGCCGATGACGCCCAGTGTTGCGACGCAACCGAAGGTTTCGTCGTTTGCCGAGACGCTCCGCGCCACCGACGCCAAACTGTCCGACTACTACGGCGTGAACCAGATCCACGACGCCGTCGTGTTCGTGACACTCTATCCGCGGGCCCAGTGCGTGCAGATCGCCGGCGACTTCAACAACTGGCAGCCGACCGCTACCCCGATGGAGCGGGTCGGTGACAGCGGCGTCTGGCAGGCCAAGATGAAACTGCCCGAGGGGACGTACCGGTACCGTCTGGTCGTCGACGGACAGTGGCAGCAAGACCCGTACAATGAGACCAGCGAGCTCAATCCCTACGGGGAGCTGAACTCGGTCGTCGAAATCCGATAGCCGGGCTCTCCCGGCCTCATACCGTGCGGCGCTCCGGGGGCATCCTCGCCGGTTTCCCTGGAGCGCCGTCCTGTCTTCTGTAGTCTGCGTCGCCTTCCCACTGTGAAAAAAAACTGTCAAAAGGGATAGTTTACTCTTGACAAAGAAGCCTGGGCGCGTACACTAAGAGCCGCAACATTGGGTCATTTGAACTTTGTTTGCACGGTGCGGGTTAATAGGGTATTAGCATGGATGCTAGAGGTATGCTATTAACATGGACCGTTGTACCCACTCCTTTCCAAGTGGCCGTTTCACCGGTCTCGCAGGCATTCCAGCGTATTGGGGATGGCTGCCAGAGCATTCTCTTCTCGTTGGCGTCGGCGCTCCGGCTCTGCGTTGAGCCCGTTGGCTTGCCGATCCGGAGCTGCGCCATGAATACCTTGCGCGGTCTCGGTCGCTTGTAACCGACCAAGCATCGCGTCGCCGACCCGGCCGGGAAAGGGGGCCGGAGCGCGGCACGACAATCTGTTACGAGTCCGGCCGCCGTTATGGCGAACGGAGGGATCAGGACACTCCGCGTAAGCGCGGGGAGGGTGTTCCGCACGTGTCACCCCGAAAGGGGGGACGGTCTCCGTGGTGCCCGGGATGCGCGCAGCGCAAAACAGGAAATTCCTGCGCGCAGAGAAAAACAGAGCAGTGCAACAGCGGCCCCGACCAACCCAGGGAGGGTGTTTGGAAAGCAGGGGCCGAAAACGGAATTCGGAATTACGGTTAAGGAGAACAATGATGAAAAGGGCAATGGCAGTGTTGATCCCCGTTATTTTTCTCGGCGCCCAGGGGAGGGTGGCAGCGCAGATCCCCGGGTGCTCGCCCAACGGCAACGGCACGAGCAACATCAACAACAACGTCGTCAACACCGTGAACGATCAATTTCAGACGGCCAACGCTGTGGGGGGCGGCGACGCCGATTCCTACTCCAACTCCTCGGCCCAGGGAGGCACCGCCACTGTTGAGGTGGGGGAGACCGTGAATTGGAACTACTCCGAATCCACTATCGGTGATCAGGTCAACTGGAGCGACAACGACAGCGTCTCCTCGGTCAACATCGAGACGACGTCCATTTCCAATTACAAGGGGCGGGTCGCGCCGCTGGGAACGTATCCGCCCTATCTGCCGATGTGGAATCACGGCGGCTGGGGAACCGTGCAGGCCTACTTCCCCAACGGACCCACGACCTACGACACGGTGTACGAGAAGGCGTTCGATCCGGCCAACGCCGACGACATGCACGAGCTCAAGGGCGTCCTGGCGTCGCTGTCCTACGAGGGTCCGCTGCATTTCCTGGGCGGCATGCTCAACGGGGTGCGGGTGCTGCTGGGTGGACCGGACCAGTTCCACCGGGGCCGGGGCTTCGAGATCGCCAACTCGGTGGCACGGGACCGGCGCCCGGAGGGCAAACCGCTGCTGGTTTTCATCGACAGCAAGGTCGACGCGCAGTTGCTGGAGGCCGAAGGCTACGCCTACGTGGGACGCCTCAGCCTGGAGGGCGAGGTCAACCGGAACTGGGACCATCTCTACAACGCCGCCCTGGCCGAGGCGCTGCCCTGGGACGTGGATATCCTCCTGGTCTCGGGCGGAATGAAGGGCGTCACCGTCGGTACCAATACCAGCTTTCCGAGCGCCTCCTACGGGTACAGCCAGACGAATTACTCGCTGGCCCTGTTCGGGGGCAAGTCGAGAGGTATTACCGAAGGCAAAGGCGAGCCGGTGCTCAGCGCTTCGGCGTATCGCTTCTGTCCGGAGTTGCTCGAGCGGCGCCGCCTGCCCCAGGGTCTGTATGACCGGATTCGCCGCCGGCCGCCGGTTGCCGCCGCGGCAGCAGCGACACCGGCGCAGCAGCAGGCAAGGGCCATGGCCGCGACCGCGGCCCAACAGAAACGCGTCGCGATGCCCACCGACACCGGCAACGGCAAGAAGTCCGGGCCCGCCTCGATTCGCGAGCTCTACGACGTCGCCAGCGTCACCACAAGTCAGCAGGCCGACCCTGCGATATTCAAATAGGTTCTCCGGAGATGTGATGTGGTGTGTGTGTGGAAATGCGGTTGACACGACTGGAGGTGCGGAGAAAGGAGGTGATGAACGGGTAAGGCAAAATTGGCATTTCTACGTTGTGTCGTGATTGCCGCTACGTAAGCGGCAATCGGTAGGGAAGCTCGAAAATGTACCATAGAAGAAAAGGAGTTCTAACCATGTGTACAAGAATTTCAGTAGCGATCGCAGTCGTATTGTTGGTGTGCTCGGTCGTCGGCGCGCAGACCGTCTTGCCCGGGAGCGCCTGGCAGTTCCAGGACTTCAACGTCGGTAACCTGATGAATCCCGGCATAAGCAGTGTCCTGAACACCGTGCATGGGTCCGGCGCTTATGCGCATGCCTTCACGGATCTCGATATCTGCAATTCGCAGAGCACGCCCGTCTGCATCGGCCCCGTCGGGATCATCGGCCTGCCCGGTCAGATTTGTCAGGCGAGTTGTCTGACGGCGGCGGGTCAGTGTCAGGACGGCTACCTCGCTCAGACGGCCGAGGCCGACGGCGACTGCGCGATCATCGGCGTCAACGCCTTCCTGGATGCCGGTGGCGCGCAAGAGCAGACGATCGGCGCAAGCGTCTCTCCGAAGAGCCAGGGCCAGAGTCTGGGCATGGCGGCCGACCAGGTCCTGCTGCGCTCCGACGGAGGCGGCACTGGCTGGGCCATCAATGAGGCGAATCTGTACCAGTCGCAGTCGGGCAAGAATGCCGCTGGAAGCGTACTCGAGAGCTCGGGAATCACGGGCTACCAGAATGGGGTGGTCAACGGGAACGCCGGTTCGACCGCCACTCTGGCCACCAGCATGAACGCCTGTACGACGCAGGCTCAAGTTGTCTACTAAGACCGACTGCATCGGTTGATGCGACGGGGAGCCCTCAAGTGTCACACCCGAATGAAATCGAGGGCGGATAGCTTCAGGGCTCCCTTTCGTACCGTTTTGCCTTGCCGGCGCAGGCCAAGAACTCCCAGGATCCGCAAGAAGAAGTTGGCAGGAGCCGTTCCGGCTCGTTCGTGTGACAACAACGCGGAGTTCGGCAGAACCGGGCCCAAGGCAGAGTGTCAAGGAAAGGAGATTCGAGTATGCGCAGAGGATATATAGTCGCAACAGCGCTTGTCCTTCTGCTGGCATCCGGGGCCTTCGCAGATGTCAATCAGGCCCAGCAATTCGCCGTCAACACGAGCAACGCCGGCGCTCTCAGTGGGGCCGCAGCAGGGGCCATCGCAAGCACGAATATGATCCCTGTGGTCAACGTGCAGCAAGGCAACGACGGCGGGGACAACATCCAGCTTATCCAGACGACGGTTGGGGCGTTGTTCCAGGGTGGCGCTGCCAGCGGGCTTTGTGGTCTGTACGGATTCGATCAGGGGGCCTATGCCGGCGGCAGCCAAACACAAGGAACGCTCGGTTATTTCAACGTTGGCTCCCAGGATCAGGGCTTCGACACGCTTCTGTCCCAGGATGTGTTCAATGTGGGCGGCTTTGGCTCGGCCACGGCAGTGCAGAGCTTCACAGGCGGCGAGAACCAGATTATCTCGACCCCCTATGGAGTCAGCGCCAACATCCAGTGCCTCAGCATCGGTATGCTCGACGGCATCAGCAATCGCGCGATGAACGTGATTCAAAGAGGTCTCACGATCCAACGGGCCGCCGGTCTCCGGTATTGAGTACCCGGCCCGGAAGGACAACACGCACCACGGGGTCGAAGATCCGCTTCGTGGCAAGCGACCCGAGGAGTCTCAGGGCTGCGCGGTTGCCTTGCGCAGCGGCTGCCTTGAGGCTCCTTTTACCTTGGGGCGGGAAGAGGCGATCTACCGGCCCTCCAGCGGTCGGGCTTTGACGGCGATCTGATCTTTGAGCTTTTCGACCTCGGCCTTGAGTTGCTCGATGTCCCGCCGGAGCCGGGCGTTCTCGTTCATCACCGCGGCCGTGACGTCCTCGACCCGCGCGGCAATGCCCTCGCGCAGATCCTTCTGGAGCGCCGTGTTCTGAGTTCGATACTGCGCCAGCAAGTCGGCCTGCGCCTGGATCTTCTCGGCGTGCTCCTGACGCAAGGTCTTGATCTGCACTTCCTGGGCGGCGATCTGACCCTTGAGCTCCACGTTCTGAGCGGCCAGCAGTCGAGCCTGCTTCTCGTTGGAGGCCTGCTCCCGCTGGCAGCCCGCCGTCAGAACCGCAAGGATAATGACACCCGCCGCCGGCAAAACCCACGCCCATCTTCGGCCCGTCATACCGGCCTCCTTTCCAGCCCGTTCCATTCTTTCGGCGTCGAGCGGACGAGAACCCATCGCCGCCCTATTGTTGCTCGGCCTCCGGCCCCATGACCACCTGGAGCTTCGCCAACTCTCGCCGGACCGTCCTGATCTTGTCGCGCAGATCGTCGTTGGCGGCCTTGAGCGTTTCCATTTCCATTTGCAGCGTGGCCAGCTCGGCCTCGCGCTGTTTCAGAATGTCGTTGTACTGCCGCTCGAGATTTCGGATCTCCGCCTCGTGCTCGTCGCGTTCGGTGTTGAGCTCGGCGCGGGCCGCCGCGAGGAGATTGGCCTGCTCGGCGAGCGCAACTTCCTCTTGCCGTTGCTCCTGCTGTTGACACCCCGCCGTCAGTGCGGCCAGAAAGATCAGGCTCATCGCTGTCTTGCACATGCGTTTCATGCCCTCATCCTACCATGGAACCATTTTCCGTCAAGCTGGAACGCTACTCAAACAATACTCCCAGTCGCTGTTTCTGCGCCGCCTCGATGCGGCCCGGGTCGGTCCAGACCGCCAGGCCCAGGCTCTGGCGGCAGCCGCAGCCCTCGTCGGCCAGCGTCTCACCGCCGGCCAGCAACGCCTTGACCAGGGCGAGGCAGTTGTCCGTGGCCGTTTGCAGGTTGGCGATGATCTCCTCCAGCAGCGTCTGCTTGCCCTTGGACGCATCGTGCGGCCGCCAGCAGTCGTAATCGCTCACCAGCGCCACCAGGGCGTAGCACATCTGCGCCTCGCGGGCGAGCTTGGCTTCGGGCATGGCGGTCATGCCGATCAGGTCGCCGCCCCAGGCCCGGTGCATCCGCGACTCGGCCCGCGTGGAGAACTGCGGGCCCTCCATGCAGACGTACGTCCCCTGCGGGTGAATCCGGACATCCAGCGGGTCGGCGGTCCGCAGCAGCGCCTCTCGCAGGCGCCCGCACGCGGGATCGGCCATCTCGCAGTGAACCGCGCCGTAGTCGGCGAAGAACGTCTGCGTCCGCTTGAAGGTCTTGTCGATGAGTTGATCGACGATCACCAGGTCGCCCGGCGCGATCTCGTCGCGCAGCGAGCCGACCGCGCCGCTGGCGATCACGGCGCGGGCCCCGAGCTTCTTGAGCGCGAAGATATTGGCCGCATACGGCACCTCGCTCGGCGAAAGCGTATGTCCCGGCCCGTGCCGGCTCACGAACGCGATTGGCCGCTCGCCCAGCGTGCCCACCATCACCGGGCCGCTGGGAGCGCCGAACGGCGTTTTCACCTCGCGAAACTCCGATCCCGTCATCGCCGCCGCCAGCGCGTCACCCAGCCCCGTGCCGCCAATGACACCCACCAACTCATCTACCATGCCTGCAGGACCTCCTTTCGTCAACAAGCCGCTATAGTAATCGCCTTTGCCCCCACGGACAATTCCTTCCCGCCGATAGAGCAAGAATTCCGCCAACGCCGCGATTTCGTTTGAACAATCGCGCCGACGCTTCATAATAGTAGGGAACCTGAAACCATTCTTGGGAGTTTTTGCGATATGGATCTGGTGATTACGGTCAAAGAGATCAAGGGGCACTGCCCCACGTACAAGGTCGGCGACACGTTCACGCTCAAGGCCGGCTACCAGCTCGTCAGCGACACGCCCGTCTGCATGCACGGCCTGGCCGCACTCATGCCCTACTACAACGCCTTGTACTTCTGCGAGCCCGCCGACCTGGGACTCGACGGAAAGGACGACAAGACCAAAGCCTACATCCACTGCCCCGACCCCTGCCAATACACCAAAGGAGGAACCGTAATCTTCGAAATCTCCAAAGTCGGCTGAGCATCACGATTCAGGCGTCATTGCAACCATTGAGGATCGAACAGTCGCTGTCCGTGGACCACGCCGACAATGGCGATCTTTTTCTCATTGAGGATCTTGTACAGGATTCGGTAGCTGAAGACTCTGAGCTCGCGATATTGATCTTCCTCTACCTCGGGGATCATTTTGCCGATCCTCGCATGTCGTTCGAGTTTGCGCGCTTCCTTCATGATCAGTTGAACAACCCGACGAGCCTGGAAAGGTGAATCCTTCTCGATGAACGAGCCGATCTGCTCGACTTGCTCGACGGCTTTGATGGTCCAGATCACCTTAGCCATTTCGCCAGGCGGCTCTCCACTTCGTCATGGGTGAGGGTCTTGCCGTCCTCAATGTCGCGCTCGCCTCGCTCGATACATTCCAGGACATAGAGATGATACTGGATATCCTCGAAGGTTGATCCCTCCGGCATACGCGATATTACTTCACAGGCCTTCTGCTTGATGGTCATAACACACTCCTGACAACAACGGACGATCCAACAACATTCTACAAAATCCGCCTCCCCCGGACAAGTCGAATGAACCCTCAGCAACCCGGTGGCCAACACGCGCCCGTACGGCTCCAAGCCCCGCTGCCAGCCGCGTCTGCACCGCCCACAACCGCGACCTACGAATACGCACCTAGCGCGCTGACACCCGTATCTCCTTAGGTCGCCGTCGTATCACGCCTTAGGTACGACTCCTTGCTGCAATAAGCTTGTCAATCTCTTGAAACTGACGATCAAATGTCTCAAGTACGTGTGACAAGTAGCCTGGCAGAATCCTGATCTCATCATCTCCGGATAGGCAGGGAGAGTCCGCCACGTATTTCACTAGCTCGAGTTTCTCTTTCCCGGACCGATCACTCAACTTCGCGTCGTTGTGGACTATCAAATTCCTAATCTTCTGTATATTCTTAAGTTCCTGCCAGCCCGCGGTGCTTTTGTCGATTTGCAGTCCAACGACTTTCACAAGAAACAGGACAGCGCGATCTACACCGGTTCCCCGCATATCGGTCGGCGACACCGTAATACCGTCGACCCGCATAAACAACTCGCATAAACCGTTGAGCTCGTGCTCCAGAAATGAATAAAGGGTAATCAGGGCACCCCTGCGTTGGAGATTGGCAAAATAGTCCTCAAAGATGCCACCCAGATCCCAAGTTTCGCTATCCAAACCTCTGTGTGCTTCAACTATCCGAGTCGACCCCTCCCCCGGGATTTCCTCGGAAATGATGACTTCCTTCTGTCTACGGAACTCCTCTATCGCGATCACAACCTGTTGCTCTACGCCGCGTATGTACGCCTCAAGCAGTACAACGGAGAATCGCACATCGTAC
Organism: Sedimentisphaerales bacterium; assembly: GCA_016932895.1. The sequence continues at coordinate 9,318 of JAFGCA010000127.1, read as the reverse complement.
TTGTACCAATTCAGCGGAACCCGTTTCAAATATAGCATACACAGTACCATCTTCTCTTGCGGCGAGGAATCGGCTGTCAGGTGCATTTCCCACAGGCTCAGCCGGCGGTGAGTCTGCGCTTGAGGATTTCGCTGGCGAGTTGCTTGACCGGCTTGCGTTCTCTCCTGGCGGTTTCCCGCAAGGCCAGGAAGCTCTCCTCATCCACCTCGATCTGAAAGTGGCGTCTCTTGATGTCCGCGTCGATGTCGACGGGCTCGAGGAATTCCTCGTAGTCGGTGATGCTGTGCGTATCCCAGAAGACGGCCGCCTCTTCAGGCGAGCTGAACTGCTCGGGCAACGGGTCAATCGGCTTGTTTGTGCCTGGCATAATACTTCCTCTCGGCAGGGCTCATATCGCGCGCCGATATGGGCAGCGCCATGCCCCGCTTCTTGTCGATGAAGAAAACGATCAAATACCTTCCACCAGGAATCTGCGCCATGACGGCGTATACGTCTTCCCCGCGGACGCGACCTTTGAGCACCCGGCGAACAACCGGCCGGGAAAGTAGCACTTGCTCCACCGCTGTAACCGACACGCCGTGCTTGGTGGTCAGTTTCTCAACAACAGCTTCCTTCCATATGATGTCTGTGATCCGCATCCGCCAGCTTTCACGCCCCGTTGTTGTGAAAAGCCAAACACCGTTACAGCGATTTGCCCAGAGGGCGCTTGCAAGAGCGTGCCACCTCCGGGGCGTCCATTACAATCTCTCTCCATCTCACGTAGAACGCAAGCCTATCAATCCACAATCCTATTCTAAGGTCAATCGGGGAGGAAAGCAACGAGAAAGACGTGGGGGGGCAATGCAACAAGCGGGCGGTCGGAGGCTAGCGAAGGTGGTGTTTGCTTGCGAGGGCACGGTGCCTTTTGTATCATCGGGTGCGATGCGGTTGGGTGGGGATGGGCCGGCCGCGGTGGTTGTTGGGATGTTGGGGATTGGCGAAGGGAGGTTGACGTGCGGACGATTCTGAGCTTTCTGGGCTTCTTGTGCTGCCTCGCGGCGGCCGGGGGCACGTTCTTTGCGCTGACGGGCGAGTCCGAACTGCTGCCGGCGGTGTTTGTCCTGTTCTTCGCCGGGATCGTGCTGCTTGGCCTGGCTTCGATTCTCAACCGCCTCGCTCAGATCGAGTTCCTGCTTAAGGCATCCCGGGCTGGCGGGACCAAACGGGTTGGAACGGAGCTCGGCGATTTCGAGCTGCTCGGCGACGTCGAGGGCGAGGCGATGTGCATCGGATGCCGCAAGACCGTCCCCAAGGCGGGCCTGTACTACAACAAGTCGCTGGACGTGTACTATCATCCGCAATGCCTCGCCCGCGACCGCAGCAAATGACCCGCCGGCCTTTCACCCTTTCCACTCTTCCGACCCTTCTCGCCCTTTCAGGGGGATCGGCGGGAATGGCAAACGAAGCCAATCTCTCCGGGAGGGAGTCGCGCCATTGGGGATTTCGGATTGGAGATTGGAGATTCGAGGCAGGGGGGCGCGGAATGGCAAACGGACCCAAGTTGCTGCGTTTTGGGGCGAAGAGTGGGGTCGGCGCGGGAACGGAGTCAGTTTTCCTCACGGGTGAGGCTGTCTGCGGAGCAGATGCGCGAGTAGGAGCAGAGAAACGACGGCCGGGATGATGCACAGCAGTTGCGTGACCGTCAACAGGCCGGGGTAGAGATAGCTTTCGACATCGCCTCGCAGGTAGTCGGTGGCGGCCCGACCGAGGCCATAGATCAGGAAGAACCACAGCAGCCGGGTCCCGCGCCAGCGGTCGGACTTCAGTCGCGCGAAGACCAGCAGCAGGATCAGCATGATGCCGACTTCGTAGAGCTGGCTCGGGTGCAGGGGGATTCCCGGCGGGGCGCCGCGGGCCTCCGGCGGGAAGGTCACGGCCCAGGGAAGCGAGCAGGGCCGGCCGTGGCAGCAGCCGTTGAGAAAGCAACCCAGCTTGGCCGCGATCCAGGGGATCGGGATCGCCAGGGCCACCAGGTCCAGGGCGGCGCGCCTTTTCCGCGAGAGCAGCAGCACGACCGGGACCGCCAGGACCAGATAGGCCAGCAGGCCGCCCCACATGCCGCCGCGCATCCAGTGCTTCGCATCCAGCAGCGCCGACAGCGAGAGGATGTTGTGGCGCAGATCGAAGAGCACCTTGGCGCCCACGATCATCGCGAGCAGGTAGCAGAGGCTTGCGGCGATCCACACCCGGCGCTTCAGCCCGTAGCGCCTGGCGATGCGCCAACTGACGACAAAGTGCAGGATGATCCCGACAAGCTGCAAGACTCCATACAGTCGTACCGGTCCAATGCTCGGCCACATAAGCACCTCCACATTCGCCCTGCACGTCGGGGCGCGGGGGAATCAGGGGCCCCAGTCGGTGTTGGGCTCTTCGATGTCCAGCTCCATGATCCAGGCGTTGCGATACAGCACGTCATGGCCCTCGCACTGGAGCTTGAGTCCTCCCGGCACGTCGGTGATGCCGGCTCCGCCCTGGTTGCCTCCGTCGATGCCGGAATTCTCTCCGCCCCAGACCTTCTGGATCTTGTGGTTGGTGTGTGCCCTGACGCCGTTGAAGAACATGGTGACCATGGCTTTTTCGGTGAGCTTGCCGTCCTGGAAACGGGCGGCGCGGAACTTGATGTCGTAGGCGTTCCATCGTCCGGTGCCGCTATAGGCGTGGTAGGGGCCGGCCGCCTCGTTGATCACCGCGGCCAGACCGTGCTTGCCGCTGTCGCCGTCCAGGACCTGGATCTCGTACCGATTCTGCAGGTAGACGCCGCTGTTGCCTCCCTTGTGCGGAACCAGAAACTCGATGTGCAGCCGGAAGTCCCGGTACTTCTTCTTCGTGACGATGTCGGCGGCGCCGTACTTGCCCCCGGCGCCGGCGGGATCGGAGCTGACGATAACGGTGCCCGAGTCCACGGGATCGTCGACGATCTGCCACTTGATCGGCAGGGACGAGGCGAATCGCGGACCTTCCCAGTACGTCCATTTCTCGTCGAGCGTTTCGCGCGTTCCGTCGATCAGCACGTCCGCTCCCGGTGGCGGCGCCGCTCCCACGCCGATCTCTCCGGCGGTGGCCGAGAGGGTGTTGCGCCACAGTTGCAGAGGCGCCTTGTCCCAGCTTCGGGCCGTGACGATATCGACGTCGCCGTCGTTGTCGAGGTCCCCGGTCTTGGCCTTGTAGGCGCTCGTGGCGGCGAGGCGCTGTTTCCGCCAGGAGAGCCCCTTGCCTTCGTTGACGAAAACGCAGATCTCCGGGTCCTCTGTCCTGATCAGGGTGGCCGCGACGATGTCTCTGTCTCCGTCCAAATCGATATCGTCGCAGCGGAGGGTATGGCAGTAGTCGACCACGCCGACCTCGTGTTTCGTCCAGGCATCGGGCCCGTCTTTGGGATTCGCCGATTCGTACCACGCCACGGCAAAGCCGGTCTTTTCCGAATGCGAGAAAACCACGTCGGCTTTGCCGTCGTTGTTGATGTCCTTGACTTCGGCCATGACGCTGTGGTCCTGCCAGCCTCCCGTGACGTCTTTGAACCACGTCGGGTCGATATCATGTCGCGGCCAGACGTCTTTGCGGGGGCGTTTCGGATTCTCCAGCCAGAACCCGTTCATGACCGCGTCGCAGTCGCCGTCACCGTCGACGTCGCCGAGCGTCATCCCCTCGCGTTCGGCGTTGTCGGCTTTCACTTCGAACCAGGAATCGGGCGACTGCTGGAAATAGACGGCGAACTTGTGCTTCGTGCGGACGATCACGTCGGGCTTGCCGTCGTGATCCATGTCGTGCACTTCCACGTCTTTGACTTCGCTGTTTGTCTCGACGGTGGCCACCTTGTGCTCTTTCCAGCCCGCAGCGGCGGCGCCGCCCGGGTTCTCGTACCAGACGACGCTGGCCTCGTTATCGCTGCCCTTGGCGGTGACGACGTCGTTGTCGGCGTCCTGATCGAGATCGACCGCGAGCACGCCGTCGCCGAAGATGTGGCCGCTGTCGACGATGCTGTACCGCCGCCAGTGGGGATACTTGTACCAGCCGACCTTGCCGTCGTTCTGTTTGCCTCTGTCACTCGACCAGGTGTGGACGACGATGTCGTTGAATCCGTCGCCGTCGATATCGCCGATTGCGGTCCGGCCGCCGATGTTCTTATCGATGACCACCCGCTGGAAATCCGCCGCGACGGCGCCCGCGAGGAACAGGACCAGCGCGGTTACCGCCAGCCCGGCCAAGACGATCGTGCGATGCGAGCTTACCTTTGAGATTGTCTCATGTCCCATTGGGTCTCTCCTGACTGGCTCAAGCCGAGCGCTCCGTGGTTCGTTCAACGCCTGTTCAAGCACTCCCGTTTCCCCGAAAGCCTCCGTCGCACCTGCTCGTACGGAACGTGCCGCATGCAACTGATTTTACGGGCCCGCCGGCGCAAACGCCACAAGGAACCGCCGGATATACCGCCGGTCCTACGGATTCTGATTCATCGGCGCGCCGCAGGTCGGGCTGGGGCTTAGCGGGAGACGTTGTCTTCCAGTTGGGCCAGGATGGTCCGGGCCCTGGCGACCTTGTTTCCGTGGGGTCCGGGCCAGTTGATTTCGGCGTTATCCTTGAGCAGGCCCTCGATCTTCTTGCAGGCGACCAGGACGGTGGCGTGGTTCTTGTTGCCCATGTGCCGGCCGACCTCCGAGGATGACATGTTGGTGTGCTTTCGCGTCAGGTACATGCTGAAGTGCCGAGCCAGCGAGATTTTGCGGCTCTTCTTGGCCGAGTGGAGACTGGCGGGCGTGACGCCGAAATACCCGCCGACGGCCGCCTCGATGTCGGAGACGTGGACGATCGGGTCGCACCGCTCGATGTGCTCGGCCAGGACCGCCTCGGCCGTCGCCAGCGTCAGCTTCTCGTTCTGAAGGGCCGCGTAGGCGATCAGCCGGGTCAGCGCCCCTTCCAGCTCGCGCACGTTCGTCCGCACGCGCTCGGCGACGTAACGGACGATCTCCTCGGGCAGCTCCCCCGCCGTCTTTTTGCGGTGCCGCGAAAGCGCCCCGGTCATCATCCGGCGCGAGTACTGGCGGCAGATCTCGCAACGCGTCTGGAAATCCGGCGCCTCGATCTTCACCACCATGCCCGAGACGAAACGATTGATCAATTTCTCCGACAACTGCCCGATCATCTTGGGATGGGCATCCGAAACCAGGACCACCTGCTTTCCTGCGAGGTTGATCGTGTTGAACGTGTGCAGGAACTCCTCCTGGGTGGAAGGCTTGCTGGCCAGGAAGTGTACGTCGTCAATCGCCAGCAAATCCGTTTGCCTCATGCGACGTCGAAAAGCCTCCAGCTTCTTCGTCTTCAAGGCCAGCACAAATTGATTGGCGAAATCTTCGGCCGACAGATAGAGCCCCTTGGTGCGGGGCCTGGCTTGGGCCACACCGTTGCAGATTCCCTGCAACAGATGGGTCTTGCCGACGCCGTATCCGCCGTGAATGAACAAAGGATTGAACGGGCTCTGCTGCTCCCGGACCACCGCCCGCGCCGCGCTGTGCGCCAGTTCGTTCGACGGACCGACAACGAAGGTCTCCAGCGTCAGCTTGAGGTTTCCATTCCGGCGTGCCGAGTCCTTCGGCTTGGCGCCGCGCGATTCGCGCGGCGTCTCTGTCCCGGCGTCCGCCTTGGCGTCCACGGAACTGCGCCGCCGGTTTCCGGAAAGCTCCGGGTCGATCACGAACGACAGCTCCGGCGGCGTGCCCATGACCGACTGCGCCGCCAGCCGAATGTCCCGGGCGAAATGCCCTTCCAGCCAGCCGGCCAGAAAGGGATTGGGAACGCCTACCTTGAGGTATCCCTCCTCCAACGAGAAACGTGCACAGCTCTGAAACCAAATCTTGTACTTCTGCCGGCCGATCCGCTCGGCCAGTGCCTCCGTGATGGCGGTCGCCTCGGACCCCGTTGCCCGGGAAGCATCATCCGTGATTGTACCCTGCATCAAGATCTCCCTGACAGTGCCAATAGCAGCACTGTTATCGGTACCCACATTTCGTTTCAAAGAAAGGTCTTGGGCCTCTAACGCAAACCAAACATTACTGCTGCTATTATTTGGAAGAGCTTGAGCAAATCAACACGTATTTGGCTGGTTTCTTTTCCACGTCATAGAGTGACTTGAAAGCACTGGCTTTGCGCACGAAAAAAAATTGTTGCTAACAAGTTTTGCACCTCGCAAGTTGAGTTTGTGGAAAACCTGTGCATTGGGATGGCTCGTCTTTCGCCGGTTTCCAATACTGGTAACGCAGATAACTGAAAGCGTATGGCCTTGCCGTTGCCGCGTAATCCGCCTATATTGTGCGCTTGTCTGCTGCCATCGGCAACAGTTTTGCTAACGTGTTTTCGAGAGTGAGGACAAATATGGGGACACGTATCAGCCGGCGCGATTTCCTCAGGGTCATCGGTCTCGGCGGCGCGTCGCTCGCGGTCTCGGCGTGCAAGGGCGCCGGGTCTGCGGCTGCGTCGCGCGATCCCGGCAAGAGAACGAACATTGTGATCGCGTTGTGCGACGATTTGGGGTACGGCGATCTGGCCTGCTACGGGCATCCGCACATCCGAACGCCGAACCTGGACCGGCTGGCCGGCGAGGGGCTGCGGTTGACGGACTGCTACGCGGCCGCTCCGGTGTGCTCGCCGGCGCGGGCCGGCATGTTGACCGGACGCACGCCGTATCGCTGCGGCATCTACGATTGGATCCCCGCCAACAATCCCATGCACCTGTCCCGCAAAGAGATTACCGTCGCGACGCTGCTCCGCGATCGCGGCTACGCCACCTGTCACTGCGGAAAATGGCACTGCAACGGAAAATTCAACTCCGCCGAGCAGCCCCAGCCCGGCGATCACGGCTTCGACCACTGGTTCTCCACGCAGAACAACGCGCTGCCGACGCACCACAACCCGAACAACTTCGTTCGAAACGGCGCGCGTGTGGGACTCCTGGAGGGCTATTCCTCCACGCTAATCGTCCAGGAAGCCATCGACTGGCTCCGCGACGGGTGGGACCGCAGCAAGCCGTTCTGTTTGTTCGTATGGTTCCACGCGCCGCACGAGCCCATTGCCACGGGCCCTGAGTTTATGCAGAGGTACGAAGGACACAAGGAGGCGATCTACTACGGCAACGTCACGCAGATGGACCACGAGTTCGGCCGGCTCATGCAGAATCTCGACGACATGGGCCTGCGCGACGAGACGTTCGTCATGTTCACCAGCGACAACGGACCCGAGACGCTCAACCGCTACCGCGGGTCGCACCGCTCGTTCGGCTCGCCCGGGCCGCTGCGCGGGATGAAGCTGCACATGTACGAGGGCGGCATCCGCGTGCCCGGCATCGTCCGCTGGCCCGGGAAGGCCAAGCCCGGCAGCGTCTCCAGCGAGCCCGTCAACGGGACCGACGTTCTGCCCACGCTCTGTGACATCGCCGGCGCCGAGGTGCCCACGGACCGTCCCATCGACGGGACCAGCATCCTGCCGATCTTCCGGAACGAGAAGCTCGAGCGCACGGTCCCGCTCTACTGGCGTTACGACCGCGCCATCAGCAAGCCGTTCACCGTCGCCATGCGCCGGGGCCACTGGAAGATCATCGCCGACACCGCGCTGACACAGTTCGAGCTCTACAACCTCAAAGAAGACCCGACCGAAAAGAACGACCTTTCGCAAACACAACCGCGCCGACTCGCGCGCATGAAGGACACGCTCAAAACCCTCCACGCCCAAATCGACGCCGAAGGCCCCAAATGGCCCGGCCGCTGACAAATCGCCCCTCGTACCGTATTTCGCAAGTCTTGCGACTACCGCGGAAAGGAGATTGCTTCGTTGCTGCTCTCCTCGCAATGACAAACGCAAGGCACGATATGTCATTGCGAGCGGAGCGAAGCAATCTATAGTCGCACGCTTATGAAACGCGTTACGAGCGCCATTCGACGCGATCTACGTGACGCCGAGCCTGGAGGCTGTCATTTCGACCGCTGGCCGCAACGAAGAAATCCGGCGGCCAAGGGACCGCGTCCTTCGTCCACACGATGGATATGTTTTTTCGGAAAAAGCTTGCAAATTCCCCTGCTCCCTGAGTATAATTGATTTTGAATTGCGAAACGAAGGCCGGTTTTGAAACGATTATATTCTGAGCCGCCATCATACTTCTCGTAGCACCGATCATATCCGCCTGCCTTCGCTGTAGCGATGTTCGTGCGGCCGTCGGCGCCTCTGCGGGCCGGGCCGGTACAGTGGGTCCTTGACCCAAGCGAAGCAGTCGTTCTTGGAGGGAAGCGAAAAATGGCGACGAAGAAAACAATCCGCGCAACGGTCCTCTGCGCCCTGTTCGCAAGCGTCTGCACCCCGGCGCAAAGCACGCTGATCTACGTCGATGACGACGCCCCGCCCGGAGGCGACGGCTCCTCGTGGGCCACGGCGTATACGTTTCTGCAGGACGCCCTGACCGAGGGCGCAGCGACCGCCGAGGCGGTCGAGATTCGGGTGGCCCAGGGAACCTACCGGCCGGACCGAGACGCCGCGAATCCCGGCGGGACGGGGGACCGAGAAGCTTCCTTTGAATTGCTGAGCGGCCTGACGCTGGCCGGTGGCTATGTGGGCGTCGGGGCTTCCGACCCGAATGCTCGGGATTGGGAGGCCCATCTAACGATCCTTAGCGGCGATCTGCTGGGCGACGACGCGACCGGGGTGGACCCCTGCGATTTCCGCGACGACGTGACGCGCGAGGAGAACAGCTTGAATGTGGTTACGGCCAGGGCCTTCGCCACCCTGGACGGGGTCGTGGTCACCGGTGGGCACGCCATGCCTTTTAGGTGCACGGGTCGTGGGAGTTGCCCCGATGTTGTCCCTGCCGACGGTTTTTGCGGCGGTGGCGTTCTCGTCGAGGCCGACGGCGTAACGCTGAGACACTGCCGGTTCGAGCGGAATTTCGGTGACATGATGGGTGGCGGTGCGTTTGTCTACAGAGGCGATAACTTCATCGTGCAGGCGTGTACGTTTTTCGAGAATGGAGCAGGCCGTGGAGGAGCCCAGGGCGGCGGGCTGCATGCGAGAGAAAGCACTGTGACGATACGAGAGAGTCAGTTCTTCGACAATTGGACGCAATCTAAGGGCGCCGGATTCTACTGCTGGCACTGCGAGCTGGTGGTAGCAGGCTGTACCTTTCAGCGGAACAGAGCCGATTGGGCGGGTGGTGCATTTTCCACGCGGGGAGGGACAGCGTTCATTTCCGATTCGGCTATTATTGCTTGCAGCGCCGGCCGGAGAGGGGGGGGGGGGATTTCAGTG
>JAFGCA010000020.1 GCA_016932895.1 Sedimentisphaerales bacterium | reverse complement strand
GCGCAGGGCGCCGTTGCCTCGTCCGCCACAGCCGAGCAGACCGATTTTGATCTTGCCCGTGCCCTGGGCGTGGGCCGCCTGACCGAGCGCGGCGGCCACGGCACCGACAGCGGCGCCGGCGTTCGTCCTGGATTTTCCTTGGTTGGTCTGTGATGATGACATATTTGAAATCTCCTTCGTTCGGTGTCTTCGAGCCATTTTCTGGAGAACCAGCACGAGTCTTTCGCCGACTATCCACGCCTGCGGTTCTTCTGCGGGAAGCCGGGCAGCTCGTACTTGCCGGGCACCGCGAACGGCGGAACGGGCTTGGCATCGCTGAGCTTCAGGCCATCCGGCGGCAGCAGGTCCAGCGTGCATCGACTCATGAACCACGACTGCTTGAACTGCTGTCGCGAGTAGGCCGACTCGCGCCCCATGATGGCGCAGAGGGTGCTGCCGGCGATGCGCTTGCCCTCGTTGAGGGGCCGGCCGGCGCGGATGCTCTTGATCAGGTCGGCGTGCTCCTGCACGTACGGATTCGGGTTGGGCCCTTCATAGCGCCAGGCGTTCTCGCCCTCGATGGTCCCGCAGCAGTCGCTCCATCCTTTCGTGCCGACCACGCGTTCGCTGACGTTGGTGGTGGTGCCTTTGATCTGGCGACACATGCTGATGGTGCGGACGTCGCCGGGATAGAAGAACTCGACGCCGAAGTGGTCGAAGATGTTGCCGTGCTCGGGGCCGGTGCGGAACTGCCGGCCGCCCTGGCCGTGCACCTGCTCGGGCAGGACGTCCTGGAAGGCCCAGTTGACCACGTCGATGTTGTGGACGTGCTGCTCGCAGATGTGGTCGCCCGAGAGCCAGGTGAAGTAGAGCCAGTTGCGGATTTGCCACTCGACGTCACCCTGGCCGCTCTGGCGCCGGTTGACCCAGAGGTCGCCCTGGTTCCAGTAGCACTGGGCCGAGACGATCTCGCCGATGGCGCCGTCGTGGATGCGTTTCATGGTCTCGACATATTTGGGCTCGTGGCGGCGCTGGGTGCCGGCGACGATGGCGAGGCCCTTCTGGGCGGCCATCTCCGATGCCTCGATGACCATCTTGATGCCCGCCGGACAGACCGCCACGGGCTTCTCCATGAACACGTTCTTGCCGCGCCGGATCGCCTCGGCAAGCTGCGGCGGCCGAAAGCCCGGAGGCGTCGCCAGGATGACCAGGTTCACGTCATCCAGGGCCAGCAGCTTCTTGTACGCGTCCATCCCGACAAAACACCGGCTGTCGGGGACGTTGAACTTGTCCTTGAGGCCCCGCAGGCGGTCCTCGAAGGCATCGGCCAGGGCCACGATCTTCACGCCGTTAGAGGAGCTGACGCAGTCGTTGGCCGCGCCGGAACCGCGCCCGCCGCAGCCGATGACACCGACGCGAATCGTGTCGCTGCCCTGTGCGTATGCCAGAGGGGCCATCCCCGTCAGGGCGACGGACCCGGCCATTGCTGCCGAACTCATCAGGAGTTCTCGTCGTGTAAGTGCTTGTTTCTTCACCATAATAAGCTCTCCAATGCTGCTTCTACGGTAAATCGCTCATGTCGCCAGACGGCGTGGTTTCCCGAGACCACGGTCCCAACCGCTGCGCAAGCCGGCCGGGAATGGATGCCGGCGCGTCAGTGCCTCCGGCGGCAGGGAAACCAGAGCTACGAATACATCGATCATTTCTTTTGTAAGACGCTTTCTCACAGTAAATTATTGACGAATAAACCACGGATCGCCCCCGATTGCAAGCCTCTCCTGGCTGGGGGGCGAAAATCCCGCTCGTCGCGCCGCGACCTACCGCCGGGCCTGCGCCGCCTCGCGACCGGCCAGACAAACGACGCTGCCGTCCTCAAGAGAGGCAAACAGGCGGTTGGATGCGGCGATCATGCCGTCAAATACCGGGGGGCAATCGAGTTGCGCTTGCGCGAGCTTCTTGCCGTCAGCGGCGGCCACGGCCACGAGGCGTCCGCCTTTGCGGGCCTCGAACGCGGCGTACGGGTCCTGGGGATCGAGCACGTCGGGTGCCCCGGCCACGAACAGGACGTCACCGGCCTTGACCATCGCGCGAATGCGCACGGGCAGCCAGCGCGTCCAGACCGGGGGCCGGGCCCGCGTATAGCCGATCATCTTGTCCAGCCCGAAGGCTTCGCTCTCGAGCTTTCGCACCTCGTTGCCTCGCGCGCGGGAGTAGTCCGATTGCGGCAGCCAGCGGACCGGCTCGGTCGAACCCGGCTCGCCCACAATCTGCGGCTCGTTGGTGTTGAGGTCGGCAAAGAGCAGATACCCCTCGCGGGCCGGCATGAACATCGGGCTATGGACGTTGCGCCGGTAGAACGTACGGACGGCGTAGGTCTTCTCCTGGTCGACCACGAGCAGTTGCCCGGACTTGGAGGCCTGGTTGGCCAACTGAAAGCCGGGCCAGCGCTTCGAGTACATCCAGAAGGTGCGGTTGTACCACGACCCGTCGAGCAGCCCGGCGGTCGAGAAAATGTGCAAGCCCACGTCCTGGGCGCCCTTGCTCGAGAGGACCTCGGGCTTGACTTCTTTCAGGTCGCGCGTCAGCTTCTTCTGGCGCATGTACAGCGATCCGCCTTCGCTGACGAGGACGTCGGAGTTGGCGCCGCCGACGAAGAAGGCCAGGTCGCGATCACTTTCGATGTTTCGGTGCGGCCCTTCCAGCACAGCCTTGTGGAGGATTCTGCCCGTGTGCGGCTGCAGCGCGTAGACGCGGATTCCGCCGTCGAGATAGGTGGACCGCCCGGCCGTGAAATACGCGATGTCGTTGTCGACGAGGACGCTGCCGTGCACGGGCCAGGCGGATTCGATCTGGTCGAAGGAGGCGACGCGGCGGTCGCGCGGGGCCGCCAGGAAGCGCCAGACGAGCCGGCCGTCCGAGGCGCGGAGACAGTACACCCGGCCGTCCCGGCAGCCCAGCAATACCAGGCCCCGGTAGAGCGTCGGCGGCGAATCGATGCGGCCGCCCGCGACGAACCGCCAGGCCACGTCGCCGGTGGCCATCTCCAGCGCGTACAACGTGTGGGCGTCGGACCGCGCCACGAACACCTTGTCTCCGACGGCCACGGGGGCGGTGAGCTTGCCTTTCAGCGCGGCCTTCCAGCGGACCGTCAGGTCGGGGCCGACCGCTGCCGTCGTCGTGCCGCTGCGGGCGCGGTCGTGACGGTGCGTCGGCCAGTCGCGCGCATCGTGTGCCGTGGCGTCGCTGACGGCGCCGTAGGCCGGGCCCTTCTCCAGACGCTCGTCATCGGCAACCAGCGGGCCTGCGTCATTGGCGATGGAGTTCAACGCCGCAAAGCCCAGCAGCTTGCCGCCCGGCTCACAGAAGCACTGATCCGGCGGCACGTACAGCAGCCCGTTGCACGGCATCATGCCGTACCGGCACGCGCCGCGCACCCAGTTGTTTTGCCCGTGGTTGTCGCCCTGGAAATCGAGGAATTCGGCGCCTTCGTACGAGCTGATGAGATACCGGCTCGTGGCCTTGTTTCGATAGCAGCGATGATGATGCTCGGGGCTGCGCAGGTTTTCGACGAAGATCCTCTTTTCTTCCCGGCCGCTGCGCAGGTCCCAGCCGACGACCAGCGCGTTGGCGCTCTTGCCCACGGGCTTGCCGTTCTCGTCGACGCAGAGGATGCCGCGGTAGACCAGTCCGTCGACGACGAACAGATCGTCCCCTTCGGCGCCGCGGACCGGCGGGGCGGTCTTCTGCCAGAGCAAAGCGCCATCGGTCGCATCGTATGCGACAACCGATTTGCCGTCTTGCATGACGACCACGTCGTCCACGGTCACCAGAGTTCGCGGCCGCGTCATCTTGGGCCGGGCCGTCCACAACTCGCGGCCGGTCCGCAGCTCCCGGGCGACCAGATCGTCGCCGCTGAGGTGCACGATCCGCCCGTTGTCAATGGCCCACGACAAGGGCCGGATCGCGCCGACCGGCTGCTCCCAGAGCACTTTGGCCGTCCGGGCGTCGGCGGCAACCAGCGCCGTTCTTTCGGCCCCTTCCTTCTCCGGAAAACGCGTATAGGCAACGACAACGCCCTGGCTCAGCAGGATCTCGCGCGTGCCGCGCGTGGCGTCCACGGAGGCAACGGTCCGGCCGGTGGCGGCGTCGAGAATCGACAGCGGCGCCTCGTAGGCCAGCGTGGTGTAGAGCCGCTGGCCCTCGGCGACGATGCGTCGCTGGTTCTCGTTCGGCACGTCCGTGCGTGCGGCCCGCAGTTTCGTCCAGTCGGTGCCCTGGTATCGCTTGAGGCTCCATTGACGCCAGCCCCACGCCTCGATCGGGCGCTTCCAGAGAAGCCTGCCGTTGAACGCGTCGCGACAAACGAGCGACCACCGGTCGGGCAGACGCTCGTCCGTAATGCCGATGAGGCCCTCGTCGAAGAGGTAGAAGAGGCGGCCGCCTCCGGAGACCGAGGCCTGAATGCCCGACGGCGTCTCGTGGCTGCGCAGCCAGAGCGGCGGGGCGACCCACTGGAGGCCTCGGGGCGGACCGACGCCGGCATCGTCGGCTACCGCGTTGTTGCTGGCGTCGTGGAGAAAATGCGTCCACTGGTCGAACTCGCCGGGCCAGGCTTTGACGTCTTTCTGCCATCGGCCGTCCCGCTGAAAGCAGACCACACCGCCCGGCGTCAGCACGCGCATGATTTCGCCCTTCGAGACCTTGCCGGCTTCCTGTACGACCACGAGGTTGATGAGGTTGTATGCATAGGGCAGGGTCGCCGCCGAGAAGGTCTCGACCGAGACGGGGCCGTACAGGTCTTGTGCCTGGATGTAGGCCTTGGCCTTCTCGACGCGGGCCGGGTCGGAATCGAGTCCGTGAACCGTGAAGCGGTCGTCGGCGCGCAGCGCGGCGGTCAGCCGGCCGTCCCCGCAGCCCAAATGCACCACAATGCCCCCTTGGGCGCCGGCGATGCGGAGGATTTCCTCGGCCTGTGTCTCGGCCGGGGGGGCCTTCGCCCGTCCGGCGCAGGCCGGCAAAACCGCGATCAGGAGCATCAGCGTCAACGAATGGAACCTACGGCTACACTTCATGCGAATACCTCCATCACATCCGGCCGCTCGCGCGGCATCCAGGAATGTAACAGAATACCAGAATCCGACCCGATTTCAAGGGGTCAGGACATCCGGCCGCCGCCCGGGGCCGGCCCGGAGTTTCTCACGCGACGCAGGCCACTTGAATTCCCGCGGCGTAGCGGGTAGCATAGGGGCCGATTGGGGTCCGACCCGGCAATCCGGCCGCAGCCGATTGCGAGGTGAGGCTGGGCCGATGCTGTAGCAGGATAAAGGTCACAAAGGCTTACCGAAAAGGAGGCAACATGGGACAGGCAAACGAATCAGGCAAGGTCACAGGCACGACGCGACGGGATTTCCTCAAGACGTCCACGGCGGTGGCTTCGGCGGCAGCATTGGGGCTGGGCAGCCGAGTCCATGCTGGCGGCAGCGATATCATCAAGGTGGGTATGGTCGGATGTGGCGGGCGCAACACCGGCGCCGCCGCCCAGGCCCTCACGGCCGACACCGGCGCCCGGCTGGTGGCCATGTGCGACATCTTCATGGAGCGCGTCAAGGGCAAGCGGTCGATCCTGAAGCAGCAGAAGGGCGATCAGGTCATCGTGGACGACGATCACTGCTTCGCCGGTTTCGACGGCTACAAGCACGTCATTGAAGCGTCGGACATGGTGGTAATTGCCAACGCGGCCAAATTCCACCCGCTGCACGCCTTCACGGCGGTCCAGGCGGGCAAGCACGTGTTCGTGGAGAAGCCTCACGGGATCGATCCGGCCGGGATGAAGCTCATGCGAAAGGCTGCCGAATTAGCCAGACAAAAAGGCTTGTGTTTCGTCTCGGGCCTGCACAGCCGCTACCACACGGGCTACGCCGAGACGGTCAAGCGAATCCACGACGGCGCCATCGGCGACGTCGTCGCGATCGAGGAGAATTTCCTGCGCGGCCCGTACGGCGTCATCGAGCGCCAGCCGGGGCTGTCGGAAGTCGAATGGCAGTGCAGCACGCAGTACCACTTCCGCTGGCTCTCCGGCGACGACGTGCCCCAGTCGCTGGTGCACAACATCGATCGCTCCCGCTGGGCGATGCAGGACCAGACGCCGGTGAAGTGCCACGGCCTGGGCGGACGCTCGTCCATGACCCAACCCATCTACGGCGACGTCTTCGACCACCATTCGGTCGTGTACCAATTTGCCAACGGGGTGCCGATCTACGCCTTCTGCCGCACCACGACCGGCTGCTACAACGACTCTTCCAGCACGATCCTCGGCAGCAAGGGCCGAGCCAGTATCACGGGCTGTCGCATCTGGGGCGAGAACGAGTGGCGCTGGAGCGGCCGATGCAATCCCTATCAGATCGAGCACGACGTGCTCTTCAAGGGGATCCGCTCGGGCGAGCCGGTCAACAACGGGGATTACATGGTCGCCAGCACGCTGACCACGATCATGGGGCAGATCTCGTGCTACACGGGTGACGAAGTGACCTGGGAGCAGATCAACGCCTCCGACTTCTACTATCCGCCCAAGCCGGAAGATTGTCACGATGGGATGGAGCCGCCGGTCAAGCTGGCCGCCAACGGCAGCTATCCCGTGCCGGTGCCGGGCCAAACGAATCTGATTTGAAGTGATTCCGCCGGGCAGGTGCCCGTCGGCTTGTAGCAGGTACAGGAATGTTATGAGGAGATTGAACGTGAAGATACGTGGAGTATGGACGCATGTCCTTCTGGCGTTCGTTGCCGTCGGCGTTGTCGCGGCGTCCGAGGGCAAGCCGCCCAAGAAGTACACCGAGACGATCACGACGAAAGAGGGCGAAAAGCTTTCTCTCGATATGGTTCTGGTCCCCGGCGGCACATTCACGATGGGCAGCCCGGCGGGCGAGACCGGCCGGGCCGACCATGAGGGGCCCCAGCACAAGGTGAAGGTCAGCCCGTTCTACCTGTGCACGACGGAAACGACCATCGATCTGTTCCTGGCCTACTACCAGGAGACGGGCACCGCCAAGAAGGATTTCCTGGACGTCCAGGAGTCGCAGAAGAACGACAAGCCGGCGACCGGCGGCGTGGATGCCATCACGGGGCCGACGCCCGTCTATGGCGACATGACGATGGGATTCAGCAAAAAGCATCCGGCCATGGCCATGACCTGGCACAACGCCATGACGTTCTGCCAGTGGCTCTCGCAGAAGACGGG
>JAFGCA010000126.1 GCA_016932895.1 Sedimentisphaerales bacterium | reverse complement strand
GGCCGCTCCGGGAAAAGGCCACAGAGACCCTGCAAGCGACGGCGGACCTACTGGCTCAGCAGAAGAACCGGCTCCTGCAGGGCTCGAAGGACCGATTGGACAAGCTCCAGCAGCAGTTCAGCCAGTGGCGGCAGGAAGCCGGCTTTGAGAACGAACAGGCCAAGCAGAAGGTAAGCGAGCTGGGCCAACGGTTCGAGAGCGCGCTGGGCGAGGCGCGGGCCGCGTTGGAAAAGGCCAAGGGAAGCGGAGCCGACGCCTGGCAGGACATCAAGCCCACTGTCGAGGCCGCCCTGCAGAAGGCGCAGAAGGCCTACGACGAGTTCACTTCGTTCGTCCAAGCCACGGCCAAGGAAATCCAGCGGCCTGAGGAGACGCAGGCGGTCGAGGAGTAGGCGCGAAGCGCGAACAAAACGTTGCATTTGTCGTCTTATATCTTATCCTGGGTCTTTCCTGAACCCAACGGATGTGACGTATTACCCGGGAAGACTGGATGGCAAGACGTTCCTTGGCGATTTGTGTCATTTTGGGCTGTTTGGCGTTGTTGATCGGCTGCGCAGGTACTGCGGGGCCACAGGACGCCTCGCCGGCACTTGTTGCGCCCGTCGAACCGAACGCCGTTGCGCTCGCAGAACCCGCGCCGGCGGTGCCGGAACCGAACGACGTCGAGGCCAATCCCGGGCCGGGGCCGCAAGACGCCAACGACGCGCCGGAGCCAAACGACGTGGATGTAGCTGCTGTGGTAGCAGAAGCGGCCGCACCGACGGCGCAAATCACCGAACCGAACGTGGTCGAGATCGCCGAGCCGAACGCGCCGGAGATCGACATAGCCGGCATTTCCGAGGCGGCGCCGCCGCAAGCAGCGGTCGAGCCCAACGACGCGGTCGCGGACGAGCCGAACGAACCGGCCGTCGTTGAGATCGAGCCGGAGAAGCAGGAGGTCGTCGCCCCGGGGCAGGCGGCCGCCTTGCCTGCGTTCGTCGAAGAGTACACGGGCATTCTGCAGGATTACGTCCGCCCGAACGGCCGGGTGGACTACAGCACGCTGCGCCGCCGGCGACTCCAGTTGAAACAGCTTCTGATGCAACTGGACGAGCTGGACCCCGAGGTCTACGCCGGCTGGCCGCAGGAAGCGAAACTGGCGTTCTGGATCAATGCGTACAACCTGAAGATGCTCGAGACGATCACGCGGAACTACCCGATCGAATCCTCCTGGTGGCTGCGCCTGACGTGGCCCCCGAGCGACATCCGGCACATCAAGGGCATCTGGACCGATTACAAATTCATCGTGATGGACGAGGAGTTCACGCTGACGGCGGTGGAACGGCGATTCTTTCGCAAGGCCTTCGACGACCCCCGTGCGTATCTGGCCGTCACGTACGCCACCCGGTCCAGCCCCCGGCTGCGACGCGGACCCTACCTCGGCGCCGATCTCGACGAACAGCTCGACGAGCAGGTCAGCGGATTTCTCTCCGATCCGAAAGGATTCCGCATCGACAGGGCCAAAAAAACCGTTTCCCTTTCGGCCCTGTTCAAGCCGAACTGGCGGGGCAGGGAATTCGTCGCACGCTACGCCACGGACAAAAAGTTCAAGGACCGCCCCCCGGAAACGCGCGCCGTGCTGAACTTCATCACGAAGTATCTGGCGCGGGAGGACGTCTATTTCCTGGAGACGGAGAATTACACCCTGGAATACATGAACTTCGACTGGCGAATCAACGACACGTCGCGCGGCTTTTAGCGGCGGCGCGGCGAGACGAGCCGGCGACCGATACGCCGTCGTTTTTTAGGTTGACGGCGGGAGTTGAAGGCCTATTATGGGAACATTCTCGTGTTCACCCAGGGATACGGCCGTGTCTGGACGGCGGGCAAACCGTCGTAGCACGGCGTGTCGATTTCATGGACTATGAATGAGGACCATTGGAGATGGTGCAAAAATCCAAGTTGAACAACCCCAACTGTGACATGATCAGCCACCTGTTTACCAGCGAGTCGGTGACGATGGGCCACCCGGACAAGGTAGCGGACCATATCTCCGATTCCATCCTCGACGCGATGCTCGCCCAGGACCCGAACAGCCGAGTCGCGTGCGAGACGATGGTCACGACGGGATTGGCCGTCGTCGCCGGCGAGATCACCTCGCGAGCGGTGGTGGACATTGCCCAAGTGGTCCGGGACACGATCAAGGCCATCGGCTATACGGACCCGGCGATGGGTTTCGATTGCGAGAACTGCGCCGTGATGGTTTCGCTGGACAAGCAGAGCCCGGACATTTCTCAGGGCGTCACCGAAGGCACGGGCCTTCACAAGGAGCAGGGCGCCGGCGACCAGGGCCTGATGTTCGGGTACGCGTGCAAGGAGACGCCGGAGCTGATGCCTTTGCCGATCCACCTGGCTCACAAATTGACGATCAGGCTGGAAAAGGTACGCCAGACGAAGAAGCTGCCCTGGCTGCGCCCCGACGGCAAGAGCCAGGTGACCGTCCGGTACCATAACAACAAGCCGGTCCATGTCGACACGGTGGTCATCGCGGCCCAGCACGACCCGGACGTAAAGTACCGGGAGCTGCGTCAGGAGATTATCGAGAAGGTCGTCGCGCCCGTATTGCCCAAGCGGCTCGTGGACAAGAAGACGAGATTCCACATCAACCCGACGGGGCGTTTTGTGATCGGAGGCCCGAAAGGCGATTGCGGGCTGACCGGGCGCAAGATCATTGTCGATACCTACGGCGGCCGAGGCAGCCACGGCGGCGGATGCTTCAGCGGCAAGGACCCCACCAAGGTGGACCGGACCGCCAGCTACATGGCCCGTTACATCGCCAAGAACGTCGTCGCCGCCGGCCTGGCCGACGCCTGTGAGATCCAGCTTGCCTACGCCATCGGCGTGGCCGAGCCGGTCTCGGTGCTGGTCGACACCGAGGGGACCGCCCGCGTCAGCGAGTCGGTGATCGCCGACATCGTACGGGAGGTCTTCCCGCTGACGCCCAAGGGAATGATCGACCACCTGAAACTGAGGCGGCCGATTTTCGCCCAGACCTCCCACGGGGGCCACTTCGGGCGGAACCTGCCCGATTTCACCTGGGAGAAAACCGACAGGGTCGGCGCCCTGCAGAAGGTCGCCGGCATCAAGCCGCGTAAGAAGTAGGTACTCACGCGGTTCATCTTATTCGAAAAAGCCCGGGCCTCAAACCGGGCTTTTTTTGTGTCCGCCCATGTTTTGTCGCGGGCGTGCGAGATTTCTGTAAGTTTGCGCCGCCGATGGCGTCTAATATGGCAGCCATGGCGAAGGAATCCGAGGAACTGGCCCTGGTGGAGCGTTTCCGTCGGGGAGACGATTCCGCGTTCGACGGGATCGTGGAGAGACATTCGGCCGCGATTGCGGCTCTGGCCAACCGTTTGCTCGGATGGCCGCAGGACGTGGAAGATCTCGTTCAGGACGTCTTCGTCGCGGCCTTTACGGGTCTGAGGACATTTCGCGGGGACTGTCACCTGCGGACCTGGCTCTTTACCATCACGATCAATCGCTGTCGCAGCTATCGCTATCGGCGCATCTTGCGTCTGCGACGGACACCGCTGGAGGAGGCCGGACCGGCCCCGGCTCGCGGCCGGAATGCCGAAGAGACCGCGATGGCGGCCGAGACCTTTGGCCGGGTCCGCCGGGCCGTACAGGCCCTGCCCGCGAAATACCGCGAGGTCGTCGTTCTGCGATACCTGCAAGAGCTGGAGACAAATGAGATTTGTGAAATGCTGGGTATATCGCCCAACGTCATGCAGGTCCGGCTCAATCGCGCGCGAAAGCGCCTCAGAGAAGACCTGGCCCAACTGATCGAAGGAAAAGCGTGAGTGACGAACGACTCAAAGAGTTGCTGCAGCGTGCGGACGAAGCCGCCGGCGCCCCGGTGTTTCGGCAACCGCACAGCGGTGAAATCCGCCGGCGGGTGTTCCGCAGGCGATTGAAAATAGCCTCTTTGCCCGCTGCGGCCGTTCTCCTGATCGGAGCCGGCGTGGCGACCCTCTGCCTGCGCCCGGCACGCACGCCACCACCGCAGCAACGGATCGCGACGGTTGAAGCACAGCTCCGGCAGTTGCAGACGCAGACCGACGCGGTGTTGAAGCTCGTGCATGAAGTGCTCGAGAAAGACCGGCAGGAAGGACAACTGGCGACCCTGGAGGCCGAGCTGGCGAGCATCCCCGACCCGGAGGCGGAGATCGAGCGCCAGGTGGACAAGGCCGCCTTTACGATGCTCTACCAGGCGGACCGGCTTTACAAGCAGCTCCGCCAGACCGACTCGGCCGTCGAAGCCTATAAAGAGATCATCCAGCTCTTCCCCGAGAATCAATGGGCCGACGTCGCCCGGGAGAGACTGTCCCAAATCCAGGAACATCGTATCAACAACTCGAACACAAAAGGAGAGCGAAAATGCGAACCTCGACGTGTCTGATCGCATCCCTAATCGTAAGCCTGCTCATCACCACGTCGCCCATGGAGGCGGCAGAGCGGGAGAACATCGCCAGCGAACCCAACGCTTCGGCAAGCGCCGTGTCCAACACGCGCACGGCAAGCTGCATGGTCAAGATCACCACGGACCCCGACGTCATCTGGCTCAACGGCGAAACTCTCATGCACCTGCTCTACAGTCCCGGCGTGGTCGGCAAGGCGGCGCAAGAGGTGCTGGGCGTTCGCCCGTCCGACAGACGCCAGGCCGAGAGCCTGCTCAAGATCGAGGCCATGCGAATTGGACCAGCCTCCGGCAGGTCCCGCATGCCTATGGAACCGGGGTACGAGGCGATGATGATGGCCGAGATGGAGGCCATGTCCCGCCAGGAACCCATGAGACACGTTGATCCGCCCCCTGCCAGAGAGAAGAAACGCAGCACGGGGGGAAACAGCACGAACGACGCTCCCAATTCCATACAGCCCACGGACGAGCAACCGGCAGAAGGATCCGCCGGGATGGGCGGCCAGGGTAGGGGCGGATACGTCGGCGCCATGATGGGAGGCCAGAGCACGGGCGGATACGGCGGCATGATGGGCGGTCAGGGTATGGGCGGATACGGCGGCGGCATGATGGGCGGCATGTACGGCGGCCAGGCCGCACCCGGGCAAACCACGAGCCGGGAGCAAAGCGTCAGCGTCGAGTTCTGGGTGGAGCTGGACGAAGACCTCAGGCCGGTGGCACAGGGATTTGCAGTGGCCGTGGTCGAGAACCTGCGCCGTGCTCTCGGAACCATCCACGAACAGCATCGCCGCGAGCTCGCTGCACAGGTGGACCTGGCCCAATCCCAGTGGGAAAATGCCGAGGAGCAGCTTGCGCAAGTCAGAGGCCTTCGCTCCGCCGCCAGTATGGCAGTCGAGGACCAACTGAGCACCATCGTCGATCTGAGCATGCTCAGCCCCGAGATGCCATTCTCCGAGGCTGTCGAGGTATTGAGAAACTCCGTGGCGCCGCCCCTGCAAATCGCCGTGATGTGGCGCGATTTGCTGGAAAATGCAGACGTGGAGCCGACCAACCCTATCGACCTGGACCCGCTGCCCAATGTTCAGGTCAAGACCGCGCTGGAAGTCATGCTCAAAGCCCTCGGTGGAGGATTCGCGGAATTGACCTACCAGATCAAAGACAACGTGGTTGTCGTTGGAACGGCCGAGTCGTTTGAGACGCTCGACGCTTGGGAGGACGCCCCCGCCGGCGAGATGGACGCTCGAACCCTCATCTCCCAGAGGCATGAGCTGTCGCGGGAGATCGGGACTCTGGAACTGGAGCTGGCCGGGCTGGAGGCGCGACGCATGGCGATTCAGGAACAGATTGCCCGAACCGAAGACGAGACCGGCCGCAAACTGGAAGCAGACACAGTGACGCGGGAGTTGGAGAAGCTCGTCCAGATGCACATAGAGACCCTGAATACGCTGCGGAAGCAAGCGGATGCCGGTCGTCTGTCCACGGCGGAGCTGGCCCGGGCGAACGAGAATCTGACCCGAGCCAAGATCGAGCTGGCCCGGCGACGTGAGGAGCTGAGCAAGTCGGCCGGCGGCGCCCGGCTCGAAGGGTACAACGACGACTTGAGCCGGATGGCTATCGACATGGCCGAGAAGAAGGCGCAGCTCGAAATCCTCCGGCGGCAGTCCGGCGTGGTCCAACACCAGTGGGCGCGGGCCTCGCAGTTCGATCCCGTGACCGCGCGAACGCGCATCGCCCGGGAGGCATTGGACATCGCCGCACGGCGGGTCATCGAGCTGAAGACCCGACTGACGAATCTGCGCGCCCCCACCGTCACGATGCTCGGGGCGAACTGAAGACAGGCGAAGGCTTCGCGGCCCCCGGCCTCTATCGACGATCCGCGTTCAGCGTACCGGCGGCCCTTTCGTTTCTGCGCTTCGGCCTGCGGGGCGGTCGCCCGCCCGGCGGTGCGGACGGCACGTCACCGGTCCAGCGTTTTCCCTGTCCGCTTGCCGGCTCGGCCATCTGCTCGAGCCACGCATCGTACGACTCCGAAAGCTGCCGGACCTTCTCCGGGTACTCGTCATTGAGGGCCTTGGTCTCCGATGGGTCCGCCTCCAGATCGAACAGTTCCACGTTCTTCTTCTGCGCGACGAGCTTCCACTTCCCGCAGCGTACGGCCCATTCGCCGGACCCGCCTCCCTCGCTCCAGAAGAGCTGCTCGTGCAGTGTCCCGGTCTTTCCTTCCAGAACGGGCAGCAGGCTCTTGCCGTCGAACGGTTTGTCGGTCGGCGCCGCCACGCCGGCCGCATCGAGGGCGGTGGGCATAATGTCGAACGAGATGACCGGCGTATCGACGCTCCGGCCGCCCTTGAACCGCGCGGGCCACGAGACGACGAACGGCGTGCGGATTCCCCCTTCATAGTTCCATTGCTTGAAGCCCCGCAGAGGGGTATTGACCGCGTGCATCGCTTTCGACCCGCCGTTGTCGGTCAGGAAAAAGAGCAGCGTGTTCTCCCAGACGCCTTCGGCCTTGAGCGTCTCAACAACGCGACCCACCCCGGCATCCAGGTGTTTGAGCATGGCCATCAGGATGTCACGCGTTTCATCGCCGGTGTCGAAGAGTTTGATATCATCTTCCGGCGCCTGGGGCGGCGCGTGCACGGCGTTATAAGCCAGATAGCAGAAGAACGGCCGGTCCTTGTGCCGATGGATGAAAGAGACGGCCTCCTCGGTCAGACGATTCGTCAGGTAGCCCTCGTCCTGGATCGGATCGAAGCCCCGGTAGAGCGGCGAGTCCGGGTTGTCCAGGTCGAAGTAGTCATGCGCACCGCGACCGAGGAATCCGTAAAACTCATCGAAGCCACGCGCACAGGGGCTGTATTCGCGCGTCAGCCCGAGGTGCCATTTGCCGAACGCCCCGCACACGTAGCCGGCGGGCTTGAGAAACTGCGGGAAGATCTTCTCGGCCAGCGGCAGCCCGCTGCCGCCCTCCCCGGCGGTGTAGATGCCCGCGCGCTGCTGGTACCGCCCCGTCATGATCCCCGCGCGGGTCGGCGAGCAGACGTTGCCGCTGATGTAACCCTGCGTGAAGAACACGCCCTCGCGCGCGAGCGCATCCATGTGCGGCGTGGAGACCTCCTTCGGGTGATGTCGGCTGAAACTGATGTCCGCGTAGCCCTGATCGTCGGTAAGAATGACGACGATGTTGGGCCTGCCAGGCCTGGGTCTCTGCCGTGCGGCCAACCGGGGCAAAGCCATCCCCGCCGCTCCGCAGCCGATCAGCCCCAGAAAGCCTCTTCGAGTCATGTAGCTCATTCCTTCACCTCCCAAATGCTTCGCAGTAATCCCAGTGGCCTACGCCAACGAGAATCGCAACCGCCTCGTCCCGACCGGGCGCACATCATTAGCATACCGCAATCCGGCCGCATTTGCGACCACCTGTCGCGGGCGCGGTCTACCACCTTCCATCGACCCCGTTCGATCCAACGCCACACGCACCCTATTCATGCCATTTGCCCCAAAACCACTTCTCTGCCCACATTTGGCTTTGTTCTCGCGCGGCCCAAATCTCCCGATATCGCCCTAACACCTTTTCAAAAAAGAACTTAGACCCAACCGCACCTGCCGCCGATTGGCTTCGTTTGGCGCGCCCGTGCCCGGAGTCCGATTGGGTTCGTTTGGCGCGCCCGGGTCCCGGAGTCCGATTGGGTTCGTTCGGCGCGCCCGGGTCCCGGAGCCCGATTGGGTTCGTTTGGCGCGCCTGGGTCCCGGCGCGGGATTGGGTCCGTTTGGCGCCCGATGCCGGCTTCCTGCGGCAGCCTGCCACGGAGGTATCGAAAATCCGGAGAATCGGCCATAAACGCTTCTTAAATCCATGTTTACATTCATTGCCCCGATCTCCCTGCCACAGCGTTGCTTTCCGCCTATTGAACCGGGATTCGACACACCCGCCCTGGCGGACGCGAGTTGGCGAAGGACAGTTCACCATGGCTTCCTCATGGTACGATCTCGTTTTCTTTGTTCGTCTTTTATCATACCCATTCCCTCGCCCCTGTCAACGAAAAACCGGATGATCCCAAAATAGAGGGAAACAACCAGTAAGCGTGTTGACAGGATCGGGGCGGATCGGTATAGTAACAGGTAGCCTGACGAACCCAACGGCGCAGGGACGCCGGAAAGAGGAAAACAGTCACGAAGCGAAAGCTGCGGAGCTATGGATTTCTTCGTAGAGACATACCGAGCTTACTCCTGTGCAGAGAAGGTCCGTCGTTACGGCCGGGATCGAAGAGCCGTAACCG
>JAFGCA010000019.1 GCA_016932895.1 Sedimentisphaerales bacterium | reverse complement strand
GTCTTGCCGCAACCGGGAGGGCCGATCAGCAGGACCCCGCGCGGGATGCGCCCGCCGAGCCGCTGGAACTTCCGGGGATTCTTGAGGAACTCGATGATCTCGCCGACCTCTTCTTTGGCTTCTTCGATCCCGGCGACGTCCTTGAACGTGACTTTCACGCGGTCTTTGCCGAGGACCCGGTGCCGGCTGCGTCCGAACGACATGAGCATGCCGCCGGCCCCGCCCCGCAGGTTCCGGGCGAAGAAAAAGTAAAAGAACCCCACCAGCAGCAAGATCGGCAGGACCCAGTTCAACAACATGATCAGCCAGAGGCGCTGCTGGGTGTACTCCTGCTTGAGCTCGTACTTCGAATCCTCGGCGGCCCGCTGCCGCAGGGACGCGAGGATCTCGTTGAGCCGCTCCTTGGCGCCGCTTTCCGGGCGATAATGCACCTTGAACGACAGCGAGCCCTTCTCCTCGGCCGCCGCCGAGCCTTCCTTGAGCTTGCCGGTGACCTCCGTGTCGCCGATATCGATACTCTCAATTTCCCCTTGTTCGAGGTAGTTGATAAACTGATCCCAGCGCAGGGTGTTGACGACCAGGCCCTGCTGGAGCATCATCATCACGGCAAAGACGATGATGGCAATGACCAGCCAGCTCAGCGGACCGCGGCGGTAGCTGGGAAGCGGGGGCTTCTTGCCCGGGCGCGAGCCGGGATCGCGGCGATGTTGGGTGGGTCGGTTGTCTTGCCTTTTCGTCATTTTTCTTTCTGCGCCAACTAACCGGTCATCCGATGGGGCCTTCGTCCGCCGGGCTGCCGGCGCGAGCCGTGTATCATCTTACCATTGATTTTCCATAAGCTCTACGATCTTTTGGGCCAGCTTGTTTGCGGCCACGGCCGAGGCGTAGGTGAAGTCCTGGCCCAGAAAGTCGGAATAACTGGCGCTGGCAACCACCGTCTTGTTATTGATCATCAAGCGGCCGGTTTGCAGGTTCTTCCAGTTCACCACGGCGGTCAGCACGACCTCCTTCTCCAGCGGCCGGCCGATCTCCCGTTCGAGGGTGAGAATCGATTCGGTAATGGAAATGAGCTGTCCGCTCATCACGCTGTCGGCGCGGTTGGTGTCGGAGACGATCTTGTAGGGCGTTTGCGAGGCGACGCGTTTGACCAGGGCGTCGGAGACCACGTACTCGGCACCGCGTCGGAAACTGCGGTTGTCGAACATCTCGACGCAGACGGTTCGGACGTCGTCGGGGAACAGCGACTCGCTGGAGTAGCCGGCCGGGCTGCCGCAGCCGGCCAGCAGCCACGCGGACGCGGTCACCAGCAGGCTCAACGCGAGAGCTGATGTCACGTTGCATGCGTTATGGGACTTAGTTGCCACTGGCTTGCTCCCCTGGAACGCTTTGCGCGAGGGCCTCGCGGGCTTGCTCGGCCGCTTCGCTCTCGGGCCAGTTCTGGACCACCGTCTCGAAATAGAGCCGGGCCGCCCGGTCTTCGCCGATGCGCTGATAATACTGTGCGATCGTCAACTCTTTGTAGGACATCTGCTCGTCGATCTGCCGGACCTTGTCGGGCACGTCGTTGGTCTCGGCCTCCTCGGGATAGAGCGACGCGAACCGCTGATAATAGGTCTTCGCCGTCGTCAGCTTCGAGGCGTCGAAATAATGTCGCCTTTCGACTCGCGGGGCGTTGTACGCCGCGAGATTGTTCTCCGCCATGCGGTACAAGGCCTTTTTGCCGACGGGGCCGCTCTCCCAGTAGGAAGCGATTTCCGACCACTTGAGGTAGGCCTCGATGTACAGTTCCTGTTGCTCGAAATGCTCGGCGACGGTCAGGGCCGCGTCCAGGCCGATACTGTTGGGATCGTCCAGACCCGCCCGGTCGCTGATCCGCTCCATGATCTCGATGCCCTCGGCGTGTCCGGAGATCTTGATCAGACCGAGAACGCTTTTCTTGCGGCCGTTGAGATAGGCCTGCCCCACGACGAACTCCCGCTCCAGCACGGGCGGGACGAATTCGCTGCCGGGAAAGTCCTTGAGCAGCTTCTCGTATTTCGCCATGGCCTTGGCGTAGCGATCGTGCCAGTAGTAGATTTCACCGTCGATGAAAAGCTCGGTGTCGGGCCCGACCCGTTCCGGGAATTCCTCTTTCAGTTGTTCGAGAGCCTTCTTGGCCTCTTTCGACTCGCCCGCATAGACGAGGTTTTTGATTTCGGCCATGGCGTGGCGAAACTGCTCCTCGGGGTCGTCGGCGATCGACTTCCACCCCTTGTCGGCCTTGAGCCGCCACGTCTTGGCCGAAACGCCGTGGCCGCACACCAAGACCGCACACAGCGCCAGGGCCGTATATCGCATCCGGCATTTTAGCATCGTTCTGTCTGCCAACACATCACCACTGAAATCATTCCGAAGTTGCCCCCGGCTTCTCGCACAATTATAGCGACTGCCGGGGCTATTGCAACGTGCACCTCGAAATAAGCGCGCAGGGATCCGGCCTGTGCCGGAATCAGCGGGCACCGCGGACCGAGAGCTTGCGCCGGCGGAGGCGCCCGGGACGCACTTTGAGGTCCCGTTTTCGCTTTACGAATCGTCTCGGCCGGGGTATAAGGGCGGTCATGAACGTCCTTTTCGGTCTTGAAATCGGTGGATGCTTTCCCGCCGCACGAGTGTTTGGCCCTACGAACGCCAGCCAAAGGAGGTGTATCATGAATCGATGGTATCTGGTGACGGTTGCTGTTGTGGTGCTGGCCGCTCTGGCTGGCTGTAAGGGCCCCGAAGGGGGCACGGTGCGGGTCTTGCCGACCGGCCACCGACGGATTCGCGTCGATGAGTATGTGGATAAGATGAAGGCCGGTTGGATAGGGCAAATGGCCGGTGTCGGCTGGGGAGGGCCCACCGAATTCCGGTACAAGGGCGTCATCATTCCGGCTGACGACGTGCCCCAGTGGCGGCCCAATCTCATCAATCAGTTCCGCCAGGACGACATCTACGTGGAAATGACCTTCCTGCGGACGCTCGAGCTCTACGGGTTCGAGGTCTCCATTCGTCAGGCGGGCATCGATTTTGCCAACAGCGGCTATCCCCTCTGGCACGCCAACCGGGCCGGACGCGACAACCTGCGCAGCGGCATCGCCCCGCCCGATTCGGGACATCCGCAGTTCAACGAGCACGCCGATGACATCGACTACCAGATCGAGGCCGACTACGCCGGCCTGATCTCCCCGGGCCTGCCCAACGTCGCCATTGAGTTGGGCGAGACGTTCGGACGCCTGATGAACTACGGCGACGGACTCTACGGCGGCCAGTTCGTCGGCGGCATGTACGCCGAGGCCTTCTTCGAAGACGACGTGGTCGAGATCGTCAAGGCCGGCATGCGCTGCATCCCCGAAGACAGCCAGTACCATGAGTGCATGCGTGACGTCCTCAAGTGGTACCGGCAGTATCCGGACGACTGGACCAAGACCTGGCAACTCATCAACGAGAAGTATCACCTGAACCCGGACTACCGCCGCTTCTCCTGTTCCGGGCCCCAGGGCGACTTCAACATCGACGCCAAGATCAACGGCGCCTACATCGTCATGGGACTGCTCTACGGGAAGGGCGACCCCGATCAGACGATTGTCATTTCGACGCGCTGCGGCCAGGATTCCGACTGCAACCCCTCCAACGCCGGCGGCGTCCTGTTCACCACCATCGGTTTTGCGAACCTGCCCGAGAAGTACAAGATCGCGCTCGATCCTTCGGGCAAGTTCAGCCACACGCCCTACAACTTCCCCACGTTGATCGACGTGTGCGAACGGCTGGTGCGCGAGGCCGTCGTCAACTCCGGCGGCAGAATCGAGGTGGACGGCGACGGCGAGGAGTGGTTTGTGATTCCCCGGCAACGGCCCCGTCCGAGCGCCCTGGAGCAGTGCTGGGAGCCGCGTCCGGCCGCCGACAGCAGGTTTACCGAAGAGGAAATGACCAAGATCACAGCCCTCGTCGGCAGGGATCTCTCCAAGGCCATCGAGAAATTCGCCCCCGGGTGGAAGGTCACCAAGTGCGGCGACGATATGGATCCGGGGCTTCGCCCGGAATTGCGCGGACGCAAGAACGTCCTCTTGACGCATCCGCTTAATGAGGACATCGGCTGCGTCCTGACCCGGACCGTCACGTTGCCGGCCGGCAAGAATACGCTCAAGCTGGTCGTGGGCCACGACCCGCGCGGCGACTGGGACCTGATCGTCAAGGCCGACGGCCGCCAGTTGCTCCGCAAGACCGTAGGGCCCGAAACCGCCACGCTGGGCTGGATGCAGGTCGACGTGGACCTGTCCGCCTTCGCCGGAAAGACCGTCAAGCTCGAGCTGATCAACGAGCCCACCGAGTGGCGCTTCGAAGCCGCCCACTGGGCCGAAATCTCCCTGGCCGCAGAGTAGTAGCGCATTTCGCACGTTCGGCGACTATGCGGGAAGAGATTGCTTCGTCGCTACGCTCGGCGCAATGACATATACGGGTTGTCCCTGTCATTGCGAGTGAAGCGAAGCAATCCGGAGTCGCACGATTTATGAAATGCTATCCTGTGACGCGTCTCGTTCGCCGCAGTCTCCTCGTGATGCGCCGGGTGACGAGCGTGACTGTGCCGCACGGCAGAACAACCAACAGCACGAGTTCGGCCTTTCCTGCTGTAGCGGCGGGATCGACGCACTTGTAATCGTCCGGGATATTCGGCTCGAAGATCTTTTCGTCGATCTGTACGTCATACTCGATGTCGTGCATGACTTCTTCGTACTTGCAGTTTCGAGACAGCGTCATAAGCCCTTCAAACAGACCCTCGCCCTCGATTCTCGCGGGCAGCAACGTCTCGTTGTCGACCCAGAGACGTACGTCAATATCTTTCACGTGCAGGAGAAATCGCGGAACCTGCGAAAAGATCTGCACGTCTTTGACTTCAAATCCTTCCGCCCTCACTCCATCGAACTCCCTGCTGCCCAATCGCACGCACCTCTCAGAGCCAAACAGCTTCATGATTCCCTCGGTATTGGCAGGATTGGCGTATTCGACCAGTGACATCAACTCTTCATTGAGATCAAAGCGGAAATACACTTTGTTCTGAGGGAAAACGACGATGGCAGCCTTTTCCGAAAGCGAACAGTACGCCAGCATGACCAATTCGCCGTCTTCATACGACTCTTCCACACTTCCATGATCCGGCGAGAAGTAGCGCAGGATTTCACATTCAAAGAACGGCTCCTCCTGGCCCACTTCCGTGAGGACCCGGTGGGCCCGTGCCTTGTACGAGCTGACGTTCTCCAATCTCTCGGCCACCTCAGACCATGCGATGCTTGTGCCCCGCAGGGAGCCGTTGAATTGATGCAGGCCGAGGATGGCGGCGATGAGGATCGCTGCCGCCGCCAGTTTCACAATCCTCGTCTTGACCATTGTGCCCAGCGTACCCGGCACCCGCCGGTCCGGCCTGGGCGTCCCTGCCTCCTCGGCCGCCCGGCGAATCTCGCGGCCGATGCTCTCGTCCAACTCAGCGCTCGTGGCAACGCGCAGTTTTCGAAACGACTTGCGCAGGTTCTCTGCCGGTCTCATGGTTCCACCTCGCCATCCAACAGTGACCGCAGTTTGTTCAACCCGTAGCGGTACCGGCCCTGGACGGTATTGATTGACTGGTTCCCCAGTTTCGCAATCGCCCGGAACGTCAGGCCGCTGTACAAATGAAGGAGCAGGACCTCTCGTTGCTCGTACGGCAGTCGCGACAGCGCCCGCGCCAATCGTTGTGATTGCTCGCCGAAGACAGCCACCGCGTCGGGCCCGACGGCATCGCCGGCAATCGGTGCTGCCTGCTCCAGCGAGGCACAGCGGCGCCTTTGCCCTGCCTTATTGAGGTTGCGTACGCGGTTCACGACACACGTCGTCAAGTACCCCTTCAAGCTCTCGGTCAGCCGCAGCGTGCCGCAGGAGCGGACAAACGTCGTAAACACGTCGTGGACCACGTCTTCGGCGGAACTCCTGTCGTACAAAAGAGCGGCCGCCAGCGTCATCAGGCTGTCTTTGTACCTGGCGTAGATGCGCCGCAGGGCTTTCGTCCTGCCGCCGTTGTACTGCCATAGGAGCACTTTATCTTCGAACATCGGCAACTCACACCCCTGCTGTCGGAACCACTGAGTTCCGCCCATTCTGCCAATAAGGACAACCGGAACACAGCTTTAGTATAAAGAAAACAGCATCCCTTTGCCGTTTCTTACTGTGCCGGTAGAAGGGCGGATTCTCGCACGGTCGCATCATCGGCCGTCTTTCTCAATCCCGTCCCGGGTGCGGGGGTTTTCTGTTGACGCCGGAGCGCGTTTATGATAGCGTGTTATGCACCGGGTGCAGGGAAATGTCCCTTCCGTCGGAGGACACCCATCCCCGCGTGAAACGCCTGTACGGTATTTCGGAGGACCCGCCAATGAGGCGTCTGCTGTCGATTCTGCTACTCACGGCCGTTTTCTCTGGCCCCGCATCCGGCATGCTCCTGATTCAACAGGAAGACACCTGGGAATACAGCGTCCTCGATTTCGACCTCCTTTCCGTCTGGACGGAGGTGGAATACGCTGATTTTGACTGGGACGGCGCCCCCTGGAGCGACGGGCAGGCGGCCTTCGGTAATGGGTCAGTACCCGTGGGAGGGACCATTAACACCGATTGGAAAGCGGGCACCGATCTGGCGCTGCGCACGTCCTTCGAGATCGCCACGCTGCCGACCGAGAATCTGCGTCTCGACCTCGCCGTTGACAATGGCTGCGTCATATTCATCAACGGCCACGAAGTCCTCAAGCACAACGCCGAGTACTTCACGACCCTCTGGGAGTACTCGACCGAGATCGCGCCGAGCAGCCTGACGCCCGGAACCAACACGGTCTCCGTCCTGGCCGAGGACCACGGCCTGCGAACCTACTTCGACATGCAATTGCAAGTCGTCCCCGAACCCGCCACGATTGCCCTCCTCGCCCTCGCCGCCCTCCTCCCCCGCCGAACGCGTCCCTGAGGACGCAGTAGACAAAGCCGCCGACCGAGCGGAAATGTCACGAGCTTCAATGGCTGATTGCCCTAATTCTCTCTCATTATCTCCATTGTCTCGCGGGGGACTCGGTGTACGACTCGCCCGGCAGAAATACGTAGTTCTACGTATTGACATGGTGGGCCAGTGTCGCTAAAAGAAAGAGGCACGATCAATCGACTCTGGATCGTGGCTTGTTTGATCGATGCCGACGCAGAGGAGTTCAGTTGCATAGCAGGTAGAGACGGACACGGACACGGACGCGGCAACCAATATGTGCCCCTGATTGTTCGGGGCATCTCATATCTTGGGAAAGGGGAAAAGGATGAAAACACAATGGATGTTCAAGGGAGTGTGTCTGCTGGTTCTGGTCTGGTCGCTCCCGACACACGCCGTTTACATCGGAAACACGCAGGGAGGGGCGGATTTTCCGCAGGGGGCCATTTCCTTTGCCGATGCAGTTGTGGACTACTCCCCCGTCATGGTTGGGTCAAGCCCGACCGAGGCCTATCGAGGCGCATTCAACGCGCTGGGGATTCCCGACTACGCTGGAGCCAATACGGCCGCTTCGCAGGCATTGTGCACCTTCGTGTCTCTCGGGGACGGTGGCAGTATCACACTTCAGTTCGTTGACAACAAGCTCACCGGAAGTGACGATGCTACCCCCGATCTATACATCTTTGAAGTTGGCCCTGACGTCGAGGACACCTATGTAGAGATCAGCGTGGACGGCAGTTCGTGGAGCCCGGTTGGCGCTGTAGGTGGTAGCTTCTCAACGGTAGACATCGACGCCTATGGCTTTGGAAGCGGTGACATCTTCGGCTATGTTCGTCTCACCGACGATCCCCTTCTGGATGGCCAGTCGGGCGCCACTGTCGGAGCGGATATAGACGCTGTCGGAGCAATTTCGACA
Organism: Sedimentisphaerales bacterium; assembly: GCA_016932895.1. The sequence goes on along the minus strand of JAFGCA010000019.1, from coordinate 5,919 downwards.
ATATCCACTCCCGTCCCTGTCCCTGGCGCGATGTTGCTTGGCGGCCTCGGCGCGGGTCTGGTTGGCTGGATGCGCAGACGTAGAACGCTGTAGCGAATTGCGGTGAGTACTTGTCTCTGCAGGGCTGCGACCGCTAGGTCGCAGCCCTTTTTTCGTGTCTCCTCTCATCACTTGAATTAAAGGGGTCCGGTACAAATGGCATGAAGATAAGGCATAACACTACCACTGAAACCGCGTTTTTGCCCCGAAAGCGTAGGGTCTTCGACAGATGCCCGCTTGACTTCATGGCATTCGGGTCCGGTACAATGTTCGAGACGGGGACGTGACGGGGACAGTCGCAAATCGCGGTTCCTATTAACCTCTGCGCTTGACGCTGCCACCTGGCGCATCTCGTACCTCTTCGTGGCTTTGTGGTTTCGTGAGAGAATCCTGCTGTTTCGTTCAAAAGCCGGCGTGCAGGACACGCCCTACGCCTTTCTCGGTGTTCTCTGAGACCTCTGTGGCAGAACATTTGGTTTTCGCGTGCTCCGCGTATTTCGCGGTTCGAGAAACCGTGAAGCGGAACCGATGCGTTCCTCCGCGTCCTCTGCGGCTCCAAATCCGTGGCATGGGAGATTGCCTCGCTGCGCTCGCAATGACAGGATCGAATCCGGGCCCCTTCATTGATGATCGATGATTGATTATTGATGATTTCTTCGCGTCCTTCGCGGTTCCAGCAATGAGAATCGGCATGGGCAAAGAATCTGGCCACCCTACGCCCTTTTTGCTCTTCTACAAAAAAACACAGGATTTGTCTTGACGGCGAAACGGAATGGAGTTATGGTATGTGTCAAACTCAATAGTAAATTGGAAATGGTAGATGTAAAAAGTAAGGGGAAAAGACCATGGCGACAGAAGCACAGGTTCAGGCGAATCGGTTGAATGCACGGAAGTCGACGGGGCCGCGATCGGATGAGGGCAAGGCGGTTGCTTCGCAGAATGCTCTCAAGCACGGTTTGCTGGCGCAAAAGGCGGTCATTGCGGGGGAGGACGTGGGGGAGTTTGAGTTTTATCGGGACGAGCTGTTGGGCGAGCTGTCGCCGGACGGGGCGATGGAATCGATGCTGGCCGAGCGGGTGGTGAGCCTGTCGTGGCGCTTGCGTCGGGCCGAGCGGGCGCAGAACGAGGCGTTCGATACGCTGCTGGCCAGGGTGGCGTCCGACCCGTTTCGGAGGAACGCGCGGTCGGCCGAGGCCGACAGCGACGCCGACGGCCCGCAGGAAACGCCGCTCGGGCGGGCGGCGCTGCGTGATTTCGCCAATGGGCGGGTGCTGGAGCGACTGTCGATGTACGAGCGGCGGATCGAGCACAGCCTGTACAAGAGCATGAACGAGCTTCAGAAGATGAGGCTCATGCGGGAGTTGGAGCCGGAGACGAAGAAGCCGCCGCGGCCGGACAACCGGTGGGGTAAGCCTGAGCCTGCCAGTGCGATGGAACAGGGGGCGGCCGGGGCGAGCTGCGCCGGCGGTGGTGAGGCGTCGCGCCAAACGAAGCCAATCGGGCGGGAGGAAAAGTGGGGTGAGCGCGGGCCTGCGACGGCGTCTCAGACGCGCGCGAGGGCCGTTCAGCCGGGAGAAGATGGGTTTTCCGGGCCTGTCAGTGCGGTGCCGGGGCCGATTGTGGCAAACGAACCCAATTGTGCGGCCGGGCGGGTCGTGGGTCCGGCCCGATCGGCGGGGTAGCCGGGGCGGCGACGGGGTCCAGAGGCCCCGATTTGCCGGCCGATTGATTTTGACGTCCTGATGTCGTATCGTTAGCACCCTATGAACGAACGAAGAGTGCATATTCGCAGCTTCGGCTGCCAGATGAACAAGCTGGACACGGCGCTGGTGGCCGCGGCGCTGAAAGATGCCGGCTACGGCTTGACCGACGACGTGCGGGACGCGGACGTTGTCCTGATCAATACCTGCTCGGTGCGGGAGCATGCCGAGGAGCGGGTGTTTTCGCATTTGGGGCATCTCAAGCACGCCCGCAAGCACCGCCCGAACCTGGTGGTGGGCGTGATCGGGTGCATGGCGCAGCGCCTGGGCGAGAGACTGCTGGAGCACGAGTCTGTCGACGTGGTTTGCGGGCCGACGCAGATTCCGCAGGTGGCCCGGCTTGTCGGCGAGGCCCTCAGACGCCACGAGAAGCGGATCGCGGTGGCGGCGGCCGTGCGGCGCCCGGACGAGCCGGCCGGTGTGGCCCTGGAACGATTCGAGTCCGCCTACGGCGTCGACGGCATCGCAGAAGGGGCCTTGCCCGGGCAGGCCTTCGTGCGCGTGATGCGGGGCTGCGACAATTTCTGCACCTACTGCATCGTCCCCTACGTTCGCGGCGCCGAGGTGTGCCGGCCGCCGCAGGCCATTACCGAGCAGATTCGGAGGCTGGCCGACGAAGGGACCAGGCATGTGACGTTGCTGGGCCAGACGGTCAACTCCTACCGGTACGAAAGCGGGGAGCGGACCTGGTGCCTGGCCGACCTGCTGGAGATGGCGGCCGGCGTCGAGGGAATCGAATGGGTCAAATTTGTCACGAGCTACCCGTCGAAGGAGTTCTACGATGAGATTCTGCGCGTCATGGCCTCGTCGGAGAAGGTGTGCGCGTACCTGCACATGCCGGCGCAGAGCGGCTCGGACCGCATCCTGCGGGCGATGAACCGGCACTACAGCGCGGCCGAGTATCTCGAGCTGCTGGCGCGGGCCCGGGAGATCGTGCCCGGGGTCGCGGTGGCGGGGGACTTCATCGTCGGTTTTCCGGGCGAGACCGAAGAGGATTTCCAGGCGACGGCGGAGATGGTTCGTAAGGCGATGTACAAGAACTGCTTTATCTTTAAATATTCGCCCCGGCCGGGCACCACGGCCGACAAGCGTCTGCAAGACACCGTCGGCGCCGACGTCAAGCAAAGGCGGAACGTCGAGCTGTTGGCGGTGCAGGAGGCGGTCAGCGACCAATGGAGCCGGGCCTTTTTGGGCCGGACCGTCCGGGTCCTGGTGGAGGGATTGAGCAAGAAGTCCCGCCTCAACCCGAGGGACGAAAACGATCAGCCGCAACTGGTGGGACGCACCTCGACCGACGCCATCGTGGTCTTCAACGGTCCCCCTTCCCGGGCGGGGGATTTCGCCGAGGTACAGATCACGCGCACAGCGCCGCTGACCCTCTTTGGCGAGCTGCGCCGATGAGGCGCGCGCCGCGAGGAAGTGACATTCATCAGGTGATGTGCGCCCCCGGGCGTCCCCCGGTCCGCGTGCCGGGCGCTTTCGGAACGGGCCGGCAGCATCACTGCGACGTTCCTTGCGCCCTGATCATCTCTTGGGTCCGGTTTTGGATTTCGGGCAGCGCCCCGGCGCTGCGGAGCGCTTCGGCGATCCTCTCGGCGTGCTTTTCCTGCATCGGCACGAGATCGGCGACGGGAGCCGTGAGGGAGGCGGTGACATCGACCTCGGGCAGCTCCGGGGTCGGCTGGGACAAGTCCGCCAGGCCGGCGGCATAGGACTTGAAGCGCCACGCCCAGATCTTGCGGATCATGTTCTCCTTGACCATGCCGCCGTAGCGGCTCATGTCCGTCGAATCCGGCGTGTCGGCGAGAGGCCACGACAGCCAGCCGCACGCCAGACGGCGCGACGCTTCGATCTCGGCCACGATCCAACGGGCCTGCTGATGTTCGTCGAGGTAGGGCCGGCCCTGGGCGGCGCCGCCCCCATACCATCCGTACTCGCCGAGAACCACGGGCTTGCCCGTGTGACAATAAGCCAGAACACTTTGAAGGTACGCCAGGTTCATTTCCCAGTTGGCGCGCGAGGCGAAGGGGTGTCCCATGGCCGGATAGAAATGAATCGAGACAAAGTCGAGCCACTTCTCCTGCCGGCGGGGGTTGAAGGCGGAATAGAGGCTCGGGTCGCCGATGCGAACCACGGGATACGACCATTGGATGTAGCCGACGGTGACGCGCGCGGTGGGGTCGGCCTGGCGAATGGCCTGGGCTTGCCGGCGGACCCACTCGTCGGCCAGCGACTCGCGGAAGACCTGCCAGTCCTGCAGACGCCGGTTGCCCGGATTGGCTTCATCCTTGGGCACGGCGATATCGCCCCAGGATTCGGCCTCGGCCAGGTCGTCCGCATAGGCGGCTTGCAGCGTCGGCCACGTGCCGTACTGTTTCTTGAGGAACGTATTCCATTGTGGACGCCAGGATTCGACAAACCAGGGCATCTGCGGCTCGTTGAGCAGGTCCCAGGCGAAGATCGCCGGTTCGCCTGCGTAGCGCTGGGCCACGACGGACCAGAAATACTCGAGGGCCCGCAGTGATTCGGCGCCGGCGAACCGATCCGGTTTCCAGTAGGCCGGGCTGCCTTCCCAGTGGTCCGGGCCGGTGAGGATGAGGTGGATGCGGGCCTCGCGGGCGATTTTTACCAGGGTATCGAGCTTCTCGAGGGCTTGCTCATCCACGGTATTGACGTCGGGCTGGAAGGAACCGGCGGTCAGGAACACGCGGGCGCAGTTGACGCCCAGTTCGCTCATGACACGGAAGTGCTGTGTCACGCGGTCGGGATCGAACTGTTGCCAGAGCTTCGGAGGCCAGCCGGTGTTGGGGTCGTAGTAGTTGGTGCCGAAGGGTACGAACGGCCGCAATTCCGTACCCAGGAGGCCGGGGATTTGCTCGACGAATCCGGTCCCGTCGGGCGTTACCGCCACCAGCCCCAGTTTCTTTGCCTTGCCGCTTTCCCCGGTCAGCGCCGCACAGCCGCTCAGGGCGATGGCGGTCCCGGCCGCCAGAAGAATCAGCATGAGCGTTCTCGAAGGGCAGCGATCTCTGCGCTTCATGTCGTGACCTCCACGAGTTTTGACTTCCGTTTCAAATGTCCTGGCGCAACCGTCGTCAGCAACACGCTGCGGGCAACGGCACCGCCGCCCTTCGGCGGGCGGCTAATGTACGCCGGCGTTCCAGAGGTAGAGAATCTCCGGAGTGGCCAGTTCGTACAGCCTCATCCGATCGATCTTGAAGACGTTCGCATTCTTGACGCCAAGCAAGCCCGTCCAGGAAAACGGCCGGCGATATTCGATGACGTGCGCTTTCTCGATCCCCGCGAGAGAGGCCACCGCCGCGACGGCATCGTCGAGGTATCCGATCTTGTCGATCAGCTTCTCCTCCAGCGCCTGGGGGGCCGAAAAAATGCTGCCATCGGCCAACGCGTCCACCTGGGCCGAGGACAGCGTTTCCCTGCGTCCCTCCTTGACGACGTCCACGAAGCGGCTGTAGGCCGGCGTCAGAAGGCGTTCGCGAATGTAGTCCAGTTCCTCCTGCTGCGGGGCCCGGAACGAGCTGGGCCAGTCCTTCTTGTCTCCCTCGGTCAGGAAGACCGGCTTGATGCCGAGCTTGTTCTCCAGCAGGTCTTCGAAGACGAAATGACTCATGATCACACCGATGGAGCCGGTGATGGTGGTCGGCTCGGCGACGATCTCCTGGCAGGCGACGGAGGCGTAATAGCCCCCGGACGCGGCGACTCCCTGCATGAAGGCGACGACGGGCTTGCCCACCTCCCGGCGGTAGCGTTGGATCTCCATGTAGATGCGGTCGCTGCCGGAGACGGTTCCGCCGGGCGAGTTCACGCGGACGATGATGCCCTTGACGTTGCGGTCCTCCCGGGCGGTTTTGAGCTGGCGGTAGACGTTCTCGGCCTGCTCGGTGTGAATCATGCCGGTGATGTTGACCAGGACGATCTTGTTGTCGCGGGGGCCTTCGCGGACGACCGCTTCCTCATAGAGCCGCGCCTGGCCGGTCGCGAAGACGGCGACCATGCCGGCCAGCAGGAGGAAGAGCCCGATGTTGGCCAGCAGAGACATTCCGAAGAGCACGCCCCAGAAGATGCGCCAGATGCTGAATTTTCTGGTTCGCGGCGGCGG
>JAFGCA010000125.1 GCA_016932895.1 Sedimentisphaerales bacterium | reverse complement strand
TTACAATGGGCAGGGGCGGATTTGAACCGCCGACACACGGATTTTCAGTCCGTTGCTCTACCAACTGAGCTACCTACCCTTTTTCAACGAACCGGAAGGCCTCAGTGTACCATGCCCGCCCCGGAATGCAAACAATTTGTCCCAAGTCTCATGGATTTTGTTCGCGAACCGCCAAGGTGAATTCATCGCTGGCGACCAGCGGATCTCCCGTCACAGGTCGCAGGATGCTACCGCCGAGCAGCCTTCCGTCATGACGCGTCCACACGCGGTTCATGGGGGGGGGCGGGCGGGATTCTGTGAAAATAACTGGACTTAGGCAAAATGAACATTGACACAGAGAACTCTGCGCTGTAGAGTGTGCGATGATGTCATTTCTGATCGGAACAATGCCCATTTGAAGGAGTCTGGGCCATGGGAATCTCTCACCAAGACGCACTGGAGTCGCTGGATCTGATCCAGGATACGACCAGAAGGGTTCGGCGGGCCGTTGCCGCCGGCTACGCCGGGAATCTGCTCATCCTCTGGGGTTTCGTGTGGATCGCCGCTTTCACCGGCGTGCACTTCGCGCCTCATCGAGCGGGACTGCTGTGGGGCATCCTGGATGGACTGGGAATCATCGGCACCATCGTCATCTGCCGGACATGGCCGGTCCGAAGTCGGGCAACCGGCGACGGGCTCAGCATGACGGCACGACGCATGATCGTCTTCTGGCTGGCGCTCTTCGCCTATGCGAGCCTGTGGATCGTACTGCTCAGGCCGGCGAGCGGGATGCTGCTCGGGACGTTCCTCGTGACCGTCGCCATGCTGGGTTACGTGGTCGTCGGGCTATGGTCCGGCAGTTCCTTCCTGATCTGGCTGGGACTGGCGGTGACCGGCCTGACCCTGTGCGGGTTCTATCTGGTCCCCGCATATTTCAATCTGTGGATGGCGCTGACGGGCGGCGGGGCCCTGTTGGGCACGGGACTCCACATCCGCATCCGATGGAGGTGATCATGGCCGCGCTGGACAACATCATCCATCAACCCGTCCGCCTTCAGATCATGGCATCGTTGATCTCGCTGGACCTGAACGAGCAGGTGGAGTTCACCTATCTGCGGAAGCTCCTCAGGGTGACCGACGGCAATCTCGGGGCCCACCTGGCAAAGCTGGAGGAAGCGGGGTACGTGAAGATCGACAAGACCTTCGTCGACCGCAAGCCACGAACGTACGTCAGCGCCACGGGCAAGGGCCGGGACGCCTTCGCCGGGCACGTTGCGGCACTGAACGAGATCCTGAGGGGGGCCAACGATCCGACCCAGCCGGTTGCGAAATCACAATAAGATCGAAGGGAGAAGCCATGAACAGCATGAGAGACCGTCTCGCGATCGCGGCTTGTGTGCTGGCGGTCGCCATCGCCGGCGGGATTCTCGCGGAATCGGAGCCGCGGGAGATCCCCGTCGAGATCCGCAGGACGCAGGAGTGTGTGGTCCTCTACACGATTCATCGCGGGTCGTTCGACAAAATAGGGGCCGCGATCGGAGAGGCCATTGGGGCCGGCGCAAAGAAAGGAGTCTACCCCGCCGGCTCGATCTCCTTCGCATACCTCAACAACTTCGACACGACGCCCGAAGAGCATTGGCTGACGGAGATCCGGATTCCGGTCGGCAATGACGCTCTGAAACTCGCGGGCACGCTGGGCAAGTTCACGGATGTCAAGAAGCTTCCCAGCGTCGAGGTCGTGGTCGCGATCAAGCCGGAGGGTTTCGCAACGCCGGGCCGTGTTTATCAGAGGCTATACGCCTGGATGTTCGAAAACACCTGCATGCCCACCGAGCGGCCCTCGGAGGTGTTCCTGACGAACGCGCAGATCGGGGACTACTCCAAGATGCGAAGCGAGATCATGATTGCGGTCCGGAAGATGTCCCCGCCGCAGGAGTGATCAGCCCTCTTCGTCCTCGCCCGACGTGAAGCAGACCATGGCGATCAGGACGAGACTGGCCCCCGCGATGAACAGGACAATCCTCTTGGGCGGGTCGCTGCACCGCTGGAGCCATCGGGGAATGGAGGCCTCCACGAGAGTCTCGTTGGCCTGCAGCGTCACGGCCTTGCGGGCGCTGGCCAGTTCGCGGACCCGTGCCCTGGGGTAGATCGCATTGGCGTCCTCGGGCCGGGTCCCCAGCGTGACCGGTGCGATTCGTCTGAGAAGGTCCGGATTGCTCTCGAGCTGTTCGAGGAGCACATCGTACTCGGTGTTGAGGGCCTCAAGCCGGCCGATTGCGAGTTCCGCCTGCCGGACGAGCTGTTTGTTGTGACAGTACTGGATCAAATCATCGCACAGGACCGCTCCACCCAGGGCCGCGGCACCGCTGCTGAAGAAGGTCATGAAGATCAGGAAGCGAAGGATCCCGTGCCGTTGCATGGTCCACAGTCGGGTCCCGGATGTGCCAGATCGCCTCGCGGGTCCCGCCCCAAAAATTGCGGCAGGCATGGCTGATCTCCATGCTTTGGAGAGAGCCACGCCTGCCGAATTGCGTCTGAATCCACCGTTCAGCCGATGACCCTGTTGGAAAGGGCCTCCAACCTGCGTGGTTTATCGGCCGTTGGCCGGTGTTTTCTGAAGAGATTTTTCAGAAAACTTGCATCACCGATCCCCGGCACACGGTTCAATTCCTTAACTCGTTTCTTGTCAAAGAGTTGCGCGACTCGTTTCGTATGGCGGCTGCGTGGTGCGGCGTTCCTGCCGCCTCATGCCCGACGCAACCGACACGAGCCGCACAACCGCAGCCCGCGGGCGGACTATACCGGGTAGACCGGCAGTTGAGCCCGGAGCAACTCGTAGATGGTCTTGCCTTCTTTGATGGCCTCGGCCGCCGTCTTCTGGTACAGGGCCTGGAGCTGATCGTAATCCATCTTCTTCAGCTCTGCGGCGCTCTTTTTCTCACCCTTGGCGTTGGCGACGATGAACTTGGACATCGTATCGGCTGAAATGTCGCGGATGAGCTGCCAGAGCTCTTTACCCTGGCCGGCGGCAATGGCCCGACCGAGGGCCAGCGACATGGACAGGATGGCGTTCATGCCCAGCACGCCCTTGCGTTGCATGGCATGGATCTTCTCCTCTTTTGGGGCATCCTGCCGAATCCGACCCATGCGGGTCGCCTCGGCCAGTTCCAGGCCCAGCAGTTCCTTGTCCGCGTCGAGCAGGCTGCCCAGTTTGGCCAGCTTCCGCCCGATGAATGCCTTGGCAAGCACGCCTTCAATGTGACTGACGGCGTCCATGCAGCCTTTGCCATCGTATCGTCTGGACTTGCGCCACAGGGCAGCCAGCTTCTCGTCGTTCTTGGCGCGGATATCCTCGCCCTTCACGTCTTTCTTGAAGCGGAATGTGCCGTCGCCGGCGGCCTTGAACAGGTCGGGGTACTTCTTCGTCGTGTCCGACGGTTCGATGATGCTGTCCACGTAGTGAATGGCCTCGTCCTCGCCGGCGCTGGTGCCCAGGGGTGTCGAGCCCTTGAAGCGGATAATGCCGGTGCGCCCAAGGAACAGGCTCGCTGCCGCCGAGGGAATGCCGGCATTCGTAGCTTCTTCGGTGCCGCTGACCGCCTCGATGGCGAGCATCTTGATGAGCAGGCTGGTGATATCGATCTCGCCCGCATCCGGTTTGATCGTGACATCGTCTTTGCCCGTCAGGATCTTGACCAGCTCCTTGACGGTTTCTTCGACCTCTTTCCGCTCTTTCGCGGACATCTCCCGCTGCGAGGCACGCGCCAGGGCGAGAATCTCCATCACGCGCCCGTACTTCTGGAGACGCTCCGTGTTGGCGCCGCCGCCGCACTTGACGCCCAAGGCATTCATGGCGGTACCGATTTCCGCCTCGAACGGATCGTTCGGGCTCTTGGAGCGGTGGGAAATCACCAGTTCGGCGCCATAGCCCAGGGAGGTCAGCATGGCCAGCACCGTCTCGGACAGCGTTCCAATCTGGTTGGCTTTGATCAGGCTGGCGTTGATCTCGCCGTTCTTGGCGCACTTCTCGATGGTCGAGTCCTTCGTCGTGACGAGGTCGTCGCCGATGACGAAAACCTTGTCGCCCAGTTCCTTCATCAGGTTCTGCCAGCCGATATGATCGCGCTCGCCGAAGCCGTCCTCGATGGAGAGGACCGGAATCTCATCTTCCATGGCCTTCTTGTAGAGGTCCAGGATCTGGTCGCGGCTCATCTCGATCTTGCTCTTGTCGCGCCAGAAACGGTACATGCCGACCGAATCGGGCTCGCCTCGTTCCTCGCGATAGGCGTTTTCGAGCTCGGAGCAGGCGGGGTCCAGGGCGATGGCGACATCGACGCCGGGCACGTACTCGCAATCGAGAATCGCCTGCTTCATAAATCGCCACATCCGCTGCTCGGGCACCTGGTCCTGCGGTTCCTTGTCGATATAGGGGGACAAACCGCCTTCAAGGCCGATTCCCATGACTTTCGCGCCCGGAGCGGCCTCGATGATCTCCTTCAGACGGTACTGCAGTTTGACCGTCATTTCCTGGGCGTCTTCATAGGTCTTGGGCGACAGCGGCATGAACATGCTTTCCTGCATGCTGATGTTGCTCTCGGGGTATTCCTTTTCGGTGTGCCGGCCGCCCATGGCGCAGTTGCGGAATTGCCACGGGGCTGCCACGCGGCTTCCATCCTTGAGCAAGACGTGCTGCATGCGACTGGTGAGCAACTTCTTCTTGAGCTCGCCGACGCGCGCGGGCCATCTCTCGCCGGAGGCGGCGATGGCCGAGGCTCGTGCGGCGGCCTCGGCGGCGGTCTTCTCACGGTTGCGGAATTCGCGCAGCTTGCCGGGGTCGGCCAGCAGCCGGTCGAGCAGCCCGACCACGCCCGGGGCCAGGAAGAACCGGCCGATGTAGATCATCCAGTCCTGCCGGGCCAGCAGTCCCACGATGATGAAGAAGCCGGCAATCGGCAGACAGACGGTGGCCAGCCACTGACTCCAGATCGGCGCCGAGGCCGCCACGGCCAGGTTGTACGGGGCGTCCGGGGCGAAGTTGCCGTTCTCCTTCTTGACGCCGTAGAACTTGCCCCACGGAATCAGCAGGAGCATCTGGGCATACCAGCCGAACTTGTTGCCGCTGGCCATGGCGGCGTCGGCCTTCTCCTGCGAATCCTTGTTCAGGGCCGTCAGCTTGGCGGCGGTCAGGAAGTGCCCCATCTCGTGGATGGCGATGGCAATGTGCCACGACAGATAGAGAATCGCCAGCGAGACCCACACTTCCATGTGCATCGGGGAGAACATGAAGTTCAGCACCACGTATTTGATGTTCTCATCTGCCTTGGCTCTCTCGGCCAGTTCCACCGCCGGAAGACTCAAGACCGATGAAATAAAGGCGGCGTGGAACGACACCAACTTGTGGTTGGCGATGACCCATCCGCGTTCCAGATAGCCGGCGCTGTTCACTCGCAGCCCTTCTTTGCCTGACCCACTCATGCTCAGTTTCTCCTTTTTGCCAACTTTTCGTATTCCGCAATCTGTGAAGCACCCAGGCAAAGGACCTGCAGACGTCGCTTCTGGGGGCCCCAACCAATCCCGGTCGTGTCAGGCGTCGCGCGGGGGGCGCACGCTCTGCCCGCCGGAAAGCGCAAGAACATACCCACTTCCGCCGGTCACGTCAAGCACCGATTTGGGGAACTCGATGAGAAAACCCCGCGAATTCGTTCGTCGCGGGCAGGGCGAGATTGTGCTTACGGAACCGGCACACTTGTCTTAATCATTTCCGTTTTGTGGGGATGGAGTCCCCCGCAAACCGCCGGTTCGGCTGATGACTCCTACCGGCCAACGTCCGGCAGGAGCAACATGAGCACACGTCCAATGGCTCCTTCCAGGCAGTACGCAAGAAGGGATCTCTGTTCATGGAGAGCGACGTGGCCCTGAAAGACAAAGCCCATGCTCCTGCAGTTGATCGAACGCAAGCTGGACCGCGAAGAAGGCGAGGGCTGAAGCATATGGACTCAAGGGACGACCCGCTGGAATCTGACACGAGCAAGGTTCCTTCGCCCGGTACGCGGCTGTCATGGGAGCCGCGGGCACGATCCTGATGGCCGGCACGCCCGACTGGCGGCCTCGATTCAGATGTGATGCAAAACATTTCCTTATAAGAACTTACGCTCGATTCCGGCGCGTCCTCGCCGTCTCTTCACAGAAATTGCGTGGAAAATATGTAACACTTTGGCTTCTCCAACGTCCATTGTAGTAGACACGGGTGGACCC
>JAFGCA010000124.1 GCA_016932895.1 Sedimentisphaerales bacterium | reverse complement strand
TCCCCCTGGTTGCCCTGGGCCCAGTTGCCCGCGATTTCGCCCCGGTCGTTGACGGGCCCGCTCATCGTGTGTGCCAGCTCGTGCGCAAAGACGCTCAGCACACCGGGCTTCGTGAGCGAGATGATCCCCACCTCCTTGGGCAGATAGACGTTGACCGCCCAGCCGCCGCCTCCGCCGGCCGACAGGATCAGGTTCATCGGCTCCTCCGACGGCGGCGAAGGGAGCCAGCCCTCCACCTTGCTCTTGATCAAGGGCATGTCCTTCTCGATACACTCCAGCAGATCCGCATTCTGATTCTTGGCGTAATACACGACCACGTTGCCGATGCGCTTGCTCGATTCGGGGTAGACCGGCCCACCGCCGGCCGCTTCCCTCGGCAAGCGCTTCGTGCCCCCGACGGGCTCGGTGCCCTCGGCCGCCCGCTTGATCAACGCCGCGAGTCCATCATTGGGATCGGCTTTCGGCCGCGCTCCACGCGATTGACCCTTAAACTGCTCGCAATAGCTCGCCGATCCTACGATCAGTACGCGTCCGTTGCCATACGGCCTCCCGGCAACCACCACCTTGCCGTTCTCACCTTCGCTGATCGCCTGCCATTCTTTGCCTGTGCTCACCACCGCCATGCGCGCCTTGTCCAGGACATCCGATTCCGAAGTGAACTCTGCTCCGAACTCCCCGGCCAGCTTATTCAACGGCCAGTTCGCGAGTGTCGCCTTATCGCGCACGCTGCTGCCCAGCAGGATCAGTCCGCCGCCCTCGCTGACGAATTTTTTCAGAGCCGCGATCTCTTCCGGCAGATAGCGCTGGGCCTTGGGATCGGCCTGGAAGGCAATGACCACGTTGTACCGGGGGTTGGGCCACCATGCGAAAGGCCGCCGCTTTCCGGCCGGCACGCGCACCCGACTGAGGCTGCCCGGCGCCACGACCGTATCCAGCGCCGCCTGGCTGCCGACCGCCCGAAACCCGCGCGCCCGCAACATGCCGGGCAGCGACCACATGGTGAAGAAATTCGCCTGATGGGAAAGATCGATCAGGACGTTGATTCCCGTGTCGTCCCGCACCCGCTGCTCCGGCAGGGGAAACTCCTTCGCAACATCGGCGCTCAGCGTCGCGCCGGTTCTGGAGAGGCGCTCAATCTCCGCCAGGTCGGCCCCCCCGGCGAGGCCCGCTCCCAACAACACCGCCGAAACGACCAGGAAACCGACGGGATAACAGGTCTTACGCGACTTCATGTATCGTACTCCTTCAAGCTTGGACAAATCATCGTACGTGAAAGACGGACCCTATTATGCGCCGGCCCTCGCACGAAGCTCAACCCTGAATCTTCGCCCAAACGAAGTCACTCCCACGATGTGAGCCGTTTCGGTGGTGGCGACCTTGTCACAATCAGCGTGATTGTAGATTTGAGGTCATCTATGTCACCGGGGTTGCCGCCGGTGACTCCCGCTGGTATGATAATGTCACTGTGACCGTAGCGCATGCTGACATTCGGGCCACGGAGGTGCCAGGCTCGGGGGTAATGTCACTGCCACCGGAGATCAAGTCGGTACGATGGTGCATGTGAAGCAGCGCCGAGGAACTCTCAAGATTCATCACATATGCAGTGGGAAAGGCAGGTGGGTATGCGTATCGGTAAACCGGGTCCATGCGTACGGTTGGTGGTTATGATCGGCGTGCTCGCGGCGGGGCGTTTTTTCGCTTGCCCCTGCGCCGCGGCGGGCGAAACCCTGGAGCCCCTGGCCGACCATTTGTCACCACCGGCGTTCACGCCCGATCACCAGGCGTGGCTGAAGGCCGTGATCGCAGAGATTCCGGTGCTGGCGCAACAGATCCAGGCCCTGCCTGCGGGCGCCGAGCCGTCGAAGGCCGAGGCGCTCAAAACTCGGCTGGCCGCCTTGCGCGCAGAACAGCAGGACCTCGAAGCCCATCGGCAGCTCTGGGAGACGTATCGCCAGGAGACGGACTCGACGCCGCCTGCCTTCGTCCAGGGGGGCAAGCCCGCGTCCGCGCTGGATCGCCCGGTGCTGCTGCGATTGTGCCATGCGTACCTCCACGGCGCCGAGTTCATTCGTGCGGCCGCCTTCGACGAATCGGTGGAACCGAATGAGACGGCATCGATACCGTCTTCCTCCGTCCGGGGAGGAACGCCGGCGGTGACGCTGCAAAGCCGGGTGGCCCCGTCGGCCCAGGAGTGGGAATATCTGGCCGATCGCTTCGAGCGTCTTCTGCGCACCGCGCAGACGACCGAGGGCGTGGACGGGGCGCTGGCGCTGCATGGCCGGCTTCTCCAGGGCTCGTGCTATCTGTCTGCTTCGGTCGAGCACTTCAAGGCAAAGGATCGCCAGGCCCAGTTGCGCGACTATCTGCGGGGCATTCGCGTTCTCGATTGGGTCGTCGGCCACGATGGCATCGCGCCGCAACTGCCGTCGGTCGGGGAGGTGGCCGGGGCCGGGCAATACTTCACCCGCTGGCCCCAGGCCCACAGCTCGGTGGCCGACGAAGCGACCGTTACCCAGGCTCGGGCGTTGCTCTCGGACTACTGTCCCTGGGGCGCCCGGACCTACCGGGCCCTGGCCGCCAGCGGTTTGATGACCGGGTTCGACTGGCGTACGCTGCCCCCGTACGGCTCGGAGAAGATCTCCGTCGCGGTCGTGCCGGACCGGTGGCTGCCCCGGGATGTGGCGAAAGATATGGCCCCGATTGTCACCGGCGCCTTCGCCTCGCAGATGAAAGCGCAGAATTTCCGCTGGCGGATCAAGCCGGTGCCGACTTATACCGTCTGGTTCGTCTCGCCGCGCGTGCACGATTTGCAAGCCTCCACGGTCTTCACGTACGCGCTGAAGGCCAACAAGCTGATCTTCGCAGGCCCGGAAGCGCTGCTGATCGACGAGCTCAAGGGACTGGCGTTCGATCGCGTGGGCCGGTGGTTCGGGCAAGGCAGCGGCATCCACTGGGCCAGCGGCCACGCCGGCAACCTGCTCGGTATCAGCCTGATCGATCCTCACTGGCTGGACCCCCAAGCCGGCTGGACCTTCCTGGTCACGGACCCATCCGGGGTCACGCACTTCAAACCCTCCGGCGCGCTGGCTCCCGACTGGGGCGACCTGTTCAAGGGCGCCCTGATGGACGTGCTCAAATCGACGGAGAAGGCCGAGATGAACCTGCTCTTCGAATCGGTCCAGCCGAACAACAGGACGATCAACGCGGCCTTCGGGAGCCCGAAGACCTACGACGGCTCGCCCATGCCCGGTGTGATCCTGCGCGGTGACACCCTCGGCTGGCAGGATATGCCGGATGATCGCTACCGCCGGTTCTGGCACATCGTGCGCTACTACCGCTTCGACCGTCGCGCCGTCGTCGGCCTGGCCGGGCTCTCCGAGACGCCCGACGAACGCGCGAGTCGCAAGGCAGCCCAGTGGGATGGCACGACGACCTGGCCCGACCGCTCCTGGCAACGCCTGCCCGAGAAGCCTGAGCCCCTCGGCACGCGCATCCATCTAAACGATTTCTCGCCCAAGGCCCAACTCATCCGCGTGCAGTTCCCCGAGGATAAGTTCAGGGCGTTCCGGAAGAAAGCCGAACAGAAAGGGCGCTCGCTGCGCGTCGAACTCGTCCTGCCGGGCGAATTGACCAAGCTTGGACCGATCCGGACTTACATTAACCCTGTCAGCGAAGACCTGCACATTGCCGGCGTTAATGAGTCGTTTGAGGACGATGAACTCCTGTTGCGCGAAGGCGCCGAGCGGATCGCCCAGTTCGCACCGCCCGCCCAAGACCCCAACCTCACCGGCGAGGCCACATTCATTCTGATGAACGCACCCTTGCTCGACTCCCCCGATGCCTGGGTGGACTTGTACAGCGCAAAACTGAATCTGTATAACGTCCACCGCCGACGGGCCAAGGCATTCCTGACTCAGCAAGGCGTTCAATGTCCGCCGCTGTTGCCCCACCTGCTGACCGAATATACCGTCAGAATCCTGCTCGAACCGGCGGGAAAGGACGGCGGTGCGGATGCGGAAGAACTCGCCCGGTCCACCGTACGCCTCCTGCCTCGTCCGGGCAAGCCCCAGACCGGAACCGTCAGTGACTTCGGCCAGGGCTATCTGATGTTCAAGCAGCGTTACGAGGGCCCGGTCCCCGAATTAGAGGACGAGGCGCCGGCCCTGCCCCTGAGGCGCTGCTCGATCACCCTGCGCGTCCCCTCACGGATCAAGCGGGTGCGCACCTACAGCGACAGCTCCAGGAAGCCCGAGGAAGGCACACAAGGTCGTGGCAAGCCGTACACCTGCACCGCCACGGGCGGTTTTTCTGGCCGTACCTTCAAAGGCACCTGGAAGAGCGAGAAGAAGTCCGGACGCGTCAATAACGTCCAGACCGGCTCGATGACCGTTACGCTGAGCGGACCCGTCAAGGCGTTTCCTCCGGGGGCCCCCAAGGACCGGGCCGTGATGCTGCCGACCAAGGTGGTCTCCTTTACCGCCACGCTGAATACGACCATCACCGATAGCGAAGGCCGTTCGACCACGGAGCACCTGACCCTCGGCGGCTCAGACCTCGACCTGAACGAGATGGGCTCGACCATGCTGCGGCAACTGGGCTTCAACCTGAAGAGTGTCTTCGATGTCGAGCAGAGGCAGCACCAGTACGGCTTTGCCACCCTTATGTATGCGGTCCAAGGGCCCCGGGTCGGCAGCAGTATCGCGGTGACCTGGAGCCAGCAGCGAACGGTCTCGGGATACACCGAGCAACAGACGCTCACGGAGACCGAGGGCAAGGGCGCGTGCACCATCGCGTTCCAATTCCATTGATCGAAGCGCCCGGCGCCACTTCGCAAGGCGAGGTGCCCTAAGGACCGCAAAGAACTCCCGCACCGCCGGGGCGATTGGTGAGGGGGCCGGAAGCCGTTTTTTGCTGGCAACGTCGTCAAGGCCGCCGTACGATGTTTTGTAACACGTGTTTTGCTTGTATTGCGCAGGCGATGACACGCGCGATGCAGCAACAAGCTCAGGGAGGTTGTAAGATGACAGGTCGATGTACTTCGCGACGGGCGTTCTTGAGATCGGCGGCAGTGGGTTTGGGGGCGATGGCGCTGGGACGCGGAATCAGTGCGGCGCAAAGCCGGCCCGCGAAGCGGCCCAACATCATCTTCCTGCTCACCGACGATCAGCGGTGGGACACGATGGGGTGCATGGGCAATCGGATCATCCAGACGCCCCATATGGACGACATGGCCGCTAACGGGGTGAAGTTCACCAACGCGTTCGTCACGACGAGCATCTGCGCGACCAGCCGGGCGAGCATCTTTTCCGGACAATACGCCCGGCGGCACGGGATTCACGATTTCGCGACGTCATTCTCCGACGAGGCGTGGGCGCAGACGTATCCGGCCCTGCTCAAGGGCGCAGGTTATCGCCTGGGCATGATCGGCAAGTACGGCGTCGGCCCGGACCGCGACTTCCACAAGGAGACCTTCGACTACTGGCGGGGCATTGCGGGCCAGCCCAAATACGAGCACAAGGACAAGGACGGCAACTACAAGCACCTGACGCAGATCATGGGCGAGCAGTGCGTCGAATTCCTGCAGGGCTGCACGCAGGATCAGCCGTTCTGCCTGTCGGTCAGCTTCAAGGCCCCGCACGTCCAGGACGGCGACCCGCGCCAGTTCATCTACGACCCGGCCTACAAGGACCTCTACCAGGACGTGCAGATCCCGGTCCCGCCGACGGCCTCGGGCAGCCACTTCCAGACGCTGCCGGCGTTTCTGCGCGACGACGCGACGACCGCCCGCGTTCGCTGGAAGATGCGCTTCGCCACGCCGAACGAGTACCAGGAATCCGTCAAGGGCTACTACCGCCTCATCACCGGCGTCGACGTGGTCATCGGCACGGTGCGAAAGGAGCTCGAGCGTCTCGGCTTGGCCGACAACACCGTCATCGTGCTGATGGGCGACAACGGTTTCTTCCTGTCCGAGCACGGCTTCGCGGGCAAATGGTACGGGTACAACGAGTCGATTCGCGTGCCGCTGGTGGTCTACGACCCGCGCCTGCCGCGCAGCCTGCGGGGCCAAAGCCGCGAAGAGATCGCCCTGAACATCGACCTGGCGCCCACGATGCTGGCGCTGGCGGGTGTGGCGATTCCGCGCCGGATGCAGGGCCGGGACCTGTCACCGCTCATCAGCGGCGAGACGCGACCCTGGCGCATCGATTTTCTGTACGAGCATTTGTTCGAGCATCGTCCGCCCAATGCCGCGCAGAACCTGATCCCCAAGACCGAAGGCGTCGTGTCGGAGCGGTACAAGTATCTGTGCTACATCGAGCAGGAACCGCCGTACGAGCAGCTCTTCGACCTCAAGGTCGATCCGTACGAGCAGCACAACCTCGTGGGGCAGAGCAACTACGAGTCCACGCTCAAGGCGCTGCGCGTCCGCTGCCACCAGTTGCGGCTGCAATGCGAGTGAAATTGGCTTGCAAAGTGCCGGCAATTGTTTGACAGCCTTCGGTCGGCGCTGTATCATACCGCCTTTTCTGCTACGCGGTGTTGTCTCCCCAGCCGGTCGCGGGCGTTACGAGTCCGGGCCAAGACCAATACCTCAAGGACAGATAGAAGAGATTGCCATGGCACAAGGTAAAATCACCGTCGTCGGCGCCGGCAACGTGGGTGCGACGACGGCCCATATCGCCGCCACGAGACGTCTCGGTGCAGTTGTTCTGCTGGATATTATCGGCGGGCTGCCCGAAGGCAAGGCGCTGGACATGGCCGAGGCCAGCCCGATCTATGGCTGGCAGCAGGATATTATCGGCACGACGGACTGGTCGGCGACGGCCGGCAGCGACGTGGTGATCGTCACGAGCGGCGTGCCGCGCAAGCCGGGGATGAGCCGGGACGACCTGCTGGCGACCAACGCCGGCATCGTCCGGGACGTCAGCGGCAAGATCGCCGAACACTCGCCCGAGGCGTTTGTGATCGTGGTCTGCAATCCGCTCGACGCGATGGTGCACGTGGCCGCCAAGGTCAGCGGGTTCCCCGCGCCGCGGGTGATGGGGATGGCCGGGGCCCTGGATTCGGCGCGGTTCCGCTGTTTTCTCGCCGCCGAACTGGGCGTGTCCGTCGAGGACGTCCAGTGCGTCCTGATGGGCGGGCACGGTGACGACATGGTGCCCTTGCCCAGGTTTACCTCCGTCAGCGGCGTGCCCGTTACCCAGCTTCTCGATGAGCCCAAGCTGGCCGAACTGATCGAGCGGACACGCAAAGGCGGCATCGAAATCGTGAATCTGTTGGGCTACAGCGCCTATTACGCACCGGCCGCCGGGGCCGTGAAGATGGCCGAGGCCATTCTCAGAGATACGAAAAACGTGTTCTGCTGCTGTGCCTACTGCGAGAGGCAATATGGTGCGGGCGGCCATTTCGTGGGTGTTCCCGCCGTCCTGGGCGCCGGCGGGGTGGAACGCGTCCTCGAACTCGATCTCAACGACTCGGAGAAGGCCCAGCTCGCCGAATCGCTCGAGCACGTCAAGCAGCTCGTGGCGAAAGTGGACTCGGTGCTGTGAGTTTCGAATTCAAAGATGCTTTTGATTTTTTCTTGCCATCGAGGGTGCGATCTTATAGACTGCGCGACTTTTGACACGGGTGTTGCTTAAGGGGCCTAAGAGCAAAATGGAACTGATAAAGAAAATCAAGCAGGCCGAAACGGAAGCACAAGGGCTGATCGAGCAGGCGCGGACGGAAGCGGCCGGGCAGGCCGACCAAGCCCGGCAACAGCGTCGCCAGCGCCAGGAAGAAGCCCAGTCGCAGCGCAAAAAGGCTGTGGAGACGGCCGTCGCGCAGGCCCGGACCGAGGCGGAGAAGGAGGTTGCGACGCTCCAGGCCGAGTCTGGGCAGCAGCGGCAGCAACTGCGCGACAGCGCGCAGAGCAAAATCCCCGCCGCGGTCACGAAGGTCATGGATTATCTGAGAGGCTGACCATGGCGATTGCCGCAATGACCAAAGTCATGATTGTCTGCCATCGGTCGCAGGTCTCGGACCTGTTGGAGGCGTTGCAGGAGGAGGGGATCTGCCAGGTCCTCAACGCCGAAGAGGCGATGGTCAGCAAGGACGCTCCCGAGTTGGTGACCGTCCGCGAGCGCCCGAAAGACATCGAAGAGCTCATCGGCCGTTTGACCCGGAGCGTGGCCTTCTTGAAAGAGCACGCCGAGCCGGCAAAAGGTTTGGCCAGCATGCTGGCGCCGCGCAAGGTCGTCGAGCAGGGGGCGTACAACGAGGTCGTGACCGACGTTGAGGTCCTGCGCGTGGTCGATAAAGTCGAGCAGCTTCAGGCGGCCATGGACAAGACAAACGGGCGGATCGAGGCTCTGCAGGGCGTTCTCGAGACGCTCGAACCCTGGTCCTCGCTCCAGACGCCGGTCGAAGAGATCGGTCGGCTGCGGACGAGCGTTTCGTGGGCGGGCCTGGTTCCCATGCAGCACGTCGAGTCGCTCCAGCAGCAGCTTGCCGAGCAGGGCGCGGCCATGCAGAAAGTGGGCGCCGCCGGGACGCGCGAGGCCTGCATCGTGGTTGCCGTGCTGGACGGCGCCGAGCAGGTTCAGAAGCTGCTGCGCTCGCTTGAATTCGAGGCGGTCAACTTCGAGTCGATGACCGGCACGGTCGCCGAGCTGATTCGCGACCACCGGGACAGCTTGGCGGAGGCCCGCAAAGAGCTCCAGGAGCAGGGCAAATCGGCGGATGCCTTATCCCGCCATCTGTTGAACGTCCAGATCCTGCTCGACCATTACGAAAACCTCCTGCATCGAGAGCAGGCGGAGGATAACGCCCCGGCGACGCAACATACGTTGCTGCTTGAGGGCTGGGTGAAAAAGCACGATTACGAGCGTCTGGGGCAGATTGTCGGGCAGTTCGATGCCGCGAGTCTGAGCCGAATCAAGCCGGGCGAGGACGAAGAGATCCCCGTCGAGATCGAGAACGCCGGCAAGATACGCCCGTTCGAGGTCATTACCCGGTTGTACGGGATGCCGCAGCATTTCGAGGTCGATCCGACGACGGTGCTGGCCCCGTTCTTTGCGGTCTTCTTCGGGCTCTGCCTGACCGATGCCGGATACGGGCTGGTCATCATCGCGATGATGGCCTTTCTGATCAAGCGGATGCAGGGCGACAAGAAGCTGCTGTGGATGCTGGGCGTCTGTGCGGGCGCGACGGTGGTCGCCGGCGCTCTGACCGGCGGCTGGTTCGGAGACGGCATCCAGAAGTTCATCCCGGGCATGGAGGGCAAGAACGTCGCTCTCTGGTTCGATCCCATGAAGAAACCGATGACCTTTTTCTACCTGTCGATCGCGCTGGGCTACTTCCAGATCATGGTCGGCCTGGCGGTCGGGTGCGTGCACAATTTCCGGCGCCGCGACTACGCTTCGGCGATCTTCGATTATCTCGTCTGGCTGGTGATGCTCAACTCGATCGTGCTGTTCCTGGCCGGCCTGTTCGGCGCCGTTCCCGGTGGCCTGGGTCGTGTGTGCGGGTACATCGCCCTGGTCCCGGCCGTGATGATCCTGTTCTTGAGTCATCGCGAAGGCGGGTGGGGCGGTCGCATCGGTATGGGGCTCTACAACCTCTTCAGCACGATCTTCTATATGGGCGACGTGCTCAGCTATCTGCGTCTGATGGCGCTGGGCATGGTGACCGCCGGTCTGGCGATGGCCATCAATGTCATCGTGCAGATCGTCGGGGGCATCCCGTACGGCATCGGCATCGTCGCTATGATCATCGTCTTCGTCGGCGGGCACATGTTCAACCTGGCCATCAACGCCCTGGGGGCGTTCGTGCATACGTTGCGGTTGCAGTACGTCGAGTTCTTCCCGAAGTTCCTGACCGGGGGCGGCAGGCAGTTCGAGCCCCTGAGCAAGAAATACGAACACATCTACATCAAAAAGGACGTCTAAGGTTTTATTGAGTTTGAGAAAGTGAGGTTTGGCAATGTTTGACGACGGATTGACGTTGGCTCTGATTGGGGCAGGACTGGCGGCACTGCTGGCCGGGATCGGATCGGCCATCGGGATTGGGATTGCCGGTCGCAGTGCAACCGGGGTCTTGAGTGAGAAGCCCGAGCGCTACGGCCAGATGTTTATCATGGTGGTGCTGCCCGGTACGCAGGGTTTCTACGGCTTCCTCGCCGCGTTCCTCGTGATGCTCAACCTGAACTTCTTCGGCGGCGCCGTGCCCGAGATCTCCACGACCATTGGATGGCAGACCCTCTTTGCCTGTTTGCCGATCGCGTTTGCCGGTCTGGTCAGTGCGATCTTCCAGGGTCGCGTCTGCTCCGGCGGTATCCTCATGGCGGCCAAGCGCCCGGAGATGGCCTTCAAGGCCGGTGTCGTGTACGCCGTTATGGTCGAGGTCTACGCCGTGCTCGGTCTGCTCGTGACGATGTTCATGTTGCTGTTCGGTATTGCCTGGCCGGAAGTGGCCGCTGCCGCCTGATCGCGCCGAACCGATGAAAGAGCAGGACTACGACTCCAGGGGAACGCAAACCATGGAAGCTCAGCAGGTCATAGACAAGATCATGGCCGACGCCAAGGCCGAGGCCAAGAAGATCAAGAAGCAGGCCGCCGAGGCGCAAGCCGCCGAAGAGGCCAAGCTCGATGAGCAACTCGCCGAGTTTGAACGAGAAACGCAGGCGATGGCGAAACAGGCGGCCGAGGATGAGAAATCTCATTTGTTGGCCGGCGCCCGCATGCAGGCGGCCCGGGAATACCTGGCCGAGAAGGCCGGGATTCTCGATGAGGTCTTCGCCCAGGTCGGCTCGAAGGTCAACGAGTTGCCCGACGCGGACTATCGGGAACTGATGGCGAAGCTGATGGTCGCAGCCGTGGAGACGGGCGACGAAGAGGTGGTCGCCGGTACGGATGAGACCCGCGTCGACGACAAGCTGGTCGCCGAGGTCAACAGCAGGCTTCAGGGGCAGGGCAAGGGCAGCTTGACCCTGGCCGAGGACCGGCACGGTCTTCGCGGCGGCTTCGTTCTGCGCCGCGGCAGGATTCGAACCAACGTCTCCATTGACGTACTCGTCGCGCAGGCGCGCAACGATCTGGTGATGGACCTGGCCAAAGACCTTTTCTCACAGGAGGCTGACGGCGGCCAGCCGTAGCAGCGACCATGCCCGAAACCCAATCTGAAAAGACGATCTTAGGCTTCTACACCTATCCGTCCATAGGCGGCGACGACTGGCGCTACGCCTTCGAGACCGCCCAGGTCCGGGCCCTGGAGATGCAGATGCTCACCCGGGCCACGATCATGGACATGGCCAACGCCTCGGATTTTGCGTCGGCTTCCGGCTCGCTCAGTGCCACCGAGTACACACTGCCGGCGGCTGCCGGCGACGCCGAGATGGAAGCCATGTTGCGCCAGCGCCGCACGGCGGTGCGCCAGCAGTTCCAGGAGTGGATTCTCGACGGTGACAGGGGTCTGGTCGAGCTGTTCAAGAGCCGTACCGACTTCGCCAACCTGCGGCTGGCTCTGCGACGCACGCTGACCGACAGACCCGTCGGCGCCGACTACAGCGACGAGGGAAACGTCGCGCCGGAACTCTTCGAGCAGGTCTTCGAAGAGGAAAGCTACGACCTGTTCCCCCCGTTTCTGCGCGAAGCCGCGGAGCAGGCGGTGCTGGCCTATTATCAGAACAAGGAAGTTCCCCAAATAGATCACGCCATCGACCGCGTGCAGTGGGCCTGGCAGCTTCGGGCCGCGCGCAAGGTTGGCAGTGTGTTCTTGCTGAACCTCTACAAGATACAGATTGATCTGACGAATATTCGCACCATGCTCCGGCTCAAGTTCACCGAGGCCGAGCAGCGGAACGTCTTGCTCGACGGCGGTTTTGTCGAGCTGGAGCGTTTCCGCCACGGCCTGGACATGGGCTACGAGTCGCTGGGGCAGTTGTTCTTCACGACGCCGTATCACCGTCTCATCGACGTCGGGGCCGGCTACGTCGTCTCGAACGAGTCGTTCCTCAAGATCGAGCAGCAGTGTGAGGAGTACGTGACGGGTTTTCTGAAATCCACGGTGACTATCACCGCCGGCACCCAGCCCCTCATCGCGTACCTGCTCCTGAAAGAGTTGGAGATTCGCACGGTGCGCCTCGTCCTCACGGCCAAGAGAAACCTCTTGGATACCAAGCTAATCCTCGACCGAGTCGCGTGAAGCGTGACGCGTGTGGCGCATCGGAAGAGGCAAAATGTGAACGCCAAGATCATAAATTTCAGAGATTTGGACGTCTGGCAGAATTGATGAATGAACTCGATTGAGCGTGTTTGTGGAGACTACGCTTCACACTTCACGCTTCACGAGGTGCGTAAGAAATGGAAGGTAAAGTCGCAGTTTTAGGGGGCGCGGATTTCGTGATGCCGTTCTCGGCTCTCGGGGTCGATACGTACCCCGTCGAGCAGCAGCGGGACAGCGTTCTTGAGGCCGCCGGGAAGATTCTGGAGGCCGAGTACGCGCTGGTCGTGGTGGCCGAGAACGTCGCCCGGGATGCCGACGAGGCATTCGCCGACGCCGAGAGCCGGCCGACGCCCTGCGTGGTCGTGGTCCCGTTCACCACCGAATCCGAAGGCTTTGCCACCGAGGCGCTGGGCAAGATTCTCAAACTCGCTACCGGCATCAACGTCCTCCAGAACAGTTGAAAAGGTTTTGATGATGAGTGAAAAACGAGAAGGTCGTGTTGTCAAAGTCGCCGGTCCCGTGGTCGTGGCCGAGGGAATGACCGGGGCGCGGATGTACGATGTGGTCCGCGTGGGCAAGCTCAATCTCATCGGCGAGATCGTCGAGCTGCGCGGCGACAGGGCCTCGATCCAGGTGTACGAGGAAACGACCGGGATCGGTCCGGGCGAGCCCGTGGTCGATACCGAGGCGCCGCTGAGCGTGGAGCTGGGACCCGGACTGATCGAGAGTATCTACGACGGCATCCAGAGGCCGCTGGACGCGCTGGTGGACTTCGAAGGGGAGTTCATGAGCCGGGGCAGCGACATGCCCGGTTTGAATCGCGAGAAGAAGTGGCACTTCAAGCCCACGATCTCCGAGGGCACGAAGGTGGGCCCGGGCGACATCATCGGCGAGGTCGAGGAAACGACCCTGATGGTGCACAAGATCATGGTCCCGCCCGGCGTCAGCGGCACGCTCAAGAGCATCGCCGAGGGGGAGTATACCGTGGAGGAGACCGTGGCCATTTGCGCGGCCGAGGACGGCACGGAGCACGAGCTGAAGATGATGCAGCGGTGGCCCGTGCGTAACGCCCGGCCGATCGCGCAGCGCTTGGCGCCGGAGAACATTTTGGTCAGCGGCCAGCGCGTCATCGACACGTTCTTCCCGATCAGCAAGGGCGGAACCGCCTGCGTTCCCGGGCCGTTCGGAACGGGCAAGACCGTCGTGCAGCACCAGCTCGCCAAGTGGGTCGATGCCGACGTGGTCGTCTATGTGGGTTGCGGCGAGCGCGGCAACGAGATGACCGACGTGCTGACCGAGTTCCCCGAGCTCAAAGACCCGCGCAGCGGCGAGCCGCTGATGATGCGGTCGGTGCTGATCGCCAATACATCCAACATGCCGGTGGCCGCCCGCGAGGCCTCGGTCTACACGGGCATCAC
>JAFGCA010000123.1 GCA_016932895.1 Sedimentisphaerales bacterium | reverse complement strand
CTCAATCGGCGCGTTCTGCACCACCACTGCGGTCGGCTCAGGCTGGGAGGGCACCTGCATTTGCGGCGTCACCGTGGCGGGTCGATTGGTCTCGACCACCGCAAGCTGCGGCGCGGCCCGCCCCGATTCGGCGGCGGGACGGGCATCGGCGGGTTCATTGCCGGCAGCCGCCTCCTGCGGACCCGGGGAACCACCCCGAAACATCAGGAAAACGACCAGGACAAAGACAACGACAGCCGACGCGAGAAGAATGCTGTTGAACCGCCGTCCGTTGCGGTTCCGCTTTGAATTCAGGGAAGAACGAGCCATCCTATGCTCCTTTCTGTTGGTCGCAGCTAATCACTCCCTCATCCGTTACCAGGAAATCAACAGGCTCGTCATTTTCGGTAACAGGGATCGAACCAACGACTTGTTCGGCGAAAGCAAGACCGCAACGTGATGCGGTCAATGCGCGATTGGCAAAAAAACGATCATAAAAGGCGCCCCCTCGACCCAGGCGATTGCCCTGCCGGTCGAACCCGAGGGCAGGCGAAACCACCAGATCGATCTCGCCGAAGGGAATCGGGACCCCGCCGATGGGATTGCGCAGGCCGCCGACGCCGGTGGAGAGACCGGTCTCCAGCGAGTTGATGCCGACAGCGATCATGTGGCGTTGCTGCCAGGATATCTTCGGCACGGCCACGGTCTTACCGAGCTGCCAGGCCTGGAGAATCGCGTCGGAGGTATCCACCTCATGCGGAAGCGACAGATACATCATGACGATCGAGGCCTTCTGAAACTGCTCCGTCGCCACGAGATGCCGACACGCCTTGCGGTTCTTGTCCTTGCGCTCTTCGGCAGGCATCGCCAGCAGGCTGTTCCGCAACTGGCGGCGCAACTCAACCTTCTCCCTTTCGTGGTCATCAGTCGTCATGCGTGTTCGAACCGTGAGGTTTTTTGTCATTTTCTACCAGCGCCTGGAGTTTCTGTAAATAATGCCTGACAGTTTTTTCGTATCCCGCCTCTTTTGGCACATAGTATTGCTTGGGCGGTCCCGGCAGATACTCCTGGGCCACGAAGCCTTGCTCGTAGTCGTGCGGGTACTTGTAGCCCCGGCCGAAACCGGCCTTCTGCGCCGCGGCGTAGTGCGAGTCTTTCAAATGGGGCGGCACCGGCCTGATCGGCTCGTTTCGAACGTCGCTCAGGGCATTCCAGATCGCCGCAGCGCTCGCATTGGATTTGGGCGCACAGGCAACATAGATCGCCGCCTGGGCCAGTGCCAACTGGGCCTCAGGCAGTCCGACGAATTCCGATATTTGCAGGGCCGCGGCCGCCAAAATCGCCGCGGCAGGATCGGCGTTTCCAACATCTTCGGTCGCACAGACGGCAATACGCCGGGCGATGAACCGGAGGTCTTCGCCCCCCGCCAGCATCCGAGCGAGCCAGTAAACGGTGGCATCGGGGTCGGAGCCCCGCATACTCTTCTGCAGGGCGCTGGCCAGATCGTAGTGCGTATCGCCCGTGCCATCATAGGCAATCGCCTTCTCTTGTATCGACTCTTTGGCGATTTCCAGATTAAACTTTGTGCCCTGATTCTTGCCGCCGGCCGCCTGCGAAAGAACCCCTACCTCCAGGGCGGTCAATGCCCTGCGGGCATCTCCTTCGGCCCTCTCGGCCAGGAACCGCAGAGCCGCTTCGTCGGCCTGCACGTCCAGGGCACCCAACCCCCTCTCGGAGTCCTGCAACGCGGTCTTGAGCAGGCCCACGATATCATCGCTATCCAAAGGCTCGAAGCGGAACACCGTGCTGCGCGAAATCAGCGGGCCGTTGATCGAGAAGTACGGATTCTCGGTGGTCGCGCCGATGAGAATGACAATGCCTGTCTCGACGTCGTCGAGAAGCACATCCTGTTGGGCACGATTGAAGCGGTGAATTTCATCGACGAAGAGCACGGTCTTGCCGCCGCCGGTGGCGAGTCTGTCTTTCGCCTGGCCGATGACCTCGCGGATATCCTTCACGGTGGCTGCGGGCGCGCTGAGATAGCGAAACGTGGCTCGACTGTGCTGCGCGATGACAGTGGCCAGCGAAGTCTTTCCCACGCCGGGCGGCCCGCAGAAGATCAGGCTGCTGAGCCGGTCGGCCTGGAGCATGCGCGTCAACAGCTTGCCGGCGCCAAGAAAATGCCTCTGGCCGACAAATTCTTCGAGCGTCCTGGGCCGCATCCTCGCTGCCAGCGGAGAGGCCGACGACAGATTCGCCTTCTCCGAAACCTCGAACAAGTGGCTATTACCATTTGCACTACGCATGGCGACGATTATACGCGGAGTGGACACGCCTGTCGAGACTGCCGCCGGCCGGTCGCAAGGAAGCGACGCTCATCCGCTGTGTCGAAACCGGCGTCCGACGCCACATTCACGAGTTACGCCGTCTTCTTCTTGCGCTCCGAAGCCGACGACAGCGGCTGGTCGCGACGAACCACGCCCACGTCACGATCGCACCCCTCACGCCACCATCCCAGAGTTTCTCGGACCATCCGTGTCGCGGCGTTGAATCCGCGAAGCGTCAAGAGACAAACGACCCCCCAAAACGCCGCGTCTCTTCTTGCGGAAATTCAACCGCCCGCATTCAGGTTTTCAAGAGTCTTTTTGGGCAGTGTGCGCCGCGCCCAGGCGTCAGCGCAACTGTGACCTTGCGTCCTGAGGCAGGATGCGTTGCCCATGATAAGGCGCAATCTTTATCTTGTTTGACCCATCTTCGCCATCCTGCGCCGGACGATTACACGATCGCTTTCGGCCAAAACATAACATCGTCCAAACACGAGCTTTACAGCACGATGAGAAACTGCGCACGCCGCCGCACGGTAAAAATAGAGAACCGTTTTCAGCCAGGCCGGCGACGTCCCTTCGAGGCGCAATCGGCACGCGACACGCCGCAAAAAAAGTGGCAAAAGACACTTTTTTTCATTTGATTTTCGCCGGTCTGCCGATAAACTCTCACAGGTATCAAGGGACGTGGTTAAAGTCTTTTGACAGGAGATTGAAAAGGACATGAGAGTAAGAGACAGGCCGAGTGATGGAACTGGGCTTGATTGTTTTTTTTTATCGTGTGGTTGTGGTTGGCTGAATACAAGGCCAGTGTGAGTGAAGTCATTGAAAGGGAAGTATCATGAAACGTTGGTTGATTTTGTTGTCAGTAGGTTGTTTGGCGTTTGCCGGCGCGGCAAGTGCCTCTGTACAGAAGGGTGACACTGAGATCGAGGCCCTGGGTGGCTGGCTGACCGAGAACGCAGTGGACTCAGACGAGGACATTACTGTCTGGTTCCTTTCAGGCGGAGTCGGCTATTTCATCACCGACAATATCCAGGTCGGTGCTGTGGCAGCGTACGCCTCGGTCGATACGGGTGCGAGCACAACGTACTACGGACTGGGCGCCAGGGGCAAGTACCACTTCATGCCCACCAATCAGTGGGTGCCCTATGTCGGCGGCCAGGTCCTCTGGGCGAATGTCGATCCTGACGACGACGAAAGCATGGACGGCATTCTGTGGGGTCCTGTTCTCGGCGCTCGGTACGAGTTGAACGCCACCAACGACTTCTTCGTCGAGTACCAGTACCACATCTGGAGCGGCGACGCCGGTGACATCGTCGACGACGGTCACGCCATCCTGCTGGGTATCGTGCATCAGTTCAAGTAGGAAACGGAGGTCGGAGAACCGAATTTCCGGAATCTTCCGAATCTGAAAGTGAGGCTGCGAGTCGAGTTTGGCTCGCAGCTTTTTTTGCGCGCCCCGGTGTCGCCATGTCCTTCCTCCCACCGCCTCAGGGACAGCTTCAGCTCGCTTGACACTGCCGGCGCGAGGCGGTAAGCTTCTCCTCCGAGAGGCTGGTCGAGGACGTGTACTCTCGCAGGCTGCGAAAGCATGCACGTCCGGCCCGGCCGCAACGATCGGATGCACGGCGCCGCAAGGGAAGGGAATCTCGCATGAGCGGAA
This sequence comes from Sedimentisphaerales bacterium, assembly GCA_016932895.1. The sequence continues at coordinate 937 of JAFGCA010000123.1, read as the reverse complement.
AACGGGCACGCGTGGCAGTAGGCTTGATCTTGGCGGCCTGGGGTCTTTCAGAGGCTATCGGCGCACCTATGGGACCGCCTGCGGCCGTGCTGGAAGAGGGGCGTTGGGCAGTGGGCCTTGAGTACGGATACGGTGAAAGCGACCTGCGGGCCTACGGGCTCTACACCGCCGCACTGACCGGAGATGACCCGGTGTCAGCTTTCGAGGTTCTCGAAATCGAGGGGCTTCGCAGCAGCATGGTCCTGGCGAGTCTGGCCTTTGGCGTGTGCGACAACTGGGATTTGTTCGTGCGTCTGGGCGTCGCCGATGCCCAGGACGACGTGGCCGCCGGCACGGGGCGATTCGCCTATGGCGGCGGTTCCGGTTTCGCCTGGGGACTCGGCACGCGTGCGACCTTCTGTCAATGGGGGCCCTGGAGTTTCGGCGGACTGGCCCAAGTCACGTGGCTGGACCCGGGCAGCAGCGATTTCTCGGCTACCGATCCCGAGGCGGCAGGTAGGGTTTCGGTTGGCCGCATCGACGCGAACCTCTGGCAGACACAGATCGGACTGGCCGCGACCTATCAGATCGACACTCTGCATTTCTGGGCAGGGCCTTACCTGGAATTCTCTGAGGGCAACCTCGACCGCAGCGGACGTATTCTGATCGACGGGCTCGACAGCGGCAGCTTCCAGGCGACAGGCAATATCGAGGAGCGGTCACAGTTCGGCATTCACTTCGGCGTGACATGGGAGATGTCCAATGCCTTGAGTTGGTGGACCGGAGGACAAGCCACCGGGGATTCCTGGTCGGTCGGTTTCGGCGGCATCATCCAGCCGCAGCAGCTCTTCGACCGCAGATAGTCACCGGTGACCTTTTCACGCCGTGCGGCTCGCCATGAAGCGGGCGGTCTCGATCAAAGCGTCTTTCGCACCACCGGCCGGCACGCTCTCCAACG
>JAFGCA010000122.1 GCA_016932895.1 Sedimentisphaerales bacterium | reverse complement strand
ACGCCGCCACCAGCTTCCCCAAGCCACCCGCCGTCCTCGAAGCCATCACCCACTACGCCACCAAGATCGGCGCCTCCGCCGGCCGAGGGGCCTACCGCGAAGCCCTCCAGGCCCAGGACATCCTCCACACCGCCCGCTCCCACATCGCCCGCCTGATCCACGTCCCCGATCCCGACGCCATCCTGATGACCTTCAACTGCACGGACGGCCTGTCGCTCGCCATCAAAGGCGCCCTGACGAAGCCGCGTCAGCACGTCGTCGCCACGAACATGGAGCACAATTCCGTCCTGAGGCCTCTTCACGCCCTCCAGGAGCAGCTCGACCTCGACATCACCTGGGTTCCGGCCGATCCGACCGGCCTGGTCGACCCCGACGCCATCCGCCGCGCCCTGCGTCCCGACACCCGCCTCGTCTGTCTTGTCCACGCCTCGAACGTCTGCGGCGCCATGAACGACATCTACGCCGTCGGGGACGTCCTCAAGGACCACCCGGCCTTGTACCTCGTTGACGCCGCCCAGACCATCGGCCACCTGCCCCTCGACGCCAGCCGGGCCCACGTGGATATGCTCGCCTTCCCCGGCCACAAGAGCCTCCTCGGCCCGCTTGGGACGGGCGCCCTGTACCTTCGCCCCGGCCTGGAAACCGACATACGCCCCCTCAAGGAAGGCGGCACAGGCTCTCGCAGCGAAGTTCCCACCCAGCCGGACTTTCTGCCGGACCGCTACGAATCCGGCTCGCACAATCTTTTGGGCATCGCCGGCCTGGCGGAAGGCGTCGCCTGGGTCCTGAAGCGCACGCCCGAGCAGCTCCGCAATCACGAACGCCGGCTCATGCAAGCCTTTCTGGACGGCACGAAAGACTGCCCCGGCCTGACGGTGTACGGCCCGAAGGACATCGACCACCGCGTCGGCGTTTTTTCCGTCGCCATCGAGGGATATTCCCCCACCGAGCTGGCGGCGGTGCTGGAGGAGCAGTTCGGGCTGCTGACCCGGCCTGGACTTCACTGCGCCCCGTTCGCGCATCGCACGCTGGGCACGCTCGACGCCGGCGGAACGACCCGCTTCTCGTTCGGGCCTTTCCTGCAGGTCTCGGACGTGCAAAACGCCACGAATGCGCTCCATCAGATCGCCGGCGCGCCGATCCCGGGTGCGTGATGGTCAGGCGTGTGACGCTCGCTGCAACCCCAAGGCCTGGCCGTCCTCGTAGACGACCCAGGCCGAAAGTCCCCGCCGCGGCAGGCGCCACGGCCTGACGGGCCGCACGCCGCCCAGCCAGATCAACGTGGCGTAGCGGGCGGAGCGGCGCTCCGACCAGAACCCCTCGGACCCCAGAATGTGCTCGTTGTATCGCTGATGCAATTCGCGGACCTTGGTCGGTGTAAGGCCCTCGAAATACTGCACTTGCGTGACGACGCCGCGCCCACGGATGGGGCCGGAGGACTCCTTGAGCCATACCGGCTCGCCCACTACGATCCGTCCATAGGGTGCGCATTTGATCCGGCTCAGGCGGCACTCGACCTTTTTTTCGCCCGATAACAGCAGCTCCAGGTATTTGGGCTGCAGGATTGCGACGTGACTGGCCACTTGTGTCCTCACGTGCTCGTGATTAAGTCGTGACTTCCTTAGAACCGATACCACATAAACGGTTGCCGCACCGACTTCTCGCCTTTGACTGCCGAGAACCTCTGCGTTATACTACGTGTTCTTTGTGAAATCCAGTATCGGGCCAGGCGATTTCGGTCTGGTCTGCGGCAGCGAGTGAGCCTATGCCCCGAACCGAGAATCAGTCCTCCGACGATACGAAGGTTTCGGCCCCGGATTCGAGACTTTTCGCACGGCGGCCGTTTCGCACGATTCCGGCGCATGCGCTGATCTTCACGGTGTCGTTGTTCATTTCGTTCGCGTTGGCATTCAACATGCACGTCGGAAGCGAATGGTTCCCGCAGGTGTTCGCGCCCTGGCTGGCTGTGACTTTGGCGGTTCGTCTGGTGGTGTTCGGTCTGTTTCACCAGTACCAGGGCTCCTGGCGCTATGTCTCGGTGCTGGATCTGTTCGCGGTGATGCGAGGGGCGTTCTTTTCCACGCTGATTCTGGTGGGGCTGTGGTATGTCGGCATGAACTTTGGGCCGCTTCGCAGCTTGATGTATGCCACAAACCTCGCGAAGGTGCCCCAGTCGGTTCACCTGCTGGATTGCGCGGCGACGATCGCGTTTGTCTGTGGCGCCAAGCTGGCGACGCGACTTTACTTTGAGGAGACGCGGGCGCCGTCAGAGGGGCGCGCGCAGCGGCTGTTGATCGTGGGGGCCGGCAATGCGGGCGAGGCGCTGCTGCGAGAGATCAACCGGATGAGCATCGCACAGTATGAGCCGGTGGGGTTCGTGGATGACGACCCCGGCAAGCTGGGCATGCGGATTCATGGAGTCCCGGTCCTGGGAAGCGTGGATGAGATCAAGGACATCGTCGCGAAATACAACGTCGACGAGCTGGCGATCGCGATGCCCAGCGCTACGCGCAAGCAGCTCCGCCGCGTCATCGAGCAGTGCCAGGGCACAAACCTGCGGTTTTCGACGATTCCGGACCTGGTGGACATCGCATCGGGCAAGCTTGCGGTCTCGCAGATGCGCAACGTGGACATCAACGACCTTCTCGGGCGAGAGCCCGTGTCGCTGGATATGGATCAGATCGCGAACTTCCTGTGCGACAAGGTGATCCTCATTACGGGCGCGGGCGGGTCGATCGGCTCGGAGATGTGCCGGCAGGTGGGGCATTTTCGGCCGAGGATGCTGGTGCTCGTCGAGCAGGCGGAGAATCCGCTGTT
>JAFGCA010000121.1 GCA_016932895.1 Sedimentisphaerales bacterium | reverse complement strand
TTTGCCGTGGTGATCAACCGCGAGGGCATCGGCAACGAGGACGTTGAGACCTATTGCCAAGCCGAGAAAATCGACATCATCGCCCGGCTGCCGGACGACCGGCGTATCGCCGAGGCCTATTCCTCGGGCGACATGATCGTCGATGCGCTCGACGAATACCGGGACCGATTCCTGAAAATCCAAAACTACCTGGAGCAGACGAGGACGTAACGTGACAGACGCACCGAAGGAAATCGTCGTCATCAGTGGCAAGGGCGGAACGGGTAAGACCAGCCTGGTGGGGTCGTTTGCGGCCTTGGCGCGGGAGGCGGTCCTGGCCGATTGCGATGTGGACGCGGCGGACCTGCATTTGCTGCTGGCGCCGGACGTCAAGGAGACGCATGACTTCGTGGGCGGCAAGATCGCCTCGATCGTTTCGGCCAAGTGCATCGGCTGCGGACGATGCAAGGAGCTGTGCCACTTCGACGCGCTGGCGCTGGACGGGCCCGCAAACGACGTGGTGCAAAAGACCTACGCCGTAGATCCCATCGCCTGCGAGGGCTGCGGGGTCTGCGTTAAGTTCTGTCCGGTGGAAGCAATCGACTTCAACGACGCGATCAACGGCCAATGGTTCCTCTCGGAGACCCGGTTTGGCCCGATGGTGCACGCCAAGCTCGGCGCCGCAGAAGAAAACAGCGGCAAGCTGGTCAGTCTCATCCGTAAACAGGCCAAGCAGGTGGCCCAGCAGCGGGGCCTGCCCCTGATCCTCGTGGACGGCTCACCCGGAATCGGCTGCTCCGTCATCGCCTCGATCAGCGGCGCCGACCTCGTGCTGGTGGTGACCGAACCGACGTTGTCGGGCCAGCACGACCTCGAGCGGGTGACCGACCTGGCCGCACACTTCGGAACTCCCGCGATGGTCTGCGTCAACAAATGGGACATCAATCCCGAGATTGCCGGCCGGATCGAAGAAAACGCCCGCCAACGCGGCCTGCAAACAGCCGGTCGGATTCCGTATGACGCGTCGGTGACCCGGGCGCAGGTTGCGGGAAAATCCATTGTCGAGTATTGTGACGAACCTCTTAAGAAACAGATCGCGTCCGTCTGGGAAACGGCGGTAGCTGCGTTGGATACGGCGACGGACACACGGAGAAGTACATGACGAACAACATCAAACACAAGTATCTGGTTTTGAGCGGCAAAGGCGGCGTGGGCAAAAGCAGCGTGGCCGTGAATCTGGCGGTCTGGCTGGCCGGGCGGGGCGAGAACACGGGACTGCTCGACGTGGACATCCACGGACCGAGCGTCCCCAAGCTGCTGAGCCTCGAAGAAGCGGTCGTGGAGGGACGCGACGACAAGATCGTCCCGGTCCGCTACGGCGAGCGATTGCAGGTCATGAGCGTGGGGCTACTGCTGAAGGACCGCAACGAGGCCCTCATCTGGCGCGGGCCGATGAAGCACAACGTCATCCAGCAGTTCGTCCGGGACGTTCTCTGGGAGGACCTGAACTACCTGGTCGTGGACTGCCCGCCGGGCACGGGCGACGAGCCGCTTTCGGTGGCGCAGTTGCTCGGGGCCGTGGACGGGGCGGTGATCGTGACCACGCCGCAGGACCTAGCCATCGTGGACGTACGCAAGTGCGTGACGTTCTGTCGCCAGTTGGATATCCCCGTCGCCGGTGTGATCGAGAACATGAGCGGGTTCGTCTGCCCCCACTGCAACCGGCGCACCGACGTATTCGGAGCCGACGGCGGACGCCGCATGGCCGAGGAGTCCGGCGTGCCGTTCCTGGGCAGTATCCCGATGGACGCCGAGCTGATGGCCGCCTGTGACGCGGGCAAGCCTTTCGTAGACTTCAAAAAAGACAGTCCCACCGCCCAGGCCCTAACGCACGCCTTTGCGCCGCTCCTCGACGGCGAACAGACAACCACAGAAAAGAAGGAGCAAAACACGATGAAGATTGCAATCCCTCTGGTAAACGGCCGGTTGTCGGCCCATTTCGGCCATTGCGAGCAGTTTGCCATCGTCGAGACCGGTGACGGCAACGAGATCGAGAATACGACGCTGTTGACTCCGCCGGCGCACGAACCGGGCGTCTTGCCCGCCTGGCTGGCCGAGCAGGGCGCCAGCCTGATCATCGCCGGAGGCATGGGGCGCAGGGCGCAGGATCTGTTCCGGCAGAGCAACATCGACGTGGTGGTCGGAGCCCCGGACGCCGAACTGGAAACGCTGGTGAGCGACTACCTGGCCGGCCGACTCCAGTGCGGGCAGAATATCTGCGACCATTAGTCGAACGGGGATGTCCCCCTATGTCCAGACCAAGACAATGCAGGCGGGTCGGGCAGCTTCCGCCGGCTACGTACTACAAGCCCAGAGGCATTCCGCTGCGCACGCTGGAGCAGGTTGCGCTGACGGTGGATGAGTTCGAGGCCATTCGTTTGGCGGACCTGGAGGGTCTGTACCAGGAAGAGGCGGCCCGCCGGATGAACGTCTCCCGGCAGACCTTCGGTCGCATACTGGAAGCGGCGCATAAGAAGGTCGCCGATGTCCTGGTCAACGGCAAGGCCCTGTCCATCGAAGGCGGTCCCATCGAAGTGGCCCCCCCCGCGGCCCCCACCGCCCCGGGCCCGATGGGCCGGGGGCCGGGCGGACCTCCGCGCGGACGAGGACAGGGACGGGGTCGATGCCGACGAAGAGGGCAAGGGTAAGCAACCGAAGAATCACTCCCGTTTCATTTCGCCGCGTCGGCCAACCTCGCGTCGATGTATCTCAGGATTCTCTCTCTCGCCCAAGCGATCTCCGACGTTTGTGGCAGACACTCGAAGATATCATCCAGGAATCCGAGCTGCTTGAGACGCTGTAGCGCAGGCGTGAAGTTCATATCGTAGACCCAGCCGACCTGGCAGAGCTTCATGTCGTTGAGCGTGCGCAGCCGGCGGGAATCGACGAGTTCTCCGTTGAGCACGGCCTCGAGCACGTCGCGCGAGTAGCCCGGTCCGTCCGGAAGCTCGATCTCGATCAGGAACGTGTCGGGGTTCTCGCGATATCCCCGGTAGTTCTCCAACACGACGCGGAAGATGTCGATCTTGTCGGCGTCGCGGATCAGTTTGGAGAACAGCAGTGCCGGCCCGATCACGTCGGAAGGAATCACTTTGCGGCCGTGGCAGGAGACCGCCGTCTCCACCCACTGCGCCTCTTGCGGCGGCAAGCCCTCCAGAACGCCCTCCTCGCGCAGCACCGCGACGCCCAGCTCGCAATGATTGACGCTCTTGAGATCGTTGAAGGTTCGGTACTCGGTGAATTGCGGAAACCGTCCGACGTCGTGCAAGAGAGCGACGACCGCGGCGATACGCTTCTGATTCTCATCCAAAGCCAGAGCCTCGGCCAGCAGGCCAATCTCCGCGCGCGTCCGGGCCGTATGCTCCTGCTTGAGCCGCAGATGCACGTCTACAACCTCGTCGTCACCGAAGAACCGGCTCGTATACTCATCGAACCACACTCTGACTTGCTCTACCTGACCCTGTTCCATGAACCCCACACCCAAACACAGACGTCACCAAACGAAAACCGTGAATGTACCCCATAAACGTACCCCCCGCCACCGCCTTGCGACAAGAAACAGCCCGGATGTCTTGGCACGGAGTTCAGGTGGAACATGTTTCTTTGGATTTGTGTGAGGTTCCTTGACGGTGGACGAATCGGTACTACCTGGCTGCGACGAAGCTGGGGACCTCGGTGCGGAAGGACGCAGGGCGGGGTCGCTTGCAGTGAATTGGAGCCCGTGACCGGCTCGCAAAAAGGGCTGAGGGTCCCCTTTCAGCACCGGCCATTTGCGGGTACAATATAGGGGTGTGGCGGCTTGTATTGACGCCAGCTGTATTGACGGTTGGATTCGTGAGACCGCGTGTGACAGGAGTGGGGACATGCAGACCAGAACCTGGTTGTTTGTGACATTGATCGTATGCGCTTTGACCGGAGCGGCCGCCGCCGCACGTGTCGCCTGCGTCGGTGACAGCATCACGTATGGCTCGGGCATTTCGGACCGGATGCACGACAGTTATCCAGCCCAGTTGCAGCGGCTCTTGTTGCAGTATGACCGGGACTGGGAGGTCAGCAATTTCGGGGTCAGCGGCGCCACGCTGCTGCACCGGGGCGATAAGCCCTACATCCAACAGAGTGCATATAACAGCGCCACCGCCTACGAGCCGGATATCGTCATTATCAAGCTCGGCACGAACGACTCGAAACCGCAAAACTGGCAATACAAAGAAGACTTTGTGGCAGATTACAGCGCGATGATTGACGTCTTTCGGAGCCTGCCGAGCCAACCGCAGGTGTGGATCTGCAGGCCGGTCCCGGCGTTTCAGATTACCTGGGGGATTAGCCCGGAGATCATTCGCGATGAAATCCTGCCGCTCGTCGAACAGGTGGCGCTGGAGAACGAGGTTCCGGTGATCGATCTCTACACGGCTCTGCTGGGAGAGGGACATTTTTTTCCCGACAACATTCATCCGAACGCTGAAGGGGCCGGCGTGATGGCCGAGGTGATCGGGTCGCATCTGCTCGGCGTCCGCTTCCCACCCGATTTCAACGGCGACTGGAGAGTCGATATCGAGGATCTGGTTGTCTTCATCGAACACTGGGGCCAGGAGGAACCGTTGCTGGACCTGGCGCCCGTGCCCTTCGGCGACGGCGTTGTGGACGTCAACGACTTGGCGGCCCTGATGCGGTATTGGGAGCGGGAACTCTACGACCCCAAGCTGCTGGCGCACTGGCAGCTCGACGAGACGGCCGGAACGATCGCGCACGACCGAATGGGCCAGTACGATGCCACGTTCACGGGCGATCCGCTCTGGCGGCCCGAGGGGGGACGGATCGCCGGAGCGATCCTGCTTGATGGGCTCAACGACGCCCTGCTTGCGGACCTCGAATTGGGTCCGCGTCACGGCTACCTCAGCGTCTGGGTATGGGTCAAAGACGGTGCGCCGGGACAGGTGATCATCTCACAGGCCGGCGGTCCAAACCTGCTTATGAACGATCCGCAGGAGGGATTTCTGATGACGGAGTTTGGCAGCGCCGGCCGCGCGGGCGGCCCGCTGCGGTCCGACACCGTGATCACCGATGGCGATTGGCACCGCGTTGGCCTGGTTTGGGATGGAACCAACCGGACTATCTACGCAGACGATGTGGCAGTCGCCGAAAGCTCGCGGGTGGGTTTTGCGGAGTCGCGCGGCGGCCTCAACATCGGCTGCGATACGAACATGACCCCAGGCACCTTCTTCTCCGGCCTAATTGACGAGATCCGGATCTACACTCGTGTCGTTATGCCGTAGAGCCACATGCTTGCGATATCAACAGACAATAAACTGGCAGTTCTGGGGTCTTCCGATCCTTTTGCGCCCGCTCGGCGAAGGCCATTGCCCCCCCATGATGCCAGGCCGGTCAAGAGGAAAGTGTGATCTGATTGGTTCCACCCTCTATCCGGGTTTCCACAGCAAGTCTTGTCTGTTGTGGACCTGTGGCCCCACTCGACTGTGGGATGACACCCATGCCGTTGATCGGGCATGTTAAGAGAGGAATTACGACGAAGGGAAGACGCCCATGAGAAAACTGTCGCATCTAATGCTCACCCTTTCTGTCAGTCTGTCGTCGTCTCTCTGTCCGGCGGGCCGGGCGGAAATTGGGCCACATGATCCGTTGGACGCGTGCAACGTCGTGTGGGAAACGCCCAGCGAAGACCACAACGGCTCGATGCCCATCGGCAACGGGGACATCGGCATGAACGTCTGGGTCGATACCAGTGGCAACCTCTGGCTGCTGCTCAGTAAGACCGACGCCTGGAGCGAGAATTGCCGACTGCTCAAGCTCGGTCGTGTGCGCGTGCGACTGACGCCGAATCCGTTTGTCGAGGGGGCGCCTTTCCAGCAGGCCCTGCGCCTGCGACAGGGCGAGATCGCTATCAAGGCGGACGCTGGCGACCAGGCGGTCACTGTGACGATTTGGGTCGACGCGCACAATCCGGCGATTCACGTCGAGGTCGATAGCGATACGCCTCTGGAGATGCAAGCGACGCTTGACCTCTGGCGCACCACGCGGCGCGAGTTGACCAGCAAAGAACTCAACAGCGCCTACGGCCTGCAAGGCGCGCCGTTCAGCGTCTATGTCCATTCCGATAAGGTGCTCGATGGCCACAACGACCGCATTGCCTGGTACCACCGCAATGAAGAATCGATCTGGGAGAACAATCTCAGGCACCAGGGGCTGGAAGGGTGTATCGGCAAGTCGACCGATCCGCTCCTGGAACGCACCTTTGGGGGCCGCATCGAGGGTCCCGGCCTGGCGAACGAAGGCGCGACCACACTGAGATCGTCAGCGCCGAGCAAGCGTTTCGACCTGTCGATCTACCCCTATTGCGCACGGACGGAATCGGCCGAGCAGTGGCTCGAACAATTGGACCAAAGCGTTGCTCGTTGTCAGGCTCAGAGCCTGGAGACCGCCCGCAAGAATCATCGCGCGTGGTGGAGCGCGTTCTGGAACCGTAGCTGGATTCGCGTTTCCGGCGCGCCCGATCTCGAGACAGTCACACGGGCGTACACGTTGCAGCGATGGATCAGCGCCTGCGCCGGGCGCGGCGCGTACCCGATCAAATTCAACGGTACGATCTTCACCGTCGAAGGGGACGGCTTTGACGCCGATTACCGCGCCTGGGGCGGGCCTTACTGGTGGCAAAACACCCGGCTGCCTTACTGGCCCATGCTCGCCTGCGGCGACTTCGACATGATGGTTCCCCTGTTCGATATGTATCAAGCCATGCTGCCTTTGGCAGAGTACCGCACGCAAGTCTGGTTCGAGCACGAGGGGGCGTTCATCGGTGAGACGGTTTACTTCTGGGGCATGTACACCAATACCAACTACGGCTGGAAGCGGCCCGCGGAGCTGCACGTCAGCGAGCTGACCAATCGCTACATCCGCCGCGAGTACACCGCCTCGCCGGAGTTGATGGCTATGATGCTCGATTACTACGCCTACACAGGCGATGAGCAATTCCTGCGCGAGACGCTTTTGCCCCTGTCCGATTCGCTGCTGACGTTCTGGGATCAGCATTATCAGACCGACGTCGCCGGACACATGAAAATGTATCCGGGCCAGGCGCTGGAGACGCTGCAGGACGCCGAGAATCCAACGCCCGATGTCGGGGGGCTGCGCTGGGTGCTGAAGGGTTTGTTGTCCCTGCCGAGCAGCCGGACCGGTCCGGCCCGCCGGGAGTTCTGGACTCGCCTGGTCCGCAAGGTCCCACCCTTGCCGATGGAGGAGAAGGAAGGGCAGAAGTACATCCTCGGCGCAGGCAAGGTCTATGGCGGGCGTGGCAACTCGGAGAACCCCGAGCTGTACGCGATCTTTCCCTTCCGGCTCTATGGCGTCGGCAAGCCCGACCTGGAGACGGGCCGCCGCACGTTCAAACGCCGGCCCGTCAAAGGCAACAACGGCTGGCGACAGGACGATATCCAGGCCGCCTTCCTCGGCCTGACCGAGACCGCGGCTGATTACGTTGTGGCCCGGGCGGAGAATAAACACGCGGCCAGTCGCTTCCCCGCCTTCTGGGGCCCGAACTTCGACTGGATTCCCGACCAGGACCATGGTAGCAATCTGATGATGGCGTTGCAGACCATGCTGCTCCAGGCCGACGACGGCAAGATCGGAATCCTTCCGGCCTGGCCCCGCCAGTGGGACGTGGATTTCAAGCTCCACGCCCCGCGCCGAACGACAATTGAAGGTCGGCTCAAGAACGGCCAACTCGTCAGCTTGAATGTTACTCCTAAATCGCGCAGGCATGATGTCATCGTCATGGGAGCCAATTGAGTCCGGAGAGAACACAAACATCACATAAACCAGGCGGCGCCTCCTTGAAGCACCCCCTCGCCGTCTTGTCATCTACAACTGGGCGGTACAGCCGCAATGGATGCCGGTCACTTGACCAACCTGCGAGAGCTCGCAGCTTGAACGTTGTAGGCCCGTCGTACGGAGGGAGCCGACGAAAAGAGTATCTGTTGCAGATATATGCAGGCTGCGATTTCTGCCGTGGCGTAGGTCTGCGGCAAATCAGTGGGGCAGGGCAATTGAGAATCGCTTCTTGGCTCAGGTTCAATATCACTCAAGCAGCATTTTTCTCATTTGCCGCCGGCTTGCAGCTCGAACAGGTCCCAATATCTTCGGTCGACCTGATAGATATCCAGCGTCTCGTCATCTGGGTTGAAATGCGAAGCCAGCGCGCCACCGGCGTCACAGATTCCCAGTCCTCCCGCACGCCATGGTTTTCATAATATCACAATCGGAGATTTGATTTCAACACCACAGGCCGTTAGGCAAGGCAGGCCTTTGGGAGAGCGGATTGATCATAAGCGCAGGAAGCGACTTTTCGCCTTGTGTACTCTTCACCGGCCTGATCGCCGACGTGCGAATCTCTCTTCCAGGCAGCAATTCATAGCAACAAGCAGGTACGATCATAATCGCAACGCCTTTAAGAACCGACCCGCTTCCTGTAAGTGCAATCGCCTGGAGGCAGTCCTGTGGCCACCTGACAGGCGCAACTGGTCCTATGGCCGCTTAGCAGGTACAATTGGCTCCGTTTTCCGCCTGCCCGACGGATTCAATATGGGTAAAACTTGAAAGGTGATCCGAAATGAACAGTCCCAATCATAAGTTTTTACGGCCTCTGATGAAGTGCCTGATTCTGGCCGGTATGCTTGCATATGCGCTTCCCGGCGGGCCGGTCGTGACGGCCGAACCGATGACGGTGTGGTTCGATAAGCCCGGTCGATCGTTCCACGAGTCCTCTATCGTCGGCAACGGTCGGCTGGGGGCCATGGATTACGGGGGCGTGGCCCGGGACCGGATTGTGCTCAACGAATCCTCGATGTGGTCCGGCGGCTCGTACGAGGCCAACAAATACGATGCCTATCAATGCCTGCCGGAGGTGCGCGCCAGACTCTTTGCCGGTGAGATCGCCGGGGCCGGCGCCGTTCTCAACCGGAGTTTCCGGTATGCCGACGGTGTCAGGGGATGGGGGGACGAGAATCAGTTCGGCTGTTACCAGATCCTGAGCGACCTGACGCTCACATTCGGTGCCGAATCAGGCATCCGGATCACCTCGCCGAGCGGGCACGCCGAGGGCGACGGCAAGACAATTGCCGGGTGTGTGGACGGCAATATCAGAACGAAATGGTGTGTACAAAACGCCAGGCCTACCGTGAAGTGGCAGGTGGAATTGCCGGAGGAAAAGACGGTCGAATCGTATACACTCACCAGCGCCGACGACGTGCCGATACGTGACCCGCAGGTGTGGGTGCTGGAAGGGTCAACGGACGGTGAGGCATGGAGGGAACTGGATCGGCGCTCGTTTGACAAGCCTTTTGAAGAGCGCTTTGAAACCAAGCGTTTCGAGATCGCACAACCCGGAGGCTACCGGTTCTACCGGTTCACCTTTACCCCGCGCAACGCGTATTTTCAGGTAGCCGAGATCGTCCTGGCCGGCGTGCAAACAGATGAGACGGGCCCGGTTCCGGCCGACTACCGGCGTGAAGTGAACTTAATGACGGGGGTGGCCACGACGCGCTATACCCAGGACGATGTGACCATCACGCGCGAGTTGGTGGCATCGAAACCGAACAAGGTGATCGCTTTGCGCGTCAAGGCGAGCCGGCCGGGCGCGCTCACCTTCGGCGCAGCGCTGTCGCGGCAGAAAAGCGCCGCCACGCGTATCGAAAGAGCAATGCAACTGCTCGAAGGCCAGTTGCCGTTCAATAAACCCGGCGGCGGTGGCGAGGGGATACGGTATCAGGCGTTGCTGGGCGCGCGCGTAAAGGGCGGCAAGGTGTCGACCACGGACAGAGGGCTGCGGATCGAGGACGCCGATGAAGCGGTCCTGGTCGTATCGGCCGGCACGGATCTGTTTGAGGAGGACTACGCGGCCATCACCCGGCAGCGTCTCGCCGCTGCTCTGGACAAACCGTTCGATGCGCTGATCAGAGACGCCGTGGCCGATCACCAGCAGTATATGGAGCGCTGCCGGTTGACCTTGCCGGCCGGACCGGATGCGGCCCTGCCGACACCACAGCGCGTGCGGCGCAACGAACAGACGCCCGATCCGTCGCTGGCGGCGCTGTATTTTCAGTTTGGCCGGTATCTCACGGTGGCGGGCTCACGCCCGGATTCACAGTTGCCAACAAACCTCCAGGGCATCTGGGCCGAGGAGTATTCCACGCCATGGCGCGGCGATTTCCACAGCAACATCAACCTTCAGATGAATTACTGGCCTGCGGAGGTCACGAATCTCTCCGACTGCCATAGACCGTTGCTCCGATTCCTGCAGGGTGTGGCCAGAGAAGGTACGAAAACGGCCAAAGCGTACTACAACGCGCCCGGCTGGATGGCCAACCATACACAGAACCCCTGGTTCGAGACCGCGCCGAGTTACTTGCCGGCCTGTATCGGGCCAACCTGCGGCGCCTGGCTGGCGCAGCACCTCTGGACGCACTACCAGTTCACACTGGACAAAGAATTCCTACGGGCCAACTACCCGGTCCTGCGGGGTGCAGCCCAGTTCTGCATGGCGGTGCTGGTCGAGGATCCGAAACACCATTGGCTGGCGACCTCGCCGTCAAACTCACCGGAAAACGCCTACGTCTATACGGACAAGGCCGGGAAGAAGCAGCGTACCGCCTTGTGCATCGGCGCGACCTACGATATGCAGATCATCCGGGGATTGCTGACCTGCACCGCCCAAGCGGCGCGGATTCTCGGCACGGACACGGGTTTCGCCGAGAAACTCGACGTCACGCGCGCCCGGCTGGCGCCGACCCGGGTCAACACCGAAGGACGCATCATGGAGTGGCAGGAGGACTTCGAGGAAGCGGAAATCCATCACCGGCACTGTTCGCATCTGTGGGGTTTGTATCCCGGCGACGAGATCAACCCCAATACACCCGAGTTGTACCGCGGCGCGCGGTTGTCGCTGGAGCGGCGCGGCGATGCCTCGACCGGCTGGTCGATGGCTTGGAAGGCCAATTTCTGGGCGCGCCTTCGCGACGGTGATCGTGCCGCCAAGCTGCTCTCGATGCTGATCGGACGCGGCGCCGGCAACCTGATGTGTCTCCACCCGCCCTTCCAGATCGACGGCAACTTCGGAGGCTGTGCCGCGGTGGCCGAAATGCTCGTACAAAGCCACGACGAAACGATCACGCTGCTGCCGGCCTTGCCCGCCGCCTGGGCGCAGGGCAACGTCACGGGCCTGCGCGCCCGGGGCGGACATACGGTGGACATTGAGTGGACAAACGGGAAAGTCACGAACTACCGTATTGCGTGCCCGACACCGTGCGAGGTCAAAATCTGCGTCAACGGTGAAATGAAGACGGTTATGGCAGAAGCATTGTGAAAGGACCTTGTATGAAGACGTTCCCCTGTTGGCTGGTGCTGGCGTTGGCCCTGGTAGGGGCTTCGACGCGCGCGGCAGATCCGTCGCAGAGCATGCAGATCCGCGAAACCAAGGCACAGCGCGAGGCCCGCATGGCGTGGTGGCGCGAAGCACGCTTCGGGATGTTCATCCACTGGGGTCCGGTGAGCCTCAAGGAAAGCGAGATCAGTTGGTCTCGCGCCAATTCGAATCCGAAGTGTCCGAACAAGGGCCCTATTCCCGTTGGAGTCTACGACAACCTGTACCGGCAGTTCAATCCGACAGGATTCGACGCCAGGGTCTGGGTCGCGCTGGCGCGTGCAGCCGGGATGAAGTACATGGTGTTGACGGCCAAGCACTGCGATGGCTTTCTGCTCTGGGATTCCGAAGTCGATGACTACAACATCATGCATACACCGTTTCGGCGTGACGTGTGCGCAGAGCTGGTGCGGGCCGCACGCGAGGCCAACATGCGCATCGGGTGGTATTTTTCGCCGATGGATTGGCGCGACCCGGATTTTCGCACGGAGCGAAACGCGGCGTTCCTGCAGCGCATGCAAGGCGAGATCCGCGAACTGTTGACCAACTACGGTCCCATCGACCTGCTGTGGTTCGACTACGACGCTCGCGAGGCGATGTACGACCAGGCCAACACCTATGCGATCGTCAAGAGACTGCAACCCCACATCGTCCTGAACAATCGGCTCGATCTCGACATCGGCAACAACAACCGCCAGATCCTCTCGCCGTTTGCCGACTACACCACGCCGGAGCAAGTCGTTGGCGCCTATGACGATCAAACAGCCTGGGAATCGTGCATGACGGTCTCGCGGCGCAGCCAGTGGTCCTGGGGTGGCCCGCAGGATGGGGTCAAACCACTGGAGACATGCCTGAATATGCTGATCAGTTGCGCCGGCGGCGACGGGAACCTGTTGCTGAACGTCGGTCCCACGCCCACCGGTGTGATCGCTCCGGAACAGGCCGACCTGTTGCGGGACATGGGTGCCTGGCTGTCCAAATACGGCGACA
Source organism: Sedimentisphaerales bacterium (assembly GCA_016932895.1). The sequence goes on along the minus strand of JAFGCA010000121.1, from coordinate 8,565 downwards.
GCATCTACGGCACGCGCGGCGGGCCGTTCAAGCCCGGACGCTTCGGCGTTTCTACGCGCAAGGATCGGACCATTTACCTGCACATCCGGCGCTGGCCGCAGGACGTACTGACCCTGCCACCCATCCCGGCCAAGGTCGTTCGCAGTGTCGCGCTCACCGGCGGCCGGGTCACCGTCAGGCAAAGCGACGATGCCATCGAGGTGTCCGTACCGGTCGGCGACCGCCGGGCCATCGACACGATCGTTGCTCTGGAACTGGACCGCCCGGCCTGCGATATTGCGCCCCTGGACGTTACTGCGACCAATCGGTCGCTGACGACCGGTCGCAAGGCCGTGGCCTCCAACGTATACCGGGGAAATGCGCAGTACGGCGCGGACAAGGCCGTGGACGGCAACCTGGAGACGCGATGGGCCAGCGATTCTGGAATCAAGTCCGCCTGGCTGGAGGTGGATCTCGGCCGGCCGACCATCATCGGCCGTGCCGTTGTAGATCAGGCCTTTCCGGAACTCCAGCGCTGTCGAAAACACGCCATTGAGTACCGGCAGGACGGGCGATGGATAGCCTGTTACCGCGGCGAGAACCTGGGTGCCACCCTCGATGTGTCCTTTGCTCCGGTCACGGCGCAGCGCGTACGATTGAATCTCACAGAGGCCACGGACGGTCCGACCATCTGGGAGTCCTCGCTGTTTGCATTATCAGTACAAGAGGATCGCCTGATCCCGAGATCGGTTGACGTTCCCATCGACCGGCCAGCCCCTTCTCCCTTCTCAGAGTCCGCCCGCCCTGCCCGGAGAAATCAAGATCTAAACCCGTATTGAGAGGCGAAATCAGCGCCGCCTCGTCGGTGATTGATGCGTTCAGACCGCAGCGATCCGCGACGTTATTCGGCCCGGATGACATCTTCGGTAACCACAGCACAATACCGGTCTCAGCCAGGAACGGGCCCGGAAAAACTGCAATAAACCATGCCGCTCGGATGTCTTACCCCTGGCAATCGTTCGCCAAAGTGTTGTGGGCCTGGCGTCTATGAACTACAGTCGGAACCGGTCGTATAGCTCACCGGTGGCTTTGGGGCCGGGTGTCTGTTGCCGTGACTTGTTCCGGGGCCGTGCAGCAGTAATTCCAAAGCCCCAGGGCTGACTATGACGTTTCTATTACTCTGTGGATGCTGGAACCTGATCGTGGGTACAAATTGCGTCTTGTTACCCTCCTGAACCGGACGGATGACACGATAGAAGCAACAGTAGCAACGCACCGGGAACGGCAGCCACTCTCACGGATATACGATGATTTGCTCGTTCCAGCTTATGTCGCGTCGCACCTGTCTGATGATCGTATGGGGTCTGTTCGCCGTCACACTATGGCTGGGCCCCGCCCGTGCCGCCGATATAGAGGCCGCGCGAGAGCAATTCAAAACGGGACAATACGAAGAATGCCTGAAAACGGCAGAGAAGGCGATCGATGAGGGTGCGTACCAGACCGAATGGCCGCTTCTGGCGGTGGAGTCGACTATGGCTCTCGGTCGCTACGACGAGGCGGCCGGACGCATCGATACCCTTCTCCGGCAAATGCACCCAAGCATTCGCCTGCTGAAATTGGCCCACACCGCGTATCAGCGCAACGGACAGGACGATCAAGCCGCCGGCATGCTCGCCATCGTCTACCGCATCGCCAGGACGCGGCGCGCCGAGTACATGAGCAACGATGATGTGGTTGCCCTGGGCGAGTCCCTGCTGCTGCTGGGGGCCGAGCCTCGAATGGTACTGGATGATTTCTACAACCAGGCTATTGGGAACGACCCGAACTGCCGCAATGCCTATCTGGCCGCCGGGGCTTTGGCTCTGGCCAAGCAGGACTACGAACTGGCGGCCGACCACTTTCGCCAGGCCCTGGCGCGATTCGGTGACGACCCGGACGTGCATTGTGGATTGGCCGAGGCCTTCTACCACAGCGACCGCGGCATCATGGTACAGTCGTTGGATGCGGCCCTGCAGGTGAACCCCAGCCACGCCCCGGCCCTGATTCTGCGGGCCGAGCATCTGATCGATTGCGAGAGCTACGAAGCGGCCGCCGAATCGCTGCATCGGGTCCACGCGGTCAATCCCTGGCAACCCCAAGCTTGGGCGTACCGCGCCGTTTTGGCGCACGTAGCGGCCGACTCCAACGCGGTGAACCGCTACCGGAACAACGCGCTGAAGTTCTGGCCGGCCAACCCTGAGATCGACCACCTGATCGGCCGCAAGCTGTCGATGAAGTACCGCTTCGCCGAAGGAGCAACGTATCAGCGTCAGGCGCTCAAATTCGATCCCGACTACTTGCCGGCCAAAATCCAGTTGGCCCGGGATTTGCTGCGACTCGGCAATGAAGAGCAGGGCTGGGCTTTGGCCGACGAGGTGAACACCAAGGACCCCTACAACGTCGAGGCCTACAATCTCGTCAACCTGCACGACAAGTTCCGCGAACTCAGAACCCTGACGCGGGATGGTTTCATCATTCGCATGAACGAACGCGAGGCCGACGTCTATGGCGACCAGGTCGCTGATTTGCTCAAGGAAGCCAAGGCAAAGCTGTGCCCGAAGTACGGCCTGGAGCTGAAGAATCCGGTGACGGTTGAGTTGTTCGACAACCAGCAGGATTTCGCCGTGCGCACGTTCGGCATGCCCGGAGGGGACGGATTCCTCGGCGTCTGTTTTGGAAACGTGATCACCACCAACAGCCCGCGCATTGAAAGACGCGCCAACTGGAAGGCGACTCTCTGGCACGAGTTCTGCCACGTCGTGACGCTCAATCTGACGCAGAATAAGATGCCGCGCTGGCTCAGCGAAGGAATTTCAGTCTACGAAGAATTGCAGCGAAATCCGGCGTGGGGCCAGAAAATGATTCCGCGCTACCGAGAGATGATTCTGGGAGGGGAGCTCACACCGGTCGGAGAACTGAGCTCGGCGTTCATGAATCCGCCCAGTCCGCTGCACCTCCAATTTGCCTATTACCAATCCGCCCTGGTGGTGGAGTTTCTCGTGGAGCGGTTCGGCTTTGCCACGCTCCGGCGCATCCTCGCCGATCTGGCGCAGGGTATGGAAATCAACAGCGCCATCGCCGCACACGCCGGGCCGATTGACAAGATTGAGGGGCAATTCGAGGCCTTCGCGCGCGAGCGAGCCGAGGATCTGGCACCTCAGGTCCACTGGGAGCAACCCGAAAGGGAAACGGTCAATCCTTCGGACGAGGAAGCCTTGACACAGTGGCTCACCCACCATCCCAACAGCTTCTGGGCTTTGCAGCAGCGTGCCCGTCGCCTGCTGGCGAACGAGCAATGGGAACAAGCGAAAGGCCCGCTGGGCAAGCTGATCTCGCTCTACCCGGAACACGTCGCCGAGGGCAATGCCTACGAACTTCTCGCGCAGGTTCACCGCCAACTGGGAGAGACCGAACAGGAGGTAGAGGTGCTCGCGCAATTGGCGAGGCGCTCGGCCGATGCCAGGGAAGCGTATGAGCGCCTGACCGAGATCGGCATTGAAACCGAGAACTGGTGTCAGGTCGTCGAGAACGGCGAGAAATACCTGGCGGTCTATCCGATGCTTGGCACCGTACATTGGCGGCTTGGCCAGGCGTATGAGGCACTTGGCCAGACGAAGCAGGCCATCGTCTCGTATGAGCGGCTGCTCCGACTTGAGCCGTCGGACCCGGTGGAGATCCATTATCGCTTGGCGCATCTGTTGCGGCCCCGGGATGCCCGGGCGGCCAAAAGACATGTCCTGGAGGCCCTGGCCGACGCCCCGCGCTTTCGTCAGGGCCACCGACTGCTGTTGAGTATTCTCGCCGATACGAGTGTCTCGCCAACCGAGATGCCGCCGGAGGATGTCGAACCGTCCCCAGCACAGGAGGACACGGAATGAGAACGTCAAGGGGGCTCATCACGCTGCTGGGCATGACGATTGTCGTGTCCGGTGTAACGGTGGCCCAGCGGTATTACGACCGGCGCGACGTACCGCACTGGGAGCTCGACCAGGAATTCGCTGGGGACGTGTTCACTTTTGCACGAATCGAATACTCCTCCGGCTACAGCGGACGCGGCTATGGCGGCGGCCGGTCCGGACGCGGATGGGGCGGCGGCCGACGAGGTGGCCGCTGGGCTACGGACTACCCCGACAGCGACCTCAATTTTTCCTATCGCCTGCATCAGTTGACCGCGCTGAACGTCAATCCGGACGGCGTCGTGCTGCGACTGACGGACCCGCAACTGGTCGACTATCCGTTTATCTACATCGTCGAACCCGGCGCGCTCGTCTTCACCGAAGAGGAAGTGCAAACCCTGCGCAGCTATTTGCTCAACGGCGGGTTTCTCATGGTCGATGATTTCTGGGGCGAGGACGAGTGGTACAACTTCTATTTCGAGATCAAACGGGTATTCCCGGACCGCGAGCCGCGCGAGCTGCCGTTGAGCGATCCGATATTTCAACTGCCCTTCCAGTTGAAGGAGAAACCTCAGATTCCCAGCATCGGGCACGCACTGCAGGGGCGCCCCTACGGCATCACCTGGGAGCGCGACGACGCGCAGCAAGTGCACTACAAGGCGATTCGCGATGATAAAGGCCGGATTATGGTCATCATCTGCCACAACACCGACCTCGGTGACGGGTGGGAACGAGAGGGCGAAAACGAGTGGTATTTTCACGAATTTTCGGAGAAGAAGGCGTATCCCCTGGGAATCAATATCGTATTCTACGCCATGACACACTGAGACGGAGCCGACCGAACGGCGGGCCGCCGAAGACAGGAAAAGGGAGACCACTTTGACTGACGCGACGTACGAATCCGAACGACTGGCGGTCGAACAGGTCAAGGGAGCCCGGCAGCGCATACGGGCCGAACTGGGCAAGGTGATCATCGGTCAACAGGACGTGATCGAGCAAATGCTCATCGCCGTCCTCTCCGGTGGACACTGCCTGGTGACCGGGGCGCCGGGCCTGGCCAAGACGCTGCTGGTCAAGTCCCTCGCGCAGGTGTTCAACGTAACGTTTCAACGCATCCAGTTTACACCAGACCTCATGCCGGCCGACATCACCGGGACCGAGATTCTCCAGCAAACCGATCGTGAGCGCCAGATGGTGTTTGTGAAAGGCCCCATCTTTGCCAACATGATCCTGGCCGACGAAATCAACCGCACCCCTCCCAAGACCCAGGCGGCCATGCTGGAAGCCATGCAGGAACACCACGTGACCGCCGCCGGTGCGAGTTATCCGCTCGACGAGCCCTTCTTCGTCTTCGCCACCCAGAACCCAATTGAGATGGAAGGGACCTACCCTCTGCCCGAAGCACAGCTCGACCGATTCATGTTCAACGTCTCGATCGGCTACTTACAGGAAGACGACGAGGTGGCGGTCGTGCGCCAAACCACCACCCGGCCCCCGGAATCGATCGAAGCGATCTTCTCCGGGGAGGATCTGCTGCGGTTCCACGACGTCGTGCGCAAGGTTCCGATCGCCGAGGACGTCGTGCGCTACGCCGTACGACTGGCAACCGCCTCTCGGCCCGGCCCCGACAACCCGCTGGACTTCGTCAACGAGTGGGTCACGTGGGGGGCCGGCCTGCGGGCGTCACAGTGCATGGTGCTGGGCGGCAAGGCCCGGGCGCTGCTGGAAGGCAGAGCGCATGTCCGTTTCGAAGACATCCAGGCTCTGGCCCATCCGGTGCTGCGTCACCGCGTGTTGATCAACTACCGCGCCGAAGCCGAGGGCGTAGTGGTTGACAACCTCATCGACCGTATCCTGAAATCCGTCAGGCAAGGGAGGTAATATCCGATGGGTCAGGCGGAAGCCTCCAGTGGGCGCATCCACGGCCGCGGCGTCGCCGGGATGGTCGATCCGGCCGCCCTGATGAAAATCAGTTCCATGGAGTTGCGCGCCCGCGCCATCGTACATGGTTTCTGGAAGGGCATCCACCGCAGCCCCTATCATGGCTTCTCGTCCGAGTTCAGCGAGTACCGTCAGTATACCTACGGAGATGACCCCCGTACGATCGACTGGCACGTCTACGCCCGCAGTGATCGATTCTACATCAAGAAGTATCAGGACGAGACCAACCTACGTTGTCACCTGCTGATCGACCACAGTCGCTCGATGGGCTATGGTTCAGGCGACTATACGAAGGCCCAGTACGCCGGCACGCTCGCAGCCACCCTGGCGTACTTCCTTTTCACCCAGGGCGACGCCGTCGGACTGGCGACGTTTGATGATCGGATTCGACAGTATATGCCGCCCCGTAACCGGCCCAGCTACCTGCGCCGGCTGATCGTGGCCCTGGAGGCTCAACCCGGGGGGCGCGCCACGAATCTCGGGCCGCCCCTGCAACTCGTAGCCCAGATGCTGAGCAGAAGAGGCCTGCTCGTGCTGATCTCTGATCTGCTGACGTCGATCGACCGGCTCGAACGCGACCTGGGCTATCTGGCCGCCGGGGGCCACGACGTCGTGCTGTTCCAGATCCTGGACCCGAAGGAGTTGGACTTCAACTTCGACGCGCCGGCGCTGTTTCAAGATGTCGAGTCCGAACGCGACCTCTACATCGATCCAGCCGCCGCCCGGAAAGGCTACCGACATTTGCTCGGCGCCCATCTGGCCCGGACGAAATCCATTTGCCAAAGCCGCGGCGTTGACTACCATCTATTCGCCACCGATCGCCCGTTCGATCTGGCCCTGCTGGATTTCCTCCAGCATCGGATGCGGCTGAGAAAGCACGTCCGACGCGCAGTGAGCCCGCAGGGGGAGGGCCGGGCATGAGTCTCTTATACCCCCTATTCCTGGCTGGTATTGCCGCGGTGACCTTGCCGATCGTGCTGCACATGATCCGGCGGCACACGAGTCGACGCGTGCCGTTTAGTACGCTGATGTTTCTGCGTACCACGGCGCCGCGTTTGAAGAATCGACGCCGCCTCGAACATGTCCCCTTGTTGATGCTGCGCTGCCTCATCCTGTGCCTGCTGGCCCTGGCCTTTGCCAGACCGTTCATCCCACGACCCGTCGCGCACGACCGGGTGCGCGTGGGCAAGCGGCTGGTCGTCCTTGTCGATACCAGTGCGTCCATGCGACGCACCGGCGTCCGGGATCGGGCTCTCAGCGAAGCCAGGGCGGCGATTCAGAATGTGGGCCCTGCCGACCGCCTGTGCCTGATGAGTTTCGATCGAGACACCCGCACACTGGTGGGATTCGAGCAGTGGGCGAGCATGGACCCGGCTCAGCGGAGATCCATCACCCTCCGGCAGCTTTCGGAATTGTCACCAGGCTGGGGCCCGACCGGACTGGGGCGCGCCCTGATCTCGGCGGCCGAGGCCATCGAAGATGATGAGGTCAACGAGACACCACGCGTCGACGGTCAAGGACAGATACTGCTCATCAGCGACCTGCAGCAAGGCAGCGACATCGAGGTGCTCACGAGCTACGAATGGCCCGAGCATACGAAAGTGATCGTCCGGTCGATCTCGCCGCGCGAGACGACCAACGCGTCCCTGCAACTGATGGCCGGCCCCGGCCGTCTGGCCCCTGCCGACGGGAACGAGCCGGTCCGAATCCGCGTGACAAACTCAGCCGACGCTGCGAAAGAGCGTTTCCAACTGGGCTGGGCCGATGAAGGCTCGACAGCCAACGTGTACGTCCCGCCGGGGCGCAGTGTCGTGGTATCCGCTCCGGCCCGCCCCGCGTTGTCAACCGCCCGCAGACTCGTCCTCGCCGATGACGACCATGATTTCGACAACACACTCTACGTCGCGCCGTCGGCGCCGCTACCGGTCAATGTTCTTTATCTTGGTGATGACGACCCAAACGATCCGAAAGATATGCTGTTCTACGTGCGTCAGGCTTTCGACATCGAGGGACCATTGGCCACGCGCGTGTCCCACCAAGCAGGTGACGAAATGCTTGCTCTGGAAGATATCAGGACAATGCACCTGATCATCCTGGCTGATACCGTCAATGGGCAGAGCCTCCCGCCATTGCGCGGGTACCTTGAATCGGGTCGCACGATCCTTCTTGTGATGAAATCCGCCGAGCTTGTCACTACCCTGGCCGGGCTGGCAGGCGTGGATGCCCTGGAGTCTCAGGAAGCCGATGTCGATCGATATGCCATGCTGGCCCAGATCGAATTCGACCATCCGCTGCTGGCGTCGTTCTCCGACCCTCGCTTCGGCGACTTTACGCGAATCCACTTTTGGAAGTACCGTCGTATCGACCCGACCGATATCCCCACGGCACACGTCCTGGTGCAATTCGACAGCAACGACCCGGCGTGGTTCGAGGTCCCTGTGGGCAGGGGCACGCTGTTCGTATGGACCAGCGGCTGGCACCCGGCCGACAGCGACCTGGCACTCTCGTCCAAATTCGCGCCCCTGCTGTATTCGGCACTTGAATACGGCGGGACGCTCCTGGACCGGCAGGCACAGTACGCTGTGGGGGACACTGTGCCTCTGCCGGCAGGAACGATGTCGGGCGTGAATGACCGGCGGGTTCGCAGGCCGGACGGGTCGGTGACCGATCTGGACGCGGACGATCAGGTCTTTGCCGAGACGGACCTTCC
>JAFGCA010000120.1 GCA_016932895.1 Sedimentisphaerales bacterium | reverse complement strand
TGGACGCCCGCCTTGTGAAAGTCGCCGCCGAACGCCAGTTGGAACGTGCCTTCTCGCTCGGGGCGGGGGAACGTGGTAAACGTGGTCTTCTGTTTCAGTGCCAGGCGCTTGTCATCGATGAAGACCTGATAGTCGTATCGCGTCGCCGGCCGCAAGGGCGTCAGTGAAACTACGGCCGTCAGGTCCGTATCCGCAGAGCTGGACACCGGGCCGAAACGTTTGGCGCCTTCGGGCCCCTTCACTTCGACCTGAATCCGCGACGGTCTCACGGTGCGCAGCCAGACCGCAGCGCGATCGTGGCCGACGTTGCCGAGCATGGGGCCTCCCAGATGCGTCACGCCATGCCGATCCGCCGCGGCCTGCAGCGCGCGGTTGCCGGCGAAACGGGCCTGCCGGTCCGCCTCGAACAGGGCCCGCGCCTCGGCAAAGAATGCCTGGGTCGATTCGGGCTGCCGGCCGTAGCTGTTGAGGAGGTTCATATCGATGGCGGGTGTGCCCTTGTGGGCGTCACGCAACGTCACCACGATCTCAGGGGTCGTATCGAGGTCCGCGCCGGCAAACGCCGATTTACGCGTCCAAGCGACGCCTGCCGCCGCCATGGAAAGAAGAAAACTGCGTCGGTTGATCATGACAAGGTTCCTGTTTCCTGAAACGTCACAAACTCGGTTACGCCGCATCTCGCCATTATACCCATTTTCACTACTGCTTGCCATTGTATGCCCATCGCGAAGAGGTTCCATTCTACCATGATTCGTTTACACGGATTTCTCGGTGAACTCTGTGTGCTCTGTGACCGCTACAGAAGAATGTGCAAACCATCCTTTACGCTGCCCCTTCTTCAATGAGTACAAAGAAAGAGGCGACCGAGACCCACGCGTCGGGCACCGGCATCGGTGCTCTCGTACAGCAGGGGCGGGGATCTCGATCTACCCGGCGGACAAGCCCTTGACGCAGCGGCGCACCTGCCTATCATGGGGAAAAACTTCGGGAGGTTGTGCCATGAGAAATGTTGTACTGCTTGCCCTGTCGGTCGCTGGTTTGGCCGCCGGCGGCTGCTCCCATCCGTTGACGTCCCCACAGACCCGGGAGCCGCACCTGGCGCACAACGTGTACTTCACGCTCAATGACAACTCCCCCGCCGCCCGGGCCCGGCTCGTGGAGGCCTGCTACAAGTACCTCAAGGATCATCCGGGCGTGACGTTCTTCGCCGCCGGCGAGATCGTCGAAGCGCACGCGCGCGAGGTCAACGTCCGCGATTGGGACGTCGGTCTGCACGTCGTCTTCAAGACCCGGGCGCATCACGACCTGTACCAGGAGGCCGAGGCCCACCACACCTTCATCGCCGAAAACCAGGATAACTGGAAGACCGTCCGGGTTTTCGACACCTTTGTCAAATGACCTGCCCCGCACAATGGTGCCGGCTTGCCCTTCGCTGCGCTACGGCGCGTTCGGGCCGACCTGGAGGTGTTCCCGCATCTGGACGGGAATGCCGATCGTCGCGCCGATGGATTCGCCGTTCATCAGGCGCTCCTGGACGGCCGTGGCAGTGTTGGTCGCGACGGTGAGAGCATTTTGCGGCGTCAGACCTGCTTGGTTCTGCGCCCCAACGCCCACGGAGGCCCCTACGGACTCACGATTCATCAGATGCGCCTGAATTTGAATTGACTCGGGCACACTGGACGCGGTCCCTACGCCCACCTGGGCCATCAAGCTCTCTTTGATCTGCCCGAGCACCCCCACGGCCATCGCCACGGACTCGCGGTTCAGCAAAGGCGCCCGGAAAGCCTCCGGAACGCCAGTTCCGGCAGCGAGACCGCCTGCAATCGGTGCGTTTGCTACGATTTGTTCGGTAAGGCCCGATCCCGCACCCGGTATCTGGCCGATCATCCCACCCTGGCCCCCCAACGGGGGACTCTGCGGATCGGGACCGGACTGCCCAAAGGCGGAACTGTGCACCAGAAGCGCCCACATCACCGGAACCACCAGCAACAACCATTTCTTCGCCATTTTGCAACCTCCTTGTCTTTGCGCGTTGCGAACCTTCACCTTCCGTCGCTATCGAAGCGTTGCCATCGCCGAAGGCGCGGAACCCAACCGCAGACTCAACACGATTCTCACGTCAAAGACGGTCTTTAGGCCTCCTCCAGAGGCATTCAGATGACGTGCAAGTTGGCCTCCCCGCTCGGCGTGTTACATCGCCGCGGCACAACCGGCCCATGATGTCAATCCCCGCATGGTCAGGTATTATACCGCCAAACCCCCATTTGTCAAGTCTAAAATGTAAATTTAGCAAAAGGCGTGACGGGTCAGTTTGAGACAGCAGGAAAACTGGCCAAAAAAGGCGGGTAGGCGCCCGCTTATCTTCGCAGGACCTCGCCCGGATTCATGTCTCGTTGGATGGATTGATCGCCGGCGCGGAGCTTGAGCGTGGCGCGACGCGTGGCCTCGATTCGGTAGGAAGCGACTTGACCGTTATGCCAGGCGATGTCCACCAGAAAGCCGCCCCGGGCCCGCAGGCCGGACACCGAGCCATCCTTCCACGCCGCCGGCAGCGCCGGCAGCAGATGCACGGTTCCATCGTGGCTCTGCAGCAACATCTCGGCGATACCGGTCGCACCGGCGAAGTTCCCGTCGATCTGAAAGACCCGCCCCGGCCAGCACCCGTTCATCAGGTTCGCCAACGCGTTTCGGCCGATCAGCCGGTTCAGATACCACTGGGCCTGGTCTCCGTTGCGCAACCGGGCGAAGAAGCAGCTTTTCCAGGCGTTGCTCCACCCGACGTCGCCGCCGAAACCACGTCGCTCGATCGTCTTGTCGGCCGCGGCGAAAAGGGCGGGATCGTTCGGTGTGATCAACGAGAACGGATGGAGGCCGATCAAGTGAGAAACGTGCCGGTGGGTCGGTTCGCGTTCCTGGTAGTCTTCGATCCACTCCTGAATTGTGCCGTTCTTGCCGACCCGAAACGGGGGCAGCTTCGCGACCGCCGCCTCGAGTTCCGCGCGAAACGCAGCATCCCGATTCAGCATCCGCGATCCGTCGATCACGGCCTGCAGGACGACGCGCGCAATAGTCGTGTGGTACGTGGAGCCGCGCGTGATCCGCAAGGCGGCGCCGGTCTCAGGATGAACGTACGAGTTCTCCGGAGACGTGGACGGAACGACCACCAGCACACCGTCCTGGTCTTCCACGAGGTAGTCCAGGAGGAACGCGCCGGCCCCTTTGAGGACCGGATAGGCGCACCGGTCGAGAAAGTCCCGGTCGCCGGTGAACTCGTAGTGGCGCCACAAGGTCATGGCCATCCACGCCCCAGCCAAAGGATCGAGCACGCCGTTTTGAAACTGCGACGCCCTGGTCGAGCCGCTGGGCGTTGTTCGGCCGAACAGATCCACCGCCGTGAACGCCACCCAACCCCGAGCGTGGTAAAGCCGGTGCGCCGAGATCTCTCCCTTTTCCGTGACGCGTGCGAACCAGTCGGCCAGCGGGTCGATCGTCTCCGACAGGTTGCACAGATCAGCGGGCCAGTAGTTCATCTGCAGGTTGATGTTGAGATGGTAGTCCGCCTCCCACGGCGCCCACATGTGGTGGTTCCAGATGCCCTGCAGGTTGGCGGGGAGCCGGCCGGGACGACGCGAGCTCGACATCAGAAGGTAGCGCCCGTACTGGAAGTACAGCGCCGTCAGTCCGTTGTCCGTGCCGCCCTTTTTGACGGCCTCCAATCGCTCGTCGATGGGCAGAGCTTCCTTCGCTGGTTCGCCGCCTAAGTCGAGGGAGACGCGGTTGAAATACGAACGGTGTTCCGCCATATGGTCGCGCTGTAGTTGAGCCCATGACTTCTGCGCCGCAGCGGCCAGAATGGCATCGGCCTTTTGTCCCGGATCGATCGCGCGGTCGAAGGTCATCTTCTCCAGGTTGAAATCGGTCGCCGCGGTGAACAGAATCACCGCTTCGTCGGCGTTTGCGATGGCGAGCGCATCTCCGTCGGCCTCCACCGTCCCACCGGTGGTGCGGACCAGCAATCTTCCGGCAAAGCGCATGTGCGGGCCTCCGGGCCCCGACCCGCCCGGGTTGTCCTCGTATCCTTCCGGGGCGGCCACGTCCACGATCTGCCCGTCCATATGGAGCCGATTGCCCTGGACGGCCGTGACCTTCATGTCTTTCGCGCGAGCCAGGGCGACCTTCGCATTCAGCTTCCCCGGCGTCTCGGCGCCGAGCCGCACGACCAGGACGTCATCGGCCGCCGAGATCAGCACCTCCCGCTCCCAACGGGTCCCGCCCGCCCGATAGCGCACCCGAGCCACACCGGTCTCGAGGTCGAGTTCCCGCCGGTACTGCGTCACCTCGCTGCCGTGTCCCATCGTGACGATCAGGTCGGCCAGCGGTTCATACGAGCGAAAGCTCGTGGGCGACTGGGTCATCTTCTCGACACCGAGCTGGCGCGCCTCGTCGATCTTGCCGGCCAGCACGAGGCGCTGGAGTTCCTTGAGATGCTCGGCAAAACCTTCAGGGTACACGTCCAGCGGCGCTCCGGCCCACAGGCTCTCCTCGTTCAACGCCAGCCGCTCTTTCGGCACGGTCCCGAAGACCATCGCCCCCAGGCGACCGTTCCCTAACGGCAAGGCCTCCTCCCACTTGCTCGCCGGCTGCTTGTACCAGAGCCGCTCCGCCGCGGAATCCTCTTTCGCTTCCTGAGCCGCAACATTCGTGAGCAAGCCCGCCGGCGCCAGCAGGAAGAACCCCAGGATACAGAGCGAATGGATAATCTCTCGTCGTTTGCTCATGATTGGCCTCGATTCATGCGGTGGTGTAACAACGCCGACATCAGTCGAACGCCGCCTTGCGATAGGAGTATACCCAGTACTGGTATTCGTTAGTCAGACCCGCGTCGCCCGGGTCGAGCGCCGCCAGGGAGCCGCGCGTCTTCAGGCGCAGCGTAATCGCCGATTTGCCGGCGGTCAGGGACGCGGGAATCTCGAACTCCGTGTCGCGGAAGCGTTTGTCGATCACGTTCCAGTCGGGCCGGTAGCCTGCCGGCTGGTAGTCGCGCGATTCTTTCTTCTCCTGGAACAGGTGATACTGCGATCCCTGCTCGAACCACACGCCGGCGGGCCTGTCGTCGACGAAGACGTCCACGGCCTGGTGAAACACCAGGTGGTTGATTCGCTTGCGCAGGCGCACGCCGTCGTTGTCGGGGTCGATGCGCACGCGGAACGTCGATTCCCCGTCGGTCCAGCGGCCCGCGTCGGCGATCGGCTCGGTGTAGTTGCCCTCGTAGCAGGCGGTCTCGGATTGCAGACGCACCCTGTCCCCGACCACCTCGTACCCGTGCTCCTTCTCGGAATCGACGTCGCCCACGTCCAGATGATCCGTCAGTTGCAATACGGGCTCCGGATTCCAGTAGTAGAACACGGCGCTGCGGAAGGTCCCGTCGCAATCGTGGGTGAAGTTGTGGGCGTGGTCCTGGCCGAAGGAGATTTCGTTCAGGAACGGCACGTAGTCGGCGATGTGGAAGCGGTAGCCGATCTTGTCGTTGAGTCCACCGTGAAACGGGGTCTGCAATTGGACGCGGATTCCGAAGGCGTGGCAGAAGTAGTCCTCGCCGCCGGTGGTTTCGATGGCGGGGGTCTTGTTGCCGTCGATGTACGTGCGGAAATTGCCCTCGATGCTGCCGGCCAGGTTGGCCGAGGCGCCCACGATGTGTCCGCTGCCGCGCGCGTGGAGGTGGGCGAAATCACCCTGCCCGGCCTTCACGAGAATGCCGTCGTTGTACTGCATGCGGAACACGCCCGTGCCTCCGACCGGGTAGGGATTCGCATCCGACCAGCCCAGATCGTACGAGACGGTGACATCACGGGCCGAACGATTCTCCAGCCGCACGCGCATCGATTCCCGGAACGGCATGGGGAAGTAGAAGTACAGCCATTGCCCGTCGTAGCCGCACGGAAGGCCCCGCGCCCGGTCCATCGGCGATTTGACGTAGCCGCCGAAGAAGATGGACGCCGGAACGTGTACCGCCGGCTCGGCCAGCGCATCGACGCGGATCTCGACCCAGAGGTTGTCCAGCACGTCACTCGAAATGTCCGAAACCTTCAGTCGCATCGACCGCACGACGCCGGCAGCGTCCCGGGCGAACATCTCCTCCTTTGCCGCCGGCGCGACGGTGAGACTCTGCTGGCTGCGCCGGTTCCCCTGGTCCCGACCCGGAAAGCTTCCGGGCCCGGCGGCGACGCGTGCGTTCCAGGCCGCCAACGGCTCCGGCGTGAGCGTCTCGGAGAAACGCGGCTCGCGATAGAAGTGGCACGTGAACTGGTACCAGTGTGGCGTGTCGGTGCAGGTCGCCTGGAAGCGGTCCGCGAAGCCGAGGCACGGGAAGCCCCAGCGAGCGACGTGGAACTTGCCCCACAACGGCTGCGGGTGCGCCGGCACATCGTTGACGAAGTAGCTGTCCCAGGGCTCGCGGTAGTCCGGCGTCACGCGCGACGACAGGTACAACAGGACGTCGCCAACCTCTCCCGTGCCGAAGAGATTTCCGATCCCGGTAGACCACATTTGCACCAGCATTCCGGAGCCGTAGTCCAGGGCCAGCTCGTACTCGCCGCCGGCGGCGCGCGTGTAGTTCATGAAGTCGCGGTACGTCCGCCCGGTCGGATTGTAGGAGCTGTAGGAGCGGGTCCTGACGCCCGTTCGAATCAGGGGCAGGTCCTCCCAGGCCACTGCGGGACTGCGTGTTCCCGCCGGAGACAACGCGGCCACACAAATCCACACCCCACACACGGCCCAACGAACGTGTTTGCTCATGGCACGATCTCCTGTCACCGGCGCATCGGTTGAACATCAGGGGCCCGGCTGGCGCCCGCGCGCCGCTCGGACGCACAACACCTTACCACGATGACCGGAAATCTCAACCCTCTTGCGCCGGTGCGCAGGGCCGAACGAAGAAGTGGCTCGCCCCGAGCCCGGCGCGGCGGATAGAGACGCCCGGGCGACGACTACCGTTTCTTGGCGAGGAAGTGCCGCGCGAACTCCTCGTAGGACATCTCGCTGAAATACGCGGCGTGAATTCTGTGAGCGAACTCCACGTCGTTCATGTCGTCGTATTGCGGATACCTGGCGCGCACCCGCTTTATGGTGACCCCCTCCAGCCACAGCTTTCTGATGTCGCGCGCGGAGTGGTCGCCCTCTCTTGGCTTGGGGGCAACATCCTCTGCGGCGAGGCTCGGATCGCGGTAGTGCCGAATTCCCTGCCGCCGCAGTTCGGCGGCCTTGCGATCCATTTCCCGGGCCGTCATCGTGTCCGCGTTGAACACGTAGCCGCGTCTCTTCCAGTACGCCGCGTTGCGCAGCGTCTGTGCCCGGGCGTACATCTGCTCACACGTCATCTTATTGGGATCGAAATCGAATCCCTTGGCCTTCCAGGCCCGCGCGCACCGCACGGCCTTGTCCTTGGAATCGCCCGAATTTTCCGAAGAAGTCGCACACCCCACGACCAGACAGGACAAGACCAGCAACACAAACATTCGATGCATCGCAGCAATCTCCAACTATTCCAGGAGCGGTAGTAAAACCGAAACATCACGATGCATCATAGTCTGGAACCACAGTTGACACAAGGACAATGCCGCAGCCGAGCCGACGGCCCCTGCAAGACGCAGAGGACGACGTGGCAGGCCGGCCCGGGCGGGCAATCATGCGCTCGATGTGGAGAACACCGCCCCGCGAAGTGACCGGGCGGAGCCGTTCTCTTACTCCTGCCGAGCCTCTCCCTCAGGCACAGAGACTTCCGCGTTCTCGTCGGCCGGCAGATCCTTCTTGGCCTGCTTGCGTTCGCGCTTCTCTTCCTTCTTCTTCTTCTTTGCCATCTCTCTTCTGCGTTTTTCGTAACTGTAATGACTTTTTGCCAAAATGGCCTCCTTGTATAGAGATACCGAACTCATCCAGACAGAACCAGCCGCTCTCGCGTGTGGCCGAAAGACCCCTGCCGCACTGCTTGTACCATATTCCGGCCACCGCGTCATGGGATTTCCGCATTTCTTTCCCTCGGTGCCCCGCAAAAGGGCGCGCCTCGTCCGGACGGAATACAACCCCTCGCAAGTAGAGACGGGAAAATTCCTGCACCACTTCAGAACCCAATCCCGGTGACATGCAGAATTTTTCTATTTTCATTATCCATATACACTTACGCCAATTGGGTCCGCGACGTTCTTCATTTTTTTTTGCAAAAATCGTGCCATTTTTCGCCAATAGTGAAGGAACAGGTTTTTCCTGCGGCGGGTTTTTGGGCCGGCATCGCCTTGCGAATGAGGCCGGCCGCGACGCGAGAAAACAGCCCGTCCGCCGTGGTTTGGATGCGGAGGCGCGCCCCGGTACATCGGCGTCTGCTGCCACAAGGGCGACGACAAGTGCAACGCCCGCGCCCAGGACCAAGGCCGGCAGCGATTCGTCGGCGCCTTCAAATCCCCCCGCGCCGCCGCCCTCGCCCTCCACGGGTCCTTCGCCCACCTGAACTTCCCCTGCCGATACTGCGGCACCGGCGCCTCATTCGCGTCAAACGGCGGGTGCCGCGATTATGGACCAGAATCCAGTAACGCCCGCCCCTGCCGTGATTTGCAGGGGCTCAGGCCGACATTCCCAGAGCGTCACAGACTAAGGACGATTGCAGAGACGGTCTCGATCTGCGATAATACCATCATCAGGAGCCAGAAACGGTGGGGAGTTGGCATGAGTGATGTCACGCGCATCTTGAACGCCATGAAACGGGGGGACGCGAAGGCGACGGACGAGCTCTTGCCGGCAGTCTATGAGGAGCTGCGGCTCCTGGCGGCGCAGAAGCTTTCTCATGAGCCTCCCGGACAGACCCTTCAGGCCACGGCGCTGGTGCACGAAGCGTACATTCGATTGGCGGGAGACGAATCTCAGGGCTGGGACGGCCGCAGTCATTTCTTTGCGGCGGCAGCGGAGGCGATGCGGCGGATTCTTGTCGACAACGCACGTCGCAAAAAAACTCAGCGGCATGGTGGCGGTCGCGGAAGGGTCGATCTGGATGCCGAACGCATCGAGGTGACCGTCCCGCCGGAGCGACTCGTCGCGCTAAGCGAAGCCCTGGACGTCCTCGATCGGGAAGAACCTCAGGTGGCTCATCTCGTCAAGCTACGGTATTTCGTCGGGCTCACGCTCGAGCAGGCCGCCGAATTGCTGGGGATCTCCCCGCGCACCGCCTATCGCCACTGGGCCTACGCCCGGGCCCGGCTGCACCAGGAATTGTCCGAAGGCGATTGACGGGCCGCTGTGGCGATGAGCCCCCGCTTTTTTGCCGATTGTCGCGATTTTCTCTGTCAGGTTTTGACCCAAAATTTCGCATTGTAATACGAGCAGCGATTGAGATGGAGAAGGGCCATGACGGACGCCCCACTGGATATGAAGTCGATATTCGCAGACGCCCTCGAAAAGGGTACGACCGAGGAGCGGCGGGCCTATCTGAAGAAGGCATGTCGCGGTGACACCGAGCTGCGCAGAAAGGTAGAGGCGTTGCTCGTGGCCCACAAAGAGGCCGACGACATCCCCGACGCACCCCTCGTGGGTCCGGCCCTCACACCGGCCGATCTCCCGCTGACCGAAGGACCGGGGACGGTCATCGGGCGGTACAAGCTGCTGGAAAAAATCGGCGAGGGCGGGATGGCGGCGGTCTATATGGCCGAGCAGGAAGAGCCCATCCGCCGCAGAGTAGCGCTCAAGATCATCAAGTTAGGCATGGACACCCGCCAGGTGATCGCCCGTTTCGAGGCCGAGCGCCAGGCGCTGGCGATGATGACTCATCCGAATATCGCTAAGGTGTTCGACGCGGGGGCGACCGAGACCGGCCGGTCGTACTTCGTCATGGAGCTGGTCACCGGCGTCTCCATCACGGAATACTGCGATAAGAACAACCTGACCACCAAAGAGCGCCTGGCGC
>JAFGCA010000119.1 GCA_016932895.1 Sedimentisphaerales bacterium | reverse complement strand
TCGAACAGCAACGCGTCGTCGTAGAAGGCGACGTTCTTCGCTCCGCACTCAATCAGCAGTTCCAGCTCTGCCAGCGAACGTTCCAGCGAACGCGGCCTGAAGGCGCCGTACACCTGCGGCACGGAGCAATAGCTGCACTGAAATGGACAGCCCTCGGAGAGCTTGAGCGTTCCCACGTCGAGCCTCTCATAGAGCTCCCACAAGGCCGGTTGCTCGCAATCGGGCGCGATTCCCAGTAGCTGCCAGAGTGGCTGCAGATCGGTTCCGCTGACGATCAGATCGACCCCGAGCGTGCGGGCATGATCGCGGCACAGCGTGGCGTAGTTGCCGCCCAGCACGATCCGGGCTTCGGGCCAGGCGTCCCGAACGTCGCCAACAACCTCCGCCACACCCGGGTACCAGTACGTCATCACGGTTTGAATGAAGACATAGTCGAACGGTCCCTGCCCAAGGAACTCCCGAAAGAGCTCGCGGGGCAGGCCGAACCGCCTGAAATACCGCGGAATCTCTTTCAGCGGCTCCGGTTTGGCGATGCGCTCGCGGCGGAACCGCCCCCGGCCCCAGGCATCCGACTGTAATTCCCGCCTCTTGGCTACGGCCGGATGGAGCCGGTCCAGGGTATCGAACAGGAAGAAATCCGCCCGGCCCCGCAAGTATCCGGCGACGCTGAGAAGCCCGTAGGGCTTGAGCCAGAAATCGTACGCGGCGAAATCGTGGATCGGGGGATTGACCAGCAGAATTCTCGGTATCGTCATTTGTGCGTACATCCATCGCCCCCGTCGGCGACGGGCAGGGCAAACCTATCGTCAGGCACGCAGCCACCGGCGCTTCCGGGGCCGCGCGGTACGAGCGCCGGGCCAACGCAACCGAATGTCACGCCTCTTCCACGACTTTGAATCCCATCAGGTGGCCGAGGTTCCGCATGCTCTCCACATGGTCGCCGTAGAAAACGACGCGGTGCAGCAGCGTCATGACCCCGCCTTCGAGAACGCCGCCACCCCAGTTATGGAACATGGAGTTGGCGTTCTTCACCTTTGTCCAGAACTGCGTGCGGCAACCCAGCTCATCGTGCGTGACATCGATGATGGTTCCGGTGGAAATGAGCATTTTGTCCAGGTTGATGAATTTGGCGCAGGTAACGTCCTGTCCGATGCGATTCTCCACATCCAACGAGACGCCTCTTTCGCTGTCACTCTGCGTTCGAATAGAGAAAGGCAGCCGCGCGCCATCAGGCCCGTCCATCCTCGTCGCCGACGTGCAGTGGAAATGGATCAACGCGTTCTTGGACGTGTCGAAGACCGGGTCCGTAATGAAACCGGGAATCCCGTAGGCGTACTGAAAGATGAGCATGGTCAAAGTGGAATCCATGTCGCCTTCGCAGGCGCCGACGAGCCCCAGGTCATTGAGCTTGCTGTAGGTCAGACATCCCTTGGCCGGCCCGCCCATGCAATTGGAGCTGGTCACGGCCCGGGCCCCATAGCGCTTCATGAGATTCTTCGTGGCCAGGTAGAAGCGGGCGGAATTGATGATCTCGGCCCGGGTCGGCTCGACGATCTTCTTGGCCGGGCCGATCCAGTGCCGCTCGGCTTCGGCCTCCGCTTCCTTGATATCCACCGCCTCATGGGCCTTGACCGTCTCCTCGACGCTGATCGGAATCACTTCGACGCCCAGCTTTTCTTTGACCTGTTGGGCCGAGCAGGCCTCGGTGGTGCCCAGCGGGCCCCGCACGACCAGAATGCGCGTCCGACGCAGGTGCGGCGCGACCCGCATCACGCCCGCCACCCGATCCAGCTCGCTCCAGTCGCTCGTCGGCAGCAGGACGACCTTCTTGCCCTCCTTCTGCCAGCGGGGAAAATACATCCATCCGTGCCCGCTGAACGGCTGCGAAAAGACCGCCGTGGGCAGGTCCGCGTCGATGATCTTCTGCATCTCCGGCGCGCCCCCGCCGTGGCCCGACAGATGGAACAGCATCACAGCGTCGGCGCCAGCGTCTTTCAACTTGGCGACCACCGCTTCGGTCTGGGTCGGCGGAATCAAATCACCTCCGATGAACTTGACGTCACCGAGCCGGGTCTCAATGCCGGAAAGGTACTTCTCGAACTTCTCAATCTCGGCGGTGGGCCTGGAGAGATAGATCCCGCCGGTACGCCCGACGTAGACCTTGTAGATCTTCACCGGGTCCATCGGCGGCGGCCAGTCGCCAGAGGGCCCCGCCAGCACGGTCGAGTTGTTCAGCATCGTGCCAAAAACCACGGCACCGGCACCGGTGGCTCCGGCACCGAGAAATTCACGGCGATTCAGTCCCTCGGTCATGGTTGAAACCTCCAGAAAAAAACTCGCGGCGATATCATTGTGGCTGAAAGCCCGGAAAAAAAACGGCCTCCCACACGTAAAGATCCCAGCGGGGCTCACGTTTGCCCCATGCCGGCAGTATGCAGCCCCTGTGGCCAACCGGTAGGATACGACTGCTGTAACGTCGTTGTCAACCGCCGAAACGACCGTTCCGTGCGTGGTGTAGCCGTTGGCGGACGCATATTGACTATGACGCCCTATTCATGGTAAAATAGGGCGTCTGCTATGGGGTCGTCGGGCGCTCTTCGGACCGATAATCAGGCCAGTCACAAGGGCTTCCGACGTCGCCTTATTGAAAAGAGAACGAGAGAAGCAATGGTGAACGCAGCGAAGAGGGTAGTGATTGCCTCCGTCATCGGGGGCTTGTTCTGGGCCGGCGCCGCCTGCGCGCAGTGCCCCACCGGCGATCTCAACCAGGACTGCACGGTCGACCTCGCCGATCTGCAGCTCTTTGCCCGATTGTGGCTGGCCGATCCGAATGAAACCGGCGACTTTAACGCCGACCAGCAAACCAACGGGATCGATCTGGCCCTGCTGGCGGCCCACTGGCGCCGGACGGGCTGTCCGATTGTCATCAACGAGGTCCTGGCGCATTCGCACGACGTGGCCCCCGACTGGATCGAGCTTCATAACCTCAGCAGCCTTCCCGTGGATATCAGCGGGTGGTCGCTCAGCGACGACAGGAACGAACTCGACCGGCACGTCATCGCCGATGGAACGACCGTGGGGCCTTTCGGGTACATCGTGTTCTACGAGCACACGCATTTCGGCAATCCGTTCAATGCCGGCACGCGGACGCCGTTTGCCTTGAGCGAAAACGGCGAGACCCTTTACCTCACGGCCCCGGCCGATTCCCTCTTCGGCACCTGTCAGAGGGCCCAGACATTCGGAGCCTCGGAAACGGGCAACTCTTTCGGTCGGTACATCAAGAGCGACCGAACGCCCGCCTTCGTCACCCTGAGCTGGCCCACCCCCGGCCTGGCCAACGCCGGTCCCCTCGTCGGGCCGGTCGTCATCAACGAAATCATGTACCACCCCGCAATCGACGGCGACGCCGAATACGTCGAGCTGCTGAATATCAGCGCCGGGCTCGTTACCCTGTTCGACTTTGTCGCGATGGAGCCCTGGCGATTCGTGGATGAGTCCGGAATCGACTTCTGGTTCGCCTCGGACGTGCCGGTGACGCTGCAGCCGTTCGAACATATTCTGCTGGCCAGAGACGCCGATGCGGTTCGTCGAGGCGGCGTCCCCGCAACCGCGCAAGTGTTCGAATGGGGTTCGGGCAAGCTCGCCAACCAGGGCGAACAAATTCGGCTCCTCAAGCCCGGGGACGTCGACGACGCGGGCACGCGCTACTGGATTGAAGTGGACCGCGTGGAATACAGCGACGGGTCGCGCGGCGATGATTTCTCCCACCACATCGATCCGTGGCCGGTGGAAGCAGACGGGTTGGGGCCCTCTCTGAACCGCATCTTCCCGTCCCGCTACGGCGACGACCCGAACAACTGGCACGCCACGATTCCCACCCCGGGATCGACGAACGACTGAAACGCCAGAGGCCGTCCGACGCAAGACTCCCCCTGCGGCGTCACGCGTCCTCGTGACGCCTGGTCCGCCCGGCACATGCCGCCTCTACAGGTTCCGCTCGACCTTCCCCAGCAAATCCCGAAGAGAGGACTTGTCGCCGCCCAAGGTGATTTGCCCAAAAGGCTCATCGCGCTCGACCGCACGAATCACCTCGTCGCGCGAAAGACGTCGGCCGTTCAAGTCCCGAGCCGTGAAATCGGGCCCCACGCGCAACCGCTCGATAACGAGTTTCTTCATGTCGTCATCGGACAGCGTGTCGATGGGAACGATTTTCTCCTGCCGCGAAATGATCTCGTCATAGAGGATGAACTTCCCACGGGCAGGGTCGTAACATAGGGGCTTTTTCCGATTCGCCTTGTCAATCTCCGGCATCGTCATAATCATTCCCCCTGTTTTCCTCTAACAGCCATCCCTGCCATGGTAACAGAAATCCGGGCGATGTCCAGTTTCCATCGTACGGGGCACGTCGTCGGTCGGTCGCGTTGTCGCACGGCACGAAGGCGGGCCCGGCTTGAGTCGGCGAGGCCGCGTGCCGGGGCACGCGGCCTCGGGTTCTGCATCATGCTGCCGTTTCGCGATCGTGCGCCGGATCAGTCGGCTAACGCACCGGCCTCAACCAGCATGTCCTCCTGCTCCAGGGCGCGTATTGGGAAGCAGATCTTCACGTAACGATAGGGTCGAATGACCGCGGCGGGATTCCCGGAAAGCCTGAGGTGGTCCCGGTCCCACGTCAGGTACGTTGCCGCGATGGTGTTGGGCACCTGACTGATGGCCGCATTGAACGCCTGAATCGTCGCGTCATACGCCTTCTGCGCCGTCGCGCCGCAGGCCATGGCGATGTCGAAGGTGCTGTCACTGCGCGCAAACAGGCGGAACTCATTGACCTGCGGCGTGCTCCCGTCGTCCCACTGAAGAACGAAGTTCTCGTTGTAGCCGGCATACGCGTGGGCGCCATTGGCAACTGTATCGGGCCCCAGCGTCCTGCCCGTCTGGCAACTGAGGAAATGGATCGACTTGCTCGCGACCTCGGCGGGATCGTACTGGCCGACCTCAAGAATGTGGTCACCCCAGTGGCCGGTATAGACCGTGTAGCTGCCGTGCCCTACACCGCCGATATAGACCGTCAGTCTACCTTTCGCTCTCGGCACAAAACTGACTCTCTCGTTCTCCGTGCCGGTCAGGGCCATCACCGCGAATCCTCTCTTGGCGAACACCGGATGCACGTTCTTCGTCCGGTAGTCGGCGAATGGCGTGGTCACACCATCGGTCGTGTTCTCGCAGAACAGAGCGCGGGTACGAAGTCTGAGCCAGATGCACTTCTTGACCCATTTGTGCTCCGGGATCTGGGACGCCGAGGCCTTGGAATCAACCTTGGGCCAGGGCACCGGTCGCCGGGTCG
This sequence comes from Sedimentisphaerales bacterium, assembly GCA_016932895.1. Next base: position 9,422 of record JAFGCA010000119.1, on the reverse strand, counting down.
TGAGAGTGGAAATGAGCTCGTTGCAGTAACCTATCTCGGCATTGAGAGCCACCCTCCCGAAATCCGTCCGTTTCTTGATGTGCTCGATGACCTCCTTCTTCGTGAGAATACCGACACCGATGATTCCCAGCTTGAAGTCAGGTTCGAGGCGATACCGCTCGAGAGTGAGTCTCAGCTTGTCACTGGCCGACAGGGCCAGGAGCGAGCCAAGTCTCGCCGGCGGCTGCTTCGCAACGTCCTGGGCGGAGAGGAATTTCCCCATGGTGAGGCCCAGAGGCTTCTTCGCCGCGTACGGTTTGAAGTTTAGCTTTCCGATTTTCATGTGTCTCTCCTTTGTATGTTGTCGAGACGAAACCAGCGGTAGTGAAGGCGGGTTGGAACACGGACTGCGGTTGACCGAGGAAGATGAAGCAATCTGGAGGAGCTCTCGCACCCATTGCCATATTCCCATCCGTTTGCGATACCGGGAAACCGTGCGGGGCACATGGTGGTCTCGTCAAGCGGTGTCGGCTCTGTAGCGTGCTCCCCTGTAGCGCGCCACCAAATGCGCCTCTGTTGCTGTGTTGTCAATAGGGAAAACTACGTATTATAAAATAGGCAACTGGGGCAACAAGGACAGATCGCAGCCCTGAAGCGCGGGAGATTCGCGCCGCCGAAGGCGTCGCAGCGGGATGCATGCCCGCGAAAGAGCCGTGGCAGCCTCCCATGTTACGACCGACAACCGCGCCCATGGACAGGCTCGTTCGGCACCGAGAACCCTCTGTTACGATGGTGTTGACCGGCCGGGACAGCCGATTGTACCATGGAGCTTTTCGGGTTCGTGTGGCGCTGTTCGATCGAAAGGGACGTGGCGTGAGAAGATCGCATTGGTATCCGTTGATACACGTTGCAGCTATCGTTCTGCCAAGTCTGTGTATCGCTGCCGGCCAGGACGTTCTGAGTTCATCTGTCACCGTTACTCACGGGGCCGTGAACGGCGTCTGTATCGAAAAAGGCGGCCACAGGCTCGTCGTCTATGGCGATCCAAAGCGGCACTGGGGCTCGGCCGATATGGTGCTCTTGACGCACGGGCGGCGCGACGTCGTCTGGGCCGCCCGGGCGCTGGTCGACAACGGCGCCGAATCCGTCGTTCCGGCCGGCGCGGCGAAGCCGCTCACCGAGACCGGTGCGTTCTGGGCCGGCTTCTGGGACAAGCGGTTCCACGACTACGCCCAGCAAAGCACGAAGATCCCGACCGCCGCCCTGAAAGTGGGCCGGACGGTGGGGGAAGGCGACCGCCTGCAATGGCGCGATGTCACGATCGACGTTCTCGATACGCCGGGATATACGAGAAAGGCAGTGTCGTATTTCGTGGAGATGGACGGCTGCCGATACGGCTTCGTTGGAGACGTCATCTACGGCGACGGACATCTGCTCGATCTCTACAGCCTGCAGGACGCCGTGTCCGAGGCCCGGATCGGGGGATATCATGGCTACGCCGGCCGGATCGGCGAGTTGATCGCCAGCCTGCGAAAGATCGCCGCCCGCAAACCCGACGTGCTCGTGCCGGCGCGCGGACCGGTGATCGAACAGCCGGCACGGGCCATCGGCAAGCTTATCGAAAGACTCCAAGCGGCCTACGAGAACTACCTGTCCATCAACGCCGGGCACTGGTATTTCAAGGAACACTACGACACCCTCGCCGAGCGCGCGTTGGGCAAGACCCCAAACGTGCCGTGGATGCCCTACGCCAAGACGATCGAGAAAACGCCTCCCGACTGGATCGTGCCCATCCACAACAGCCGGCTCGTGATCGCGCAGGACCGGACGGGCCTGCTGATCGACTGCGGCTCTGGGGCCATCATCGCCGAAATCCGCAAGCTGCGCGAGCAAGGCAAGCTGGACCGCGTGGCCGGCCTCTTCATCACGCACTATCACGACGACCACACGGACAGGGTCAACGAGTTTCTCCAGGAATACGACTGCCCGGTCTACGCCACGCCGATCCTGGAGGACATCCTGCGCCGGCCCGGAGCCTATCGTTTGCCGTGTGTGACCGCCAATGCCATCGAACGGCTCACCATCGTGCCCGACCGGCACAGGCGGCGCTGGAAGGAATTTACGCTGACGTTCTACGATTTCCCCGGCCAGACCATCTACCATGATGCGTTGCTCGTGGAAAAGGACGACGGCGAGAAGATCTTCTTCGTCGGCGATTCCTTCACCCCCTCGGGCCTCGATGACTATTGCCTGCAAAACCGCAATCTGCTGGGCGAAGGCCAGGGCTACTTCTACTGCCTCGATCTCCTCCGCAGCGCCATCCCGGCGCAGGCCCTGCTGATCAACGAGCACGTCCTGGAGCCCTTCCGCTTCGACGAGGCCCAGATCGAACACATGACCGAAACGCTTCGCCGGCGCAAGGACATCCTGAGCGACCTGTTTCCCTGGGACGAACCGAACTTCGGCATCGACGAGCGTTGGGCCCGGATTCATCCGTATGGACAGGAGGTACGAGCCGGCCAGGAGACCGACGTGGCGGTCAGGATACTCAACCACTCTCACAGATCACAGACATTCAAGGTGACTTTGAACGCCCCGCCCGGCTTCGAGACGCGCCCCGCCGAAGTCTCCACGACCGCCGCGGCCGGGAAAGAAGCAGAGCTTCGCTTTCGGGTAACAGTCCCCGCCCGCGCCTCCGACGGCGTCCACGTCGTCACCGCCGACGTCGAATTCGGCCCGTGGCAACTGCACCGGTGGTCCGAGGCGCTCCTGAAAGTCGCGCCCTGAGAGGAAACCGTGAAGAATCACGGTTTTCGTCTCCCGTGCCGAAGTCCCGGATGCTGCACCGACAGCGGGACCCCGAGCCGCTGCTTTTTTCTTTGAATGAAGCCGGCCGATCTGCTATAAATACAGATGGTGTGGTCTGAGGTCATCATCGGCCAAAAGGCAAATTTGTATACGAGCGGCTGTCTATGCGCTTGGAGCATGAAATGCTGTTTTCGGAGGATTTGCCTCGATAAGCGGATTCTCCGCGTGCATCACGTTCAACCACGGATTGTTCTCTATACGTTAGGAGGGTCACATCATGGTTCGAACATGTATTCAGGCAGCTTTTCTTCTCATCCTTTCGGGAATCGTCGCCTCGGCCTACGGCGGCGTGGACTTCCCCGATCCGACCGGCGGCTGGACGTACGTCTACACCGGTGACGACGCCACGGCCGGAGGCCCCTTCGAGTCGCTCGACGGCACCTGGGACCATGACAACGGCTCGGACGAATGGGACGGCTCGGTCATCGGCGAGGGCCGCCCGGGCGGCGCCAGCGCCCTGACCGAAGGGGACGTCGCCTTCCTGCGGCTCCAGGACACGGGAGACCCGCGGGACTTCGACCTGGACGACCCGGGGAGCAATCGCAAGATCTTCTTCGGGCACAGCGCCACTAACGACATCGCAGATGCCGCCGCCGCATGGCTCGACACCGGCGTCACGATCTCGTTTCGGGCCCGTGTGGCCACGACGCCGCCGCTGGACGACCTGCACCCCGACGGGGGCGGCTCGACCAGCGCCTACCCGGCCGAAGGGGACGGATACCTGACCCATGACGGCGGCAAGGGCAACTTCGGCGTCCGCCAGCCCGACGACGACAAGCTGATCTCGTTCGCTCTGGCGCTGGCCTCGGACGACGACGAACTGCAAACCGGCGGCCTGGTCATGCCCAAGCTCAACGGCGCCGATCCCACCGACGACGTCGACCTGCAAGACGACGACGACGGAGAGATCAACATCCTCGAGATCGCGGATCCCACGGCCTGGCACGAATTCTGGATCGTTATCCAGGCCGATACCAGCGAGACGGGGACCCACGCGGTGACCATCTACATGGACGGCGACCTGACACCGCACGAATTCATCGTCACGGCCGGCACGGGCAACGACTACGACGATGCCTATATCGCCATGGAGGTGGGCGCAACGCCTCAGAGCGGCGCGATCGACATCGACTTCATGGCGTACAAGGAAGGGATCGTTCTGCCCCCGGGCGCTCTGGAGAACGCCCACGCCCCCGACCCCGCCAACGGCGCGACCGACGTGATCGACACGACGAGCCTGAGCTGGGTGGCCGGGGATAACGCCGTCACGCACGATGTCTATTTCGGTGAGACCTTCGCCGACGTCAACGACGGCACAGCCTTCGTGGGCAACCAGGCGGCGACTGTCTACACCCCGCCGGCGGCCCTGGACTTCGGCGCCACCTACTACTGGCGAATCGACGAGCAGAACAACGACGGCACCGTCAGCAGAGGGGCGGTCTGGGTGTTCACCGTGGCCGACTTCATCCTCGTGGACGATATGGAATCGTACGGGGACGAGATCACACCGGGCGAGCCGGGCGGGCGTATCTGGTACGTCTGGAAGGACGGCCTCGGCTGGTCCGAGCCCGCGCCGGGCTCGGCCGGCAACGGGACGGGAGCGGCCGTGGGGAACTGGCCCCCGCCCGTGGCGGAGACGCAGATCGTCCGCGGCGGCCAACAGGCCCTGCCCTTCTTCTTCACGAATTCCGCAGCGCCCAATTACTCCGAAGCGCAGGCCGACACGGCTGATCTTCCGTGCGGCCGGGACTGGACGCGCAAAGGAGTGAAGGCCCTTTCGTTGTGGTATCGCGGCAACCCGCCGAGTCTCGGCAGTTTCGTCGAAGCGCCCGTCGGGACGTTCACCGTGACCGGCGCCGGGGCCGACATGGCCGGCACAGCCGATGAATTCCACTTCGCGTACAAGGAAGCCTCCGGAGGCACAACCGTCACGGCGCGAATCACCGAGTTTGACGCCACGGCCCCCTCCGCCAAAGCAGGCGTCATGATTCGCGGCCCGGGCACGGACGACACCGGCGGCGCCGCCTCCGCCGTCAACGCGGCCCTGCTGGTCAGTCCGGGCGGCGGCCTGATCCTCCAGCTTCGTGCCAGCGACGGCCAGAACACCACGGTCGCGCAGCAGCAAGCCAGCCTGGCGGCGCCGATCTGGCTGCGTCTGGAAATCACCAGCGGCGGCTTGGTCCGCGCGAATTACTCGTCCAACGGCAGTAAGTGGATTCCGATTGGCGGCTCGCAGGTCGTGGGGCTCATCGGGACCCGACAGGCCGGACTGGCGGTCACGAGCAGCAATCAGGCGGAGGCCGCCACCGCCACGTTCACCGACGTCAGTTTCTCCAACGCTGCCGCAGCGTGGACGAATAACGACGTCGGAATCTCCAGCAACCCGGTCGAACCCATGTACGTAGCGCTGACCGACAGTGTCGGCAACAGGGGCATCCTCTTCAACGAGGACCCGAACGCCACGACGACGATCCAGTGGACCGAGTGGAGCGTGGCACTGCAGGACTTTGCCGACCAGGGCGTCAATCTCGCGAGCGTCGCGGAGATCGCTCTGGGCGTCGGGGACCCGGACAACCCGCAGCCCGGAGGCGACGGTGTCGCCTATTTCGACGACATCCGCCTCTACCAGCCGCGCTGCGTGCTGGACAAGATCACCGCGCTGGAGGCCGATCTCAACAAGGATTGCCGCGTGGACTATCTCGACCTGGTGATCATGGTCAACGACTGGTTCATGGGAGATTCCACCCGGACCGGCCGACTCCTGCTCCGATACGACCTGAACGAAGGATCCGGCACCGTCGCCGGCGACAGCAGCGGGAACGGCCAAGACGGCGCCATTACCGGCGCTACCTGGGGCACACCCGGTTTCGACGGCACGGGCGCCTGCCTGCTCTTCGACGGCGCCGCCGGCGAGGTCAACGAACCGGGCGCCGCCGCGTACATGAACGGCCTGGACGCCTTGACCGTCGCGGTGTGGGTCAAGTCCAACGTGATCGACACCGACAAGGGCTTCATTATCTTCACCGATCCGGACGGTACCGACCAGAGGGACATACGGTACGACGTTGCCGGCGGCAGCAGCGGCGGCACGAACGTCATCAAGTACGGTGTAACCTCGACGGGAGGTAATCAGGAAAACGAGAGTTCCAGTGGCGTGCAGACCACCGAATGGCAACACGTGGCCGTTACCTGGAAGAGCGGCGAGGTGGTCCGCCTCTACATCAACGGGGCCCTCAATATCCCCGGTTTCGAAGCCGAGCCGGCGGTCGGCACGACGACGGGCTATACGAAGGTCCTGGTCGGCCGGGGCGGAAAGGACGCCGACGGCGCCTGGGACGGCCGCGTCGATGACGTGCGTATCTACGATTGGGCTCTGAGCGCCGAGGAAATCGCCACGGTAGAGAACGGCGGAACCGTAATGCCGCCCGAGATCTACACTCCCGTCGGCTCCCCGGCCGAATTGTGGGACGCCGAGCAGATCAATTCCAGAAAGGTCAACTTCAACGACTATGCCATCCTGGCCGGCCAGTGGCTCGAAGAGCGGCTCTGGCCATAGTCGCCAGGAAAACCGGTTGATGGCTCCTTCGTCAATGAGGCCCATGCGTGGCTCCCCGGCCACACATGGGCCTTTCTGTTTTCGCGTGCCGCTGCCGCCGCCAGGGGGCATCTTGACAAGATCGTTGCAGACCGGCGATCCGCCGGTACAATCCCCCTGCACAACCAAGAAGCCACCGCAGGTAAGAATCGTTGGGTGAGATCGAAAATGACAAAGGTCCTGGCCGTCGTGGGAAGCCCTCGCAAAGCAGGGAACACGGATATTCTCGTCTCCGCCATTGTCGCCGGCGCACGCGACGCAGGTGCCGAAGCAGAGGTCCTGCGTCTGGGGGATCTGGCCGTGCGCGAATGCGACGGCTGTCACGCCTGCTGGCACGGCAGGCCGTGCAGCAAGGATGACGACATGCGCCTCATCTATCCTAAAATCGCCGCCAGCGACGTCCTCGTGTTCGGCACACCGGTCTATTGGTACGGGCCGACGGCGCTGATGAAAGCCTTCATCGACCGCTTCGTGTACTTCAATTGCGAAAGCAACCGCCCGCAGATACGCGGCAAACGCGCCCTCGTCGCCGTGGTCCTCGAGGAGGAAAGCGAGAGGACCTGGAGACCCATCATCGAATTCTTCGAGAACAGCCTCGCGTATCTCGAAATGGAGTTGGCATCGACGATCGTTGTCCCGGGCGTCGGACCCCGCGGCGCAATCCGCGACAAACCCAAGCGGCTCGAAGACGCCTACCAACTGGGGATGCAGCTTCCAGCGGACAGCTAACCCCTTTGAGGTCCACGATTCTCCGCGTCTGCCGCGCATACGACCCGGCGCCTCGACGGCGCACGGGTCATATGCTGTTTCGTCTCAAACAACGAACGATCGCGTTTCGTAAGAGATTTCGATGCCGGCTGTCACTGTGCCGGGAGCGAGCGCGGTCGGCACGGCTCACGGCCGGCCTTGCCCTGCGGCGGACCCAGATACATCCAGGCGGGTACGACCGCCACGGCCGGTTCCCGCTGCGGCGCCATCCGTTAGGGTGATTGTGAACTGCTGCTCGACGAGTTCGACGTACCCCACACGACCGTGCCACCCGAGGTCCCGCCATTCGAAGGCGTATTGATGTGGCTGATCTGGGAAACGTCCACGTTCACGTTACCGCCCAGTCCCGAAAAGACAGCCGGGTACAAATTCGGCGTAAGGTTTGGGATCGAATGCACACCCAGACGCAAGTTGGGGGTCCGACACAAAGCGGCGGATCGGATCGGCGTTGAACACGAGGTCAGCATCCGGTTCAGTCCCACGGTGGTACATGAATTCAGGCCCCCGTGCAGATTCAGCCGCACTGACGAAGGCAGACTCGAAGACATGTGCATCGAGGGACGAACACGCAGGCTTGAATTCGGAATGAGATTCGCCCCGGGGCTGACCAACCCGACCACAGAACCCCAGCCGACCGTGTGAAATGCCAACACCACCAGCAGCATTAACGCGTACTTCTTCATACCTTACCTCCCTGTAACTTGATGCCCTTCCCTATCACGTCGCGCCCCATCCGTAGGGCCGACTCATCCGTGCGTACGTACACCGACGATCAAAATCGCCACAACCCAACAAGAGTCACGGGAATGCATCCAAGAAATGCTCACGAATCCTGTGGCTCCCCCCGCACCGACGGTTAGACTCCAACTAACCACCGTTTTTCCTATCGCGCCGGCCCGGAATTGTCAAGCGAAATCTGCGGTTTTTGCTGCGGCAGCATACGATTTATCGGTCGATTTACCGACCGCGACCTCGGCGCAGGGGCGCGCGGGAACGCCTGACGTTCCTCCCGGTTGATTACCGGTTGATCAGATTGAGGAGTTGGCCGGCCAGCTTGGAATCCAGCGTCTCGAGAATACGCTGTTGCTGGAGCGCCAAATCGCGGTCGCCAACGACGAGATAGGCCTTGCCCAGATTGTAGTACGCCCGAGCGTGGGTCTGGTCGGTGAGGACGGCCCCCCTGAAGCATTCGATGGCTTGATCGTACAGCCCGGCCTCCATATAGGCCCTGCCCGAGATCACCTGGACCTCGTTGATCTCCGGATCGAGGTCTTTGGCATGCTTGAACGCCTGCATTGCTTCTTCGTAGCGACCGGAGTTGGAAAACGCCAGCCCCAGAGAGACGTGCACGGCAGCCGAATCCGGCTTGATTGTCGCCGCCCGCTCGTATGACTCAATCGCCTTGCCATAGCGCCCCAAATCCGAATACGCTTTGCCGAGCCCGCAGTGGGCATTGAAGCAGTTCGGGTCCAGTTTCAGCGCCGCCTGGTAGCACGCGATCGCCTCTTCCGGGCGGCTCTCGTCGGTGTAGGCATCGCCCAGGAGAATGTGGGCCTCCGGATCATCGGGCTGGACTTTGACCAGTCGCTCGCAGGCGTCAACAGCCTTCTTGGTGTGACCGGAGGCGTTGTAATGCTTGCCCAGGAACGTGTAGGCGCCGGCACGGTCCGGACAAACCCCCGCAACACGACTGAGCACCGCCACTCTGACACCGTCCAAGCTGATTACCCCTGCTCTGACGGATCCGTAAAACGCCGCCAGTATCACTGCAATGCCGACAAGGGTCCAGCGAACGGTGTGGCGCCGTGCGGGACGCACCGGTCGCGAGACACTTTCCGGACGCCGAGGCGGCGCGGGCCGGGAGACTCTTGCCGGACGCCCGGGCGGCGCGGCCGGCGGAGCAGAGTCTTCGTGTCGTCTCGCGAATGCGCCGGCGAAATGATCGTCACCGTCATACTGTAAAGGGCTGCGTCTGCCCGATCTTTTTTGTGCCATACTGCGTTTACCTCAATTGCAGAGACATGTACACCGGACGAAGCCGTACCGCCTCCTGCGGCCGTGTGCCCTACGATGAATACACAACCCTCGTCTATGAAAAGCATACAGAACGCCGAAAGAACATCAAAACCGCACGGAATGTCTCATACAGACTCGGAAGACTCCTTGGGCGTTTGTCATCCTGAGCCGCAGGCGAAGGATCTGGGCCGGGAAC
>JAFGCA010000118.1 GCA_016932895.1 Sedimentisphaerales bacterium | reverse complement strand
GAGGACCAGAGCACGTCGTCCCAGTGCGGCCCGATCGACGTGAAGGCCTCCGCGCCCACGATCCGGCGCCCATAGGTGTGGGCGACGGACGATGCCTGCTTGACGAAGAACCGCTGCTGCGGCGTCGGCCGATGGGGCGACGGCACCCAGAACTCGCTCATGACGATATCGCTGCGTCCCAGGCACTTGAGCCCGTCGAAAGGCCCGGCGTGCGGTCCGCCGGATTCGGGATGAATGCCCATCCCTCGCTCGTGGGCGAGTCGAGCGAACGTGGCATAGTGGTTCTCTGTGATGCAGTCCCCGAGGGTCTTGCGGAAATCCGCCAGGAAGCGGTTGCTCGCGTCCCGGCTCTCGACGATCTTGCCCGCGATCACCGGCAGATAGGGCAGAAGGTCATATTTGCGCCGCTGCTCGAACTGCCGTGGGAAGGACTCGGTCCAGTTGGCCCCGCCGCACTCCCAGCTATCCGTGTGCAGATATTTGAGGCTCTTGCCGGCCAAGGGCCCGACGTCCGCCAGCAGGGGGACCACGACAGCATCCCAATACTGCCGCAAAATGGCGGAATCCATGTAGTCGATGACCCGGCCTTGCCAGCCGGCGCTCGAGGTCGAGACGCGGGCCGGGCTGGGCGTATAGCCGAAGCGAAGGATCGTCCAGTTGCCTGCCGGAACGTCCCACACCAGCTCTCCCTCCGGCGTCATGCGCTCGCTGATGTCGAGGACATCGGCCGCACGAACGTCTTCCTCGCCCGGCGTGGCGGGCACGTCCGTCAGCAGGAACCGGCAGTCCGGAGCGGACATCCCAATCTCCTTCGAGGCCGTCTTGGCCGCAAGGTCGCGGATCGGCCTGCGAGGCTCGGCCTGCCCGTTCGTAGTGACGCCGTCAGGCGTTATCTTCTCTGCGGAAGGATATGCCCTTACGGGCACACTACGAACGGGATAGGCCAACACCGCGATGTCTCTGTAGTAATCATCTCTGGTTGGGGGGTGTGGTAGCTCGTCCTGAAAGGCGGTCGGGCCCTGGACGTGGATTTCCGACCATGTGAGCATCTTGGCGGCCATCTCGGGTGTGACCATGGGTCCGCCGAGATTCCAGCCGCTTTGGATGCTCAGGCTCAGCTCCAGGCCGAGCCGGTCCGCTTCCTTCACGGCGTGGACGAACAGCTCCCGCCATGCAGGTGTCGTAAACATCGGTCCGGCCGGGACCTGGCGGTTGCCTCGCTGCTCGGCGCCGCCGGCGTCGAAGATCATCGCGCCGCTGAAGCCCTTGGCCCTCATCTCTTCGAGGTCGCGAGTGATGGCCTCCTTTGTCACATTGCCGTTGAGCCACCACCAGAAGCAGCGAACGCCCGCAGTCTGGGGAGGCCGGCGGAAACCCTCCTCCAGGGACGGCTGTGCCCCGGCGTTCGTCAACTCCGAGATCAGACAGCAGAACACAAGCAGCAGGAGGAGGGAAATCCGAAACGAACCCAAAAGGGCAGAACTCAAATGACAGGAATGCTGTCGCGGTGCCGGCGGGAGCCATCTTGAGTTTCGCGCTTTGGTCATTCGTACCTGTTTCGGATTTCGGGGTTCATGCTTTCTCAGAACTCATACCCCAGATCGCCCCACACGGCGGTCTGCGCCCATCGCAGGTCCTCATTGCCGGGCTGGGGGCCCTGCGCGGTTCGGACGCTCTCGGCCTGGGCCCAGGTCATCTGTGCGTATTCGACCGTTCGCTCATCCTTCCAGGGGTGGAATTCCGAATGGGCGTCGGTGAAGGAGGCCACCGTGCCCTTGCCGTGGCGCATCGGGACCGGGTTCCACCAGCGAGGCTCCTTGTAGAAGATGTACCACATGGCGTCCCAGTTCTCGCCGTGATCGTCGATGAACGCCAGCCGGGTGGACAACTGCTTCATCCGGTTGAGGTTCTTGAGGATCGGGCCGTTCTCGGGAGAATAGCCGTTCAACGCCGGGGACGCACTGTACGTCCTCATCTCGTTCTTCTTCGCGACCGGGCAGCGGTAAACCTTCTCGGTGCTCGTGAACGGATACAAGGCGCCCGCGCGGATCGCGGCGACCTGCTCTTCGACCGGCGCGTCCGCCGGCTTGGTTTGATAGGTCCCGCTCAGGCCGTGGACCCAGCCGGCGGTGGCGATCCCCTGCGAAGGGGGCATCAGCCCGTCGTTCTCGGAGCAGTAGAGCGTCCAGGCCAAAGCCAGGCTCTTGGTGTTGTTCAGACAGACCGCACGCTTGCCCATCTCGCGCGCCCGGCTCAGCGCCGGCACGACCACCGCCATCAGGATCGCGATGATGGCGATGACGACCAGCAGCTCGATCAGCGTGAATGCGTACGTGTGCGAACGCCTCAATACTCTCGATTTGCTGCCCATACTGCCCCTCCCTATGCGTCGCGGGACGCAGGACGACTGTAGGACCCATATTCGTACGCGGCATCGAACAACGCGACGATGTTCTCAGGCGGGACGTCCGCCTGGATGTTGTGGATGCCGTTGAACACGTATCCGCCGGAAGGCTTGAAGACCTCCATGTTGCGCCGGACCTGCTCGCGGACCTGCTCGGGCGTGCCGAAAGGCAGGACGTGCTGGGCGTCGCAGCCGGCGCCCCAGAAGACTATGTCGCGACCATAGCGCCGCTTCAGCAGCGCCGGGTCCATGCCGGGGGCGCTGGTCTGCACCGGGTTGAGGATGTCCACGCCGTTGTCGAGCAGGTCGGGAATGTACTCGACGCAATTGCCGCACGTGTGATACCAGATCTTCGCGCGGGTCAGGGACTTGATGTGCTGCACGAGCCTTTTTTGTCGAGGTTTCACCACTTTGCGATAGAACGCGGGCGAGAACAAGGGCCCGTGCTGGCCGGTGAGGTCGTCGCCGATCATCACGACGTCCACGAGCTCGCCGACTTGGCCGAGAAAGCCGGTCATGTAATCCATCCAGAAGGCCAGCGTGCGATCCAGCAGGGCGGCGCAGAAGTCCGGATTCTCCACCATATCCATGAACCACCGTTCCAGGCCGCGCAGATACCAGCAGATTTCATAGACGACGCCGCCGATGCCGGTCGCCAGCGCATAGGGCGTCTCTCTGCGGAGCGTTTGTGCCTGCTCGCGGACGCCGGTGAAGCGGCTGCTGTCCGATCCGTCCGGCCAGGGATAGTCCGCCAGATCCTTTACGGAAGGGGTTGCCAGGGGATGGTGCGAGATGTCCATGTACAGGCCG
>JAFGCA010000117.1 GCA_016932895.1 Sedimentisphaerales bacterium | reverse complement strand
TCGGCGCGGGTGATCCCAAAACCGCCCACCTCCGTATCGCCCCGGTCACGCAGATACAGGAGCTTCGCCCACGCGTAGGGGCTGAAGCGTAGCGCGGGTGTTTTGGGTTTCTCGGGACGAACCACAGGCCGGTTGGCTTTGCGGCTCCGGGTTTTCCTCCCGGCTGGCTTCAAGGCAGCTTGAGCACTTTTCATCGGTCAGACACTCCTGGCAAAACGGTTGACCACACCCGGCGCACGCATCGAGGCACGCCGGACAATATCGCTCCTCGCATCCGGAGCAACTCTCGATGCACTCGGAGCAGAAGGGCTGGTCGCACCCGGCGCAAGTGAGCACGCATTCGCCACAGATCTCCCCCTCGCAACGGCCACAGGGAACACAATCCTCCTCGCCGACCAGCTCGCCGCAGTCGGGGCACCGCACACCGTTCCAACGCTCCAGCCTGACGTAGGCACTGGCCGGGTTGTAGGTCTGGAGGATCTGGCGGACGAGGACGAAGAAATCGAGCACCCGCCCCTCCTTCAGGGCCGAGCGGATGGCCGCACGGCCCTCGCCTTCGCAGAGCTGGCCCGCCTGAACGTGAGGGTGGGTCACGTCGGAATCGGACGCCGCCGAGTTGGCGTCCAGGGCGATCACCTCATAGGTTCCCCACTCGCGGTGCGGGCCACAGCCTGCATCCAAGGCGATCTCGAACCGGCCCAGGTCGATACTGTCGAGAATGACCGGCTCGGTGACGGCCGAAAGAATACCTTTTCGGTCCCAACGGACCTCATCAAACTCGTCCTCCAAGGCGATCAGATCCCGAAAGACTTCCCGTGGGGTGGGAAGCCGAGGGGGAATATCGTTGCCGTCCAATTCGCAGGCGACTTGCTCCAGATGGCGTCGGCAGGTGCCGATTGAATAGGCGAGCTCACCGCGGAGTCGGCGGGCGGCCAGGGTCCAGCCGCGCCCGGCGGCCTTGTCGATCTGTCTGGCCAGGCGGGCACACTGTGACCAGGCCGTCTCGGGGAAGGCGAGACTGGGCCGACTGCTGTGCACGTTGGCCAGCGATTGGCGAATGCAGGCGGCTGCGCGCAGGGCCCACCGTTTGGGTTTGTTCATCGGAAGACCTCCAAGAAGGGGAGCAAAGAGATGGCGGCGGCCGACCCATCGGGCCAACCGCCGCCGCAGGGGCACAAAACACACGGTGGAACCCAAGCAGAGCCCCACTCAGGCTCCTTCGATTTTCGTGGGCGTGAAGCTCACCCGGTCGCCTTCCTGGAGCACCTGGTCGGCGGGGACCGGCTGGCGATTCACTCGGATCAGGTAGTTTTCGGGGTCGGGCGAGCTGATCTGCTGCTCGAACAGTTGCCTGACGGTGGTCCCTTGGGGGATCTCCAGGTAATCAGCGAAGCCGCCGCCGGTGTTGTTGATGACCAAAATTCTCATACGGGCTCCTTTGGTTTCTCTTGTTTCTTGTGGGATTCGCGTTTTGATCCAGATTCGCACTACACGGGATTGGCACGCTCCAAGGGGTGCCGGGTGGTTACGTCGCTGGCGGGCGGACTAGCCAGTGGACAGACCAACCAATGGGCCTCCAGCCACGAGGTCTCTTGAGCGAGGGCGTCGCTTCGACGGGCGAATGGCCCCAGCCTGGGGCCGTCGACGGGCGTGAGATCGGCAAACCAGCGGCCCTGTTCGTCCGGCTCGACATGGGAGGCGCGGGCGATGGCGGGGCGGCCCAGTTGAGCAAGATCGATTGCTTCACTGTAAATACACCGGACCGCCCCGTCTGGGGTGACAAGAAGCTGCATCAGAAACCTCCGGCTACTTGGGGTGCCGCGACCGCAGAATGTTCCGCCGCGGCCGGTCGACCAAGAGGCCGTCCAGGACGCTCTGGACCTGAGAAAGCTCCGTCGCAACGTGCTGGCGGAGGTCCTGGCTCTCGCGCAAGTCCTGGGGTTCGATCCCCTGGACGACTCGTTGGCAGTTCCCCACAAGCTGGTCAAGCTGTTCGCTCGAGCGGACATTGAGCTGCCGGAACCGCTCGAAGAATTCCACGAGGTTGCCGACCGCCGAGTCCCGAAAGATCTTGGGCTTCCCGTCGTCTTCGCCTGAGAGCCGCTCCGTCAGGTGCGAGACGATTCGTCCCAGCTCGCTGGTGAACGCCTGTTCCGCCATTCGCACGGCCTCGTCGAACCGCTCTTGCACCCGCCGGCACTCCTCTTCGTAGAGCGCCGGGTTGAGCTGCCGCAAATAGTCAGGAGGCTCCACTGCGGGAAACTCCCAGGCGGCGTCGAACATGCCGCTTAAGAAGTCGGGATAATCGGCCCGGTTGTAGAGCGTGCCGAGCCGTTGTTGGGCCGTCCGCCGCATCTCGGCGTAATGCTCGTCCAGCTTTTGGACGGCCTCGTTGAGTTCCTCGCGAAATTCCCGCATCCGCCCGTCGAACTCCTCGATCCGGTCCTGGCGAATCAGCCTCAGGCCAGGCTCGGGGTAGGGCAAGCTGACGCCCTTGGCGTAGCTCAGAAGCCGGTTGCGGACCGCGGTGACCGCTCGGAACGCCGGGTGCCGGTTGTCGAGCAGTTTCTTGCCCGCCGAGAGAAACTCCCCCTCGGCCCCGAATGCGTCGGCCGCGAGCGTCTTCTGATCGTTAGTCAGAGATTTGCGGATCCCTAACCAACTCAGGGACACCCGCACCGCGGCCATCGTGGTCCGCAGCCGCTGGGCAGCCGAAGCAACCGTTCGGGGATCATCATCCAAGAGTGTGCTCATCGGAAATCT
>JAFGCA010000116.1 GCA_016932895.1 Sedimentisphaerales bacterium | reverse complement strand
GTCCGCCTTGATACGCTGGATTTCCATCGGCAGGACCAGGTCGATGGTGTCGCCTGCCTTCCAGTCGCGGGTGATCCCGGCGTAGCCCTTCTCGACCGTGAAAGTCGTGGGCGTCGACGAGGGGTTCATCGAGATCGACTCGATGCCGCTGACCTCCGGCGTATTCGCGTAAAGCTCGCTGGTCGTGCGATTCGGCATGCGGATGTAGACCGTGAAACGCTTGGGCGTCTCGGGATTGACGGTGATCGAGACCTTGCCGCTCCAGGGGTAATCGGTCTTCTGGACCATCTGGACGTTGGTGCCGGCCACCTTCTCCACGTTGATCGTACTGCCGATGAAGAGGTTGACGTAGATGCCGTTGTCGTCCTTTACATAGGTCCAGGTCGGAATCATCAGCAGCGTGCGCGGAATGTTGCCCACGCAGCAGGGGCAGTTATGCCAAGCGTAGCGGAAGCCGCTCGAATCCAGCGGGTTCGTGTAATAGAAGTTGTGGCCTTCCAGATCGATGGAACCGAGCAGCGCGTTGTACATCGACTCTTCATACAAGTCGGCGTACTTGGCGTCGTGATAGGCGAGGTTCATCTTGTACTGGAAGAAGATCAGGCCACAGGTCGAGCAGGATTCGCAGTAGGCGCCGTTACGCAGCGAGTAGTTGGGTCCGAACCCTTCGGAGGTTTCGCCGCTGCCGATGCCGCCGGTGACGTAGTACTTCTTATTGACGATGTTGTCCCAGAGACTCATGACGGCGCTCTGGTAGTCCCTGTCGTGCGTCTCGGCAGCAACGTCGGCCATGCCCGAGTAGTTGTAGGTCGCGCGCACCGCGTGGCCCACCGCTTCGTACTGCTGCTGCACCGGCACGTGGCTCTGGTCGTATTCGCTGCCGTCGTTACGGCAGTCCAGGAGGAACTTGGCCAGTTGGACGTAGCTGTCACCGTGGCTGCCGGGGCCTTCCATGTCGTTGACGAACCGGCCGAAACGGACGAGGGCCTGCTCCATCTCCTGGTGACCGTCGTACCATTCCTTCTTGTCCGGCCCGAGATTGGCGACCCAGCAGTCGGCCAGTTTCTTGGCCGCGTTGTAGAGACGCTTGTCGGTGCCGTTGGTCAGGGTGTAGTGGTTGATGGCCGATTCGA
Organism: Sedimentisphaerales bacterium; assembly: GCA_016932895.1. The sequence continues at coordinate 5,150 of JAFGCA010000116.1, read as the reverse complement.
GGAAGTAGCCGGCCACGTAGCCTTCATGATCGCCCCGGCGGCGCGGCGACCAGCGCTCGAACGGGCCATTGTCATAACGATAGGCGGATGCCGCCCCGCCTCGACGACCGCCCTGGCTGACGCGGCGTACCGTAAAGGCCGTCTGCAGGTAGCCGTCCGGTTCCTGGGCACCCAGAATCTTCGGGATCCAGTCTTCCAGGGTCTTCTTGAACAACTCGTGAGCCTTGATAATCTCCGGATCACCCTGCGGATCGATCATCAGCGCGATGCACATGGACTCGACTGTCTGATGGACCCAGGCATTGGAGAAGACGTAGCCCCGGTGGCCGTGACCTTCGGGAAGTTCCTCGCCCTTCATCGCCATGGCGGCGTCGAGGAAGTTGTTGATGCCGCCCTCGCGCAGGTTCGGGTCGTTGATCTGGTCGATACAATGAGGAATCCAGTTGACGATCAGCGCCTTGGCCCGCGAGTTCCAGAGCGGATTGTCGATCTTGTAGCTCTTGGTGTAGACCACGTCGAGCCGGTCGGCCGGAGGTGGTGTTTCGGCCTTGACCTTCAGCGTGGCCGAGTTGGTCAACTGACCCTCGCCGGCCGTCAGTCTCAGAATATAGTCGCCCGGAACCGAGAAGATCGCGGTGGTCTCCGCTGCGTTGGCGTTCTCGAAGGTCACCGGGCCCGGGCCGGAAGCCTTGCTCCAGGCCAGGGTGGCGCTGGGGGCGTCGGGCTTGAGCATCTTGACGGCGCCGCTGAGATACGTCTTGCCGCCCACCATGACGACGCGATCGATACCGACTTCGACGGACGGCGGGAAGTTGGGAGACTTGCCGGTGTCGTAGACCCTCCATTCCAGGATACCGGTCGAATTGGTGCCATCCGAATCGATCTCAAGCCGCAACCTGGACGTCGTGACTTCATCGAAGGTGGTAATGTTGTACTGATTGCCTTCCACACCTAAGCCGGAGGCGTTCTTGACGGGAACGAAGGCATTGCCGTCCCAGTAAAGCAACCGCGAAGCACTGGGCAGACGCACACCTTGCTGGTCATCCCACCAGAACACGGCGACCTTGTTCGTACTGATGGGCTGACTCCAATCGTACTGCACCCATTGCGTGCCCCTGGAAGGCCAATTGCCATAGGTCCCGCCGGGGCTGTTGCGCGAACTCCTCGGGTTGGTGCCGTCGTTGAGGGCCCCGAGCGTCGTGTCTCCGGAGACAGACGAACTGGACGGTACGGCGACAACCGCCAGATTGACCCCCTCGGGAACCTCCGGGGCAGTAAATCCTCCCCGCCTGAAGCCTCCTGCGGCGGCGTTTCCTTGTGCTGAAGCCATGCCGGCCAGAGCCATAGCTACACTGGCGGCAAGTACCAGCAGCAAGCGTAACGACAATCTTCTTCTCATGACAAATCCCCTTTTCCTTGATGAATACACACTTCGCAACGCACGTATTTGAGCTCTACAACTCGGCATCGGCGCGAATCATGCGAATGCCATAGACGCCGGCGACGGAACCGCCCTCGTCGGCCTGGAAACGCACGGTCACTTTCTGTTTGCCCTGGATCAGATCGGCGGGTATCGCGTACTCGACGTCGAAGAACCGGGCGGGTTCGCTGCTTTCGAGCTGCTGTTGGCTAACGCGCCGGCCCTCGACCTGAATCTCGAAGCTGGCCGGATCTCGGCGGCGTTCCATGCTGTAATAGGTCACGACCAGCTTCATCGGATGCGCCGCATCCACCGGCAGATCGAAGGAGAACCAGCTTCGGGTGGAACGTCCGGGCCGGCCCTCGGCGCGGGCGGGTCGGGCGTTCTCGTCGCCGATCTGGAAGTTGTAATCACGTTCGGGCTGCATCTCGCCGGGCTGGGCGAAGGCCACCGTCGCGGCCCGGAGCTTGCGCTGCCGTTCCTGCTCGGCCGCATACTCGGCCTTCTTCTGCTCCCATTCGTCCTGCGTGAAGAGGTCCCAGTAGATTGCGTAGAGCCGATTGTGCAGGCGATAGAACGGCACCAGGACCGCGTCAATTTGGCGACCGGCGCCCAGATTGTCCCGGCCGACCCCGGCACTGCGGAACATACCAGGCTGACCGGCAACCGGTTTGAGCCACTCCGACACCTCCTGATCGGCCGCGACGAATACCGGCACCGTGGGCCTGTCCATCTCGGCGCCCCGGCCCCGGCGGCCTCCCCGTGATTCCGGGCCGATGTCACCGGCCATGACGAGCGGACCCCACATGATCGCCGCGACGTGCGGATTGTCAGACGTCGGCTCGGTGTAGAGCGTCTTGGGCAGAGTCACCTCAATGGTGTCGCCCGTCTTCCACGTTCGTTTGAGTTCGACGAAGGAGCTTGGCCCCTGCGGAGCTTGCGGCCGGCGGGCTTGCTCGGGGCCCCCACCGCGGCGGAGACCCATCGCGCGGCCCGAGCCGGGGACGTTGCGATAGGGATCGACGACGTCAGCCGGCACCACCTCGCCGTTGACCTTGACCGAGAAGCCGTCGCCTGCCCAATAGGGTTTGCGCAGGGCCAGCGTCAGTTCCTTGGGCGACGAAACGGTCAGCTTGATCGTGGCCGATTCGCCTTCAGGAAAGTCCGTGTCCATCGCCACCTTCACACCCGCTACAGTGCAGTCGGCGGCCGAGGGAGCGTAGATATTCACCCACACCTTGTCGCCGGTTTCGTAGTAGATCCCGTCGGCGTGCAAAGCGTGACTCTCCATGCCGGTCCCTACACAACAGGTGAAGCCGCCGAACATGTCCTGGTACTCATGCTCCACGCCCTGGCCCACCGGCACCATGTAGCAGGTCCGGCCGTCGTTGGGGTCGATCGAAGCGAGAATGTGGTTGAACAGCGCCCGCTCCAGGAAGTCGGCGTAGTGGGCGTCAGGCTCGAATTCGAAGAGCCGGCGGGTCAGCTTGAGCATGTTGTAGACGTTGCACGACTCGCACGTGCGCCCATCCTTGATCGCGTCGAGATGATCGGCCTCGTGGAAGTATTCGCCCTGGCCGTGACCGCCGGTGGCGAAGGTGTGATGCTGCACGACACGGTCCCAGAAGAAACCGGCCGCGATGATGTCACCAGCGGCGCCGGTATAGCCGAAACGGTCGGCCGAGCCGATGAGCTTGGGTACCTGCGTGTTGCCATGCTTGCCGTTGAGATTGTCGATATGATGTTCGAGCGGTTCGATGAAGGAGCGATGCTCGAACTTGTAGGAAAGGTCCAGCCAGCGTTTGTCCCCCGTATCGGCGTAGAGGTCCACCAGGACTTCGTTCATGCCGCCGAACTCGGTGTTGAGCATCTGCTGGATTTGGGCGTCGCTCAGCGGCGCGAGAACCTTCTCGGCCCAGGCGGCGAATTTGATCTCGAGTTGCAGCGCGGTTTTGTTGTCGGTGAAACGATACGCATCGCGCAGGCCCGCGTAGGTCTTGTGCAGTGTATACCAGGGTGACCACATGCCATTGAGGTCGAACCCGCCGGAGCGAATCTCTCCTTGCGACAGGCGGACGAACAGCTCCTTACCGTCCATCAGGTTCTCGGGACCGGGGGCTCCGCCGCCTCGCTGCGCGCCGGGCCGATTGCCCAGAAGCGCCCCCAGGTACCCGTCCCCCTGTTTGTCCTGGACTTCCTTCATCTCCTTGACGAGATAGTCGGCACGTTTCTTGAACTCCTCGTTGCCGGTCGCGGCATACATGAGACTGATTGCGGAGAGGTAGTGCCCGGCGATATGGCCCGTCAGTTGCCTGCCGTTGACGGAATCCCAGCCGCCGTAGCCCTCGGCCCTCGGCTCCAGGCCGGCCCGCAGGCGATAGCCCGCCATCATGCGGTCGGGTTCGAGTTCGAGCAGATATTTGACGGTGACGTCTTGCGCCGCCTTGAGAGGCCCACCGGTCAGTCGGACACGGTCCAACGGCACGGGCCAGGCATGGACGACCTGCCGCTCGAAAGCGCTTACGGCCGGGGCTTGTCCCTGCCCAAGGGCCTGACTGCACAACAACAGGACAGATAGCACAACGATGGAGACTCTCTGCTTCATGACAACCTCCCTTGGGGTCGCGGACCTCCGCGCCATGGCGGGCCTACCTCGTGATTGAAATACAGGTTCTATCAACATGACGTCTTGTCAGAATGCCGGCTAACAAATCGAACATGCCTGGTGGGTCGTGAGCGGTCCTCCTCGTGTAAAACAGACAACCATGACTGCAAATACGCGCCTGCTCAGACATAACACCCCGTGGGCTGTCGATGCCCAGTCAGACGAGAGACGGATTGGGGAGGTGCCATAGCGAGCAGCAGTCGTGACCAGTGCGTCCACGGTTATTCTGTTCGTCCAAACCATACCAGTATCGGAGACCCGGCCTGCTCCCCCTTTGCGAGCCGTGCCGGCGTTTGCCGGCTTCCTTGAAGCCAGCGACTATGATATCACAGTAAGGACGCTCCGGCCAACACAAACATTGCACCTGGAAAGCCTACCCGCCGGCGTGCGTACGAGGATAGGCTCCAAAAGTCTTGAACGGCAGCCCGAAGTCTGTTAATCTGCCGGGAATTAGGCTCAGCGACGTCGCTGAGCGCACGTGAATAGGAAATCCCGGTCACCTGTTGGTCGGATGATGGGATGCCCTGAATGCAGGAAAACTGTCGCTCCTCCAAAGTCAAGAACCTGGTTGCCGTGCTATCCGGCGTGCTCATGAGTCTCGTGGCCGGATGTAGCCACCCCGCCGCCCTGCTGGGCTTCAAAGACAGCGTCCATTCCCCGCGTATCCGCATGTCGTGCTACGCCACCGCATCGGTGGGCACCGTGTGGGCCGATCCCAACCACCTGGGCACCCACGGGTACGCTAGCGGCCGGAAGGAAAAGGACGGGATATTGTACACCTGCCGGGGCGGGCACATCGATACCCCTCACGTACGCAAAGCCGCGGACTGGGCGGCTTATCTCGCCGAAAAGGCCCACTCAAGGCTGAAGAAAGGCGATCCCAAGTTCTCCTTCAAACTGTGGGAGCCTTCGCGCTATTACATAACCGTCGATTATCCGCCGAACTGGGCCGATCTCTCCCCGGCCGAAAAAGAGCGGATCGCACGCGAAGTCTCGATCCCACTGGGCCAGTATCTCGCCTTCAACGCCCTGACCTGGCACGAAATCCTCACCTGGTTCGGCTAC
>JAFGCA010000018.1 GCA_016932895.1 Sedimentisphaerales bacterium | reverse complement strand
GAGAGCCTGGCGAAGAACGAGCCGGCTTCACCGAGCTTCCGTGAGGCCCTGGCGACACAGTACGTCTGCGACGCCGTGTTGGCCTCGGCGAAGAGCGGCAAGTGGGAAAACGTCAAATCGTGATGTGATTGGTGATATTGAACTGATGGGACACATGGGACCGATGGATCCCGTGGAGCTGTCTTTCTACGAAAGGGGCGACGAGTTATGTCCGTAAAGGCGATTACTGAAAAGGCCCTGGAGCAGGGCAAGGGGATCTTGCGTCTGGCGCCGAACTGGGTGCCGCGATCGTTCTGTGTGCCGGGCCGGCGTATCAAGCTGCATCCGGACGACTACTACGCGATGGGCGGCGAGCGGGGCGGCATCGACGAGCGCTGGTTTGCCTCCACGACGCCGGCCGACAATGGGCCGTTGACCTCGCCCAACGAGGGGCTCAGCTTCGTTCTCTTCAACGACGGCGACAAGACCGAGCGAGTTCTCCTGCGCGACGCGATCGAGGAGCTGCAAGGCGAAATCGTCGGTCCGCGGATTTGGAAGAAACACGGCCGCTGGCCCATGTACTCGAAATTCTTCGACAACAAGGGCGCCTTGCCACACCACATTCACCATCGCGATAAGCATGCCAAGTTAACAGGCCAGCTTGGCAAACCCGAAGCTTATTACTTCCCGCCGCAAGCCAACAATCACGGCGGCGACTTCCCCTATACCTTCTTCGGCCTCAACCCCGGCGTGACCAAAGACCAGGTCCGTAAGGCGCTGCTCGACGCCGCCGAGGGCAAAGACAACTCGATCACGTCTCTGGCGCCGGCGTATCGGCTCGATGTCGGGACCGGATGGGACGTCCCGCCAGGCGTTCTCCATGCCCCGGGCAGCCTGTGCACGTATGAGCCGCAGAAGGCCTCAGACGTCTTTGCGATGTACGAGAATATCACCCACAACCAGGTCGTGCCCAAGGAATTGTTGTGGAAGGATACGCCGGAGAATAAGCAAGGCGACGTCAATTGGCTGCTGAGCGTGATTGACTGGGATCTCAATGTCGATCCCGATTTCGTGAAGAACCGGTTCATGCAGCCAAAGCCCGTATACCCGGTCAAGGAGATGGCGAAACAGGGCTTCAGTGAGAATTGGATCTGCTACAAGTCCGACGCATTCAGCGCCAAGGAGCTGACAGTCCAGCCCGGTGCGACCGTGACGATCAAGGACGCCGGCGCCTACGGTTTCATCATGATGCAGGGGCACGGCACGATGGGCGTGTGGGACATCGAGACGCCGACCATGATCCGCTACGGCCAGCTTACCCACGATGAGTTCTTCGTCACCGAGCAGGCTGCGAAAGAAGGCGTCACCATCAAGAACCTATCGAAGACCGATCCAATCGTCATGCTCAAGCACTTCGGGCCCAACAATCCGGACCTGAAGATCGAGTAGAACCGCGATTGACTGTCAAGACGACAAGCAGGTGCGCTCCTCGGAGCGCACCTTTTCTTTTGGCTGTGCCGACAGTGTTGCCCGTATGCGAGAACAAGACGGGATCGTTTGCTCGGCGACGCGTCCGGCTATGCGTCCACGACCTTTTGGAGCACGATGCCGGCGACAATCAGAAGGAGGCCCACGATCGTCGACGCCCGGATGTCTTCTCCGACCACCAGCCGGATCACGACCAACGAGAGGAACGGAACGAGATAGATCAGGTTGACGACGTGGGCGGTTGTCTTGGCGCTCTTTAGCGCTTTCAACCAGCAGAGGAACGTGACGCCCATTTCGAATGCGCCGACGTAGATGCCGCCGAGCAGCCCTCTCCAGGGAACCACATGTATGCGGTCGAAGAGGAACATGGTGACGAGGATGTATCCGGAGGCAAAGAGGAAGTTCACGGCCAGGCGAACCGCTGCATCTTGCCGGTCTCTTGTGTTGTAGATCCAGAAGAGCGCCCAGATCACGGTGCTGCCGAGGGCCAACAGCACCGCGGGACCGCTGCTGAACCGAAAATCCAGAATATCTGCCGGTCGGCTCGGGCGGGTGGCAATAACCACCACGCCGCAGAAACTGAGAACGATGGCGAAAATGCTGGCGAGGCGGATGTGCTGGCCCAATAGAGGAATGGAAAGCAGCACCAGCGTGAGCGGCCAAACGAAGTTGATCGGCTGGGCCTCCTGGGCAGGTAGCAGAGAGTACGCCTTGAACAGGATCAGATAGTACAGGTAGGGATTCAGCAGTCCGAGCCCGGCCGACCAGAGGTAATCTCGCTTCGTGAACGCGCGCAGAAATCGCCATTTGCCGGAAGCGGCGAGATAGAGGAAGAAGATGACTGTCGACGTCACGGAAGCACAGAACAGCAGGGGCAGTACGCCGACGTGTCGCAGGGACAGATTGAAGGCCGAGGCGGACGTAGCCCAAAAGAGCACGGCGACGGCCGCATAGGCGTAGGCCGCCTTGTACTGTTTCCGCTCTATTGTCATACGCCGGCATTATAAGGGAGGCCCGTTCGGAAGTCGCACGAGAAGTATTGGGCGGGACGACATCTGCAGTCGCTTTGTATCGGATCGGCCACAGGTTGGACCGCAGCTTGATTAGATGAAGAGCTTCAAGAGGACTATTGACGATCGCGAACTGTTTTGCGAAGACGCGCGTGACGGCTACCCCAGCAGGTTGGAAAGCCCCTCCCGAGCAGCGTACGTGCAATCGACAAGGTGACCCACACGAGCGGAATCCTGATTTTGCGAGAGCCATGTGAGCAACCGTGTGAGGCCTTCCATATCCAGAGTTCGCCAGTCTCGCCCATGCAACACCTGTGGCAAACCGTGTTCGTCAGCCTTCGATAGCAGCAGGGCGATCCCCGCCATGGCCGCCATCGCCATGTTCACAGGCTCGGTT
>JAFGCA010000115.1 GCA_016932895.1 Sedimentisphaerales bacterium | reverse complement strand
GGGCGATGGCGGTCGTCGAGGAGAAGAACCCGGAACTTTCGCCCGATGAAAAAAAGAGGATTGCCAACGCGGTCGGTATCGGCGCGGTCAAATACGCCGACTACTCCAACAATCGCACGAGCGATTACGTCTTCAGCTTCGACAAGATGCTGGCGATGGACGGCAACACGGCCCCCTACATGCAATACGCCTACGCCCGCATCAAGTCCATCGAGCGCAAGGCCGAGAGCAAAGGCGTGACTATCGAAGAGGAACGTCGCGACATCGGCAGCCTGGACCTGAGCGAGCCGGCCGAGCTGGATCTCGCCAAGCATCTCGTGCGCTACGCCGAGGCGGTCGAGTCGGCGGCGGCCGACTACCGGCCCAACTATCTGACGTCCTACCTCTACGAGCTGGCGCAGAAGTTCAGCGCGTTCTACACCAACTGTCCCGTCCTCGACGCTGCGCCCGAGAAACGCCCGACGCGCCTCTTGCTCTGCGACCTGACGGCCGCGACCATCCGTCACGGTCTCAGCGAACTGCTGGGCATCGGCGTCGTCGAGCAGATGTAAGAAGGAGTCGCCATGACAATTGTCCAGAAGGAATTCCCGGTCAGCACGCACAGCCGCACCGAGATGATCGACATCACCGCCCAAGTAGACGCGGCCGTCCGCGAGTCCGGCATCCGTGACGGCGAAGTGGTCGTCTTCTGTCCCCATACCACCGCCGCCATTACAATCAACGAAAACGCCGACCCCTCCGTCCCGCACGACATCCTTCTGACGCTCGACGAACTGCTGCCCCGCTCCCGGCGCGGGTATCGACACTCCGAAGGAAACTCGGACGCACACTGCAAAAGTTCGATTATCGGCTGCAGCGAGCGCATCAGCGTTCACAACGGCGCTCTGACCCTGGGGACCTGGCAGGGGATCTTCTTCTGTGAATTCGACGGCGCCCGTAACCGCCGGGTTATCGCGCAGATCAGCGGCCAATGAGGCGCTGCGACCGGGTTCTATCTCGCTCTTGCGTCCGCTGTCTCCTCCACCCAACGCGCACAAAAATGGCGAGGTGGTGGGACCGGCTGGGGGGGAGACCGGTGGACCACGCTGCCTCGCCGAGGTTTATATGCTACAAAGCAACCACTCTTTCTGAAGTCAAAGAGCAACTAAGTAATCTACCGGCTTGCCAATTCAAACACACACTCCACGACGCCAGGGAATGAATCTCCCACCCCTGCCACCGTCCATGCACCTTGATTATATCGCCCAAATCAGGCCAATGCAAGACAAAAGACTACTGATTTTGCATTTTTTTTTGTCGTCCTCGGGGCTCTGAGGTGCCCGCTAAGTGTCGGCACGTCCGATCTTTACGGCCCCCACGCGGGCCCATCAGCGCTCCTGAGGCGACATCCGCCGGGAGAATTTCCCTCGCGGCAAATCGAATCGGCTTTGTGCGGAGCCCCCCCCGTCGAAAGCGCGTCCCAACGCCGCACCCGTCGTCCCTCAAGCAGACCCCGGCGTCCGCAGGCCGCTGCGCCCGCCGTTTCCTGCGAGGCCGGATTGCCGACATACAGCGCCTACTATGCGTCGAGGGCCGCGCTGGACAAAGGCGCCACGCCCGACAGCCTTCGCAGGCATTTCGCCCACCCCGTCATCGGCAAAAGCCGTGAAATTTCCCGCCGCGCTCTTGTGCGACTCGTCAAACTGCCATAGACTGACCCCGGTGGGCACGTGAGTGCCACACAACATGGATGTTCCGGGGTACACTTGTGGTGCTGGCACATGGCCAAAATCGCTGACAAAATCAAGCGCGTTGAGGACACCGTCGCCTCGGCCTGCGCGCGGTCGGGCCGGCAGCCAGGCGACTTGAAACTCGTGATTGTCACCAAGTCGGCCGACATCGAGGAAATCAAGGAGGTCGTTCGGCTGGGCTACAACCATCTGGGGGAAAACCGCGTCCAGCAGTTGAAGAAAGTCGCGGCCCAGGTGGCGCAGTTTACCGGACGCCAGGAGGCAGACCCGCCTCTTCCTCAGGAAATTCACTGGCACATGATCGGCCACCTTCAGCGCAACAAGGTCCGCCAGCTCCTCCCGGTCGCCTCGCTCATCCACTCGCTCGATACCCTGCGTTTGGCCGAGGAGATCAGCAGCGCCGGGGAAAAGCTGAATCTGTCCCCTCGCGTGCTCTTGCAGGTGAACACGTCGAACGAGCCGCAGAAATACGGCGTCCCCGTGGGGGCGGCCACCCACCTGGCCGAACAGATTGAAACGTTGCCGAACCTGCAACTGATCGGGCTGATGACCATGGCGCCCCTGACGCGCAACCAGGACACCATCCGCGCCTGCTTTGTCCGGGCTCGCGAGCTCTTCGACGAAATGCAGGGCGAACGAATCGTGGGCAAGCAGTTCACCGAACTGAGCATGGGTATGAGCAGCGACTACGAGATTGCGGTCGAAGAAGGCGCCACCATTCTGCGCATCGGCTCGGCCATCTTCGCCGGCTGACGACACCCGCCCCCCCCGCGGCCGGAAATCACCACATTTCCAAAGCACAAATCCCCAAAGTGACGGCCCCTTCCGGACGAAGATAGATATGCTGACAGGGGCCACAAGGATGTATGCCGTGCCACACCAAACACGGCAAAAGGAAGAAGGCTACCGCTATGGGAATTATGCAGGCAACGAGACATGTCAAGGCACAGGAACGCTTCACCGATGTAGTTTTTCTGTCCGATAAGCCGGAACTGCCGGCAGAAATGAAGCGACTCTTTCGCCAGAAGAAACTGTCTTTTCGCATCCTGCCTCCGGACGAGCACGAGTCCATCAGCCAGCGGCCCGACCTCATCGGCACCGCCATCATCGACGCCCAGGGGACAAACATCTCTCAGGACCCGAAACTGGGGCGCATTATCGAGTCGCTCGAGAGAAACAATATCGGGACCATTTTCCTCACGCAGCGAATCAAACGCCCGGTGCGAAGCTTCTCCCTGATGCCCTCGGACAGCAGCTTCTCCATGACCAGCAGCATGGAAACCATTTCGCTCGATGATCTCTGGGCCTGCATCAGCGTCAACCTGAAGCAGCGCAAGCATCAAAACGCCGGAATCGCCGTGAAACCGGCGGCGCTGACGAGCTCATCGGAAAGGCTGTGGGGCTCTCGCATGGCCGATGATTCCCAGCCTCAGGGAGCCCTGGTCAACAGCCTGACCGAACAGCTCCGTCTGGCCGGACTGGTCCAACGCGATTTTCTGCCCTCGCATCTGCCCAACTGCGAGGAAACGCAGTGGGCCGCCATGTTCCTCCCGGCCGAATGGGTCTCGGGCGATATCTACGACGTCACGCGGATCGACGAGCAACACATCGGCTTCTATATCGCCGACGCCGTCGGCCACTCCATGCCCGCGGCCCTGCTGACCATCTTCATCAAGCAGGCCCTGGTCATGCGTGAGACCATCAACAACCGGTATCGCATCTTCACGCCCGCCGAGGCCATGAGAAACCTCAACAACAGAATGGCCGGCCAGAAGCTCTCCGGCTATCAGTTCGCCACGTGCTGTTACTGCCTGCTCAACATCAAGACCCGCCAACTCACCTTCGCCCGGGCCGGACACCCCTATCCCATTCTTCTGCGAGCCGGTCAGCCCCCGCAGCAACTCGAAACACGCGGGGCCCTGCTGGGCATCTTTGAAAACGCGGAGTTCGTTCAGCAAACCGTTCAGCTCGAAGCCGGCGACCGGCTGTTGCTGTACTCCGACGGGGCGGAATCATTGGTCGGGCATTTCGACGACGCGGGGAACATCCAGTTCGCTGAGGATCTGATCGAGATGAGTGACGCTCCCGTCACGAAGATCATCGATCGACTCACGGAGCGTGCGAAAGATCGCCGGATCGATCCGGCCGAACTCGACGACATGACGATCGTGGGAATGGAGATCCTCTAACCGATCCCGAGCGCCGGTCCCGTGCCTATGCCGGTGCCGGCTCCTGTGTCCCGGCAATGTCCTCAAAACACGCCTCCGCGTGCTCCTTGAGAATCGCCAGCATCAACCCGCACGCCCGGCGTATCTCCCACTGGGCCTTGGCAGACAGCCGCAGCGCAAAGATATGACGCCACTCCCGAAAATTCGCCGAGACCACAATCTCACTGACGCACGCATTGGGCAAGACGAAGCGCGCGTCCTCCTTTCGCAGGCCGCGGGCGCGCCATTTGCCGTACATTTCCTGAATGACTTCCATGTCCTTGTGGAAATCGTCGACAAACTCTGACGGGATGCCTTCCGGAACGACGTAGGCAAAGCCCTTCTCGTCCACGTAGCGCTGCGACTGCTGTGAGACCGCCATCAAACGGTGCCGGACAAGCTGGTGGGTCATCGCGCGCGAGCAGTTCCTCACGCGAAAGGTCGCGTAGGCGTGTTCCAACGGCGATTCATGTCCCATCTTGATCAGCCGGCGGATGAAGTCCTCATGAGAATCCGCCTGGGCCCGGTCGAAGCTCAGATAGCAGGTCCTGCCGGCCTGCTCGATGACGCGTTGCGCTTCGGGCGTAATCGCCACCAGCTCGACTTCCAACCGACTTCCACACGCTTGCTGCGTCATACGGGTACCCTCGTGCAATCCGTTGTCCGCGGCCTCAAATGGCGCTGATATCTATCTTCCCCAACACGGCCAGGGCCGCCTTGACGTTGCCAAACGGGGCGCTGACGGCAAAGCCGGCCACGCGGTCCTCGATCCGCTCCACCAGCTCCCGCGCGATCTCGATCCCGAGCGCCCGGCCCTGCTCGCGCGTCTCGGCGGCGCTCATCCGCTCCAGCAACCGCGGAGGAACCACCACGCCGGGAACTTCATTGGCCATGAACTCGGCGTTCTTGTAGCTGGTGAACGGCCAGATGCCCGCAACGATCGGGATCCGGAAATCCTCGATCGCTTCCAGGAAACGAAACAGGCTGTCGGCGTCGAAGACCGGCTGGGTGATCGCGTATTCCGCCCCGGCCAGGACCTTCTGGCGAAACCGCTCGATCTCCCGGGGCACGTCGGTGGCCACGGGATTAGCTCCGACCCCGACCACCAGTTCCGTGGGCGGATCGATGCGGTTGCCGCCGATGTCGGCGCCGCGATTCAGGTTGTGCACGACCCCGGTCAAAGCGATCGAGTCCATGTCAAAGACACCGGTGGCGCTTGGATATTCGCCCAGCTTCGGCGGGTCGCCCGTGACGATGAGCAGATTGCGCAACCCGATGGCAAAGGCCCCGAGGATGTCCGACTGCATGCCGATGAGGTTTCGGTCGCGACAGCAGAAATGCAGCACTGCCTCGATGTTGGCCTCCTGCTGGATCCGCACCGCCGTGACCATGGGGGAAAGCCGCGAGCTGGCGCGCGGCCCGTCCGGAATATTGATCGCGTCGATGCCCGCCTCGGCACAGAGGGCGGCTTTCTCCAGGATCGCGGCCACGTCCACGCCGCGCGGCGGCGTCACTTCAATCGTCGTCACTTTCTCTCCGGCCGCCAGCTTCGCCCCCAATCGGGACCTCTGGGCAAGAGGCGTTGCCTCTCCCAGGACGTCCGGGGCCGCACCCTTCGGCGCCGCTACCACCGAGACCGTAGCCCGAGACGCCGCCTTGTCCATCGAGCGGACGGCACGCGCAATCTCTCTGATATGCTCCGGCGTCGTCCCGCAACATCCCCCGATGACCCTGGCCCCCTTCTCGAAGAAGCGCTTGGCAAACTCGGCCATGTACTCCGGGGTGGACATATAGAGTTGCCGGCCCTCGATTTGCCGGGGCATGCCGGCG
>JAFGCA010000114.1 GCA_016932895.1 Sedimentisphaerales bacterium | reverse complement strand
TTTGCCGTTGGCCCTGGCCGCACTGTTTGCCGCTTGTCCCACGGACTTTGCGGTCGAGCGATGCCGGGTCCTCAAGCTCAGCAAGAATCACGCCCGGCACATCACGTTTCTGCTCTCGCGCCGCCACGCGCTGCTGGATTTCGAGATGCCGCTGGCCCGGCTGAAAACGCTTCTGGCCAAGCCCTATTTTCGTGACCTGTACGAATTGGAGCGAGCCATCCAGAAGGCGACGGCGCAGAAGGCGAACCTCGCAGCGCTTTTGAAGTTGCGCCGGCGGATTCGTGACCTCGGGGACGTGGATGTGGAGCCCGATCCGCTGCTGACCGGCCACGATTTGATCGGCCTGGGCGCAGTGCCCGGCCCGTTTCTGGGGCAGTTGGCCGAGGAGCTTTACATCGCCCAGTTGGAAGGCGAGATCCGGACGAAGGAGCAGGCGGCCCGGTGGGCCACCGCCTGGCTCGAAAAACACCGTCGGGCAGACGAGTAGCGATGGGGGCACGAGCGGGCCAAGTGAGCTTTTTGCCGAACTCCAGTTGTCAAGGAGACGCATGCAGCCGTTTACACTCCTGATCAAACCCTCCGGCTCGGCCTGCAATATCGATTGCCGGTACTGCTTTTACAAAGGCCGGGACGCCCGCTTCGGCCGGGGCGCCCAGCGGATGAGCGACGCCGTCCTGGAGAAGATGGTGCGGGACTACATGGAACTGGGTCTTCCCGTGGCCGGCTTTGCCTGGCAGGGCGGCGAGCCCACATTGATGGGTGTCGATTTCTTTCGGCGTGCCGTCGAGCTTCAGAAACGCTACGGCACACCGGGCCAGCAGGTCAGCAACACGATGCAGACGAACGGCACCCTGCTCGACGAGCGGTGGTGCCGCTTCCTGCGCGAGAACAAATTCCTGTTGGGCATCAGCATCGACGGCCCGAAGGAGTTCCACGACGTCTATCGCGTGAACCATTCGGGGGCCGGGACGTTCGAGAAGGTGTTCCGGGGCATTCGGCATTGCCGGCAGCAGGGCGTGGAGTTCAACGTGCTGATTTTGCTGAACAATCTCAACGTCGAGCATCCCGACCGCCTCTTTGAGTTTCTCCTGGAAAACGACCTGAGCTACGTGCAGTTCATCCCTTGCGTGGAAGCCGACCCGGCGACGCAGAGAGTCGCCGGGTTTTCGATTACGCCGAAACAGTACGGGGATTTCCTGTGCCGGCTCTTCGATCTGTGGTACGCCCACGGCCCGGACAAGATGAACGTCCGTGAGTTCGACTCGCTCACGAGCTACTACGTTCTGGGGCACCACACGATCTGCACGTACAGCAAGCGCTGTGCCGGCTTCGTGGTGGTCGAGCACTCGGGCGACGCCTTCTGTTGCGAGTTCTTCGTCGAGCCACGGTGGCGCCTGGGCAACGTTCTGGAGCAGCCGTTGGGCGATCTGGCGGCGAGCCGGGCCAAGAGGGCGTTTGCCCGCGACAAGGAGCGCCTGTCCGACTCGTGCCTGGTCTGCCAGTATCTCGATCTGTGCCGGGGCGGGTGTATGAAGGACCGCCTCCGCCCGGGGCCCGGCCGGCCGGAGCAGAGAAGCTACTTCTGCGAGAGCTACAAGCAGCTTTTCGACCATGCGCTGCCGCGATTCATGCAGATCGCGGCGGCGGTGGAGAAAGGACAACTGACCCGACGGACGCGTCCGGCCAAAAGGGTGCGACTCCGCATCGAGTGAGACGGACTGGGCCAGGGCGGAGATCATGGTCCCTGCGACAGGCGCGTGAAGCGAGCGAAATCCCCCCGACAGGGTTGAATTCTTTCCCGGTTTTGCTATAATAGTCTGGCGGTGTCTTTTGCAGGGCTAATTGTCGGTTGGAGAGCACTTTACCGTGCGGAATGTGAACGAGGGTGTTATGTGTCGCGGAATCTACTTTCTCCTGTTTGTGCTGGCGCTGCCGGCGGTGGCTGTCGCTCAACTTCCGGAGCCGTCTTGGCGAAATGAGATCAGCTTTTCCGACGATCCGTTTCAGAGCTGGACGTCTCCGCCCTACGTCAAGTTTACGATCATCACGAAGCCCGGGTACGACCCGAACCTCGTGTACTTCCAGGACTCGCGAGAATATGAATACCATTTCGATTTCGCGCTGGAGAATCTCGAGCCCTTCCTCGGCATGACGATCGAGCAGTTCGACGACGTCACGTTGCACGCGGCCGATCAGCAGGCGATCCTGGGTGCGGTGATCCTGCCCGGCTGGGCCGACCCACCCATCCGGGAATACGGCATTCAGCTTGTGCGTAACGACCCCTACGCGCGCGAGGAGGTGGTTTCGCTGTTTCGTCAGGTGCAGAGCGCGATCGTCGCCGAGCCCAACGTTACGGCCTATTACTTCCCCACGTACGAGCAGTATCCGCTGGCACAGCAGAATCGCGACTGGTTCGCGGACCAGGGCCTGCCCATCGGCTCGACGGCGCAGTGGGCCCAGGGCAACGCCGGCTATTCGGGGGGCTGGGCTCTCGGTACCGTCAAGTTTGTCCCGGGCGGCGAGATCCAGGCGGCCTACAACGCCGGGGAGCTGTTGCCCGAGGACATTCTGCTGACCGATGGCGTACCCGCCGAGGTCCCCGCCGTGGCGGGGATCATGACGTTGATGCCCTCGACGCCCAACTCGCACGTGGCGATCCTGGCGCGTTCCCAGGGGGTGCCGTTCGTGTATCTGGCGCTCGAGGCGGACGCCGCCCGCGCCTCGGACTTCGTGGGACAGGACATCTATCTGGCGGTGACGAAGGAAGACTACGAGCAGTTCTACACGGTGCTGATGCTCGATGCCGCCGATCTCAGCGTCGAGGAGAAGGCCGCGTTATTGGCCCTGAAAAAGTCTCCGCCTCTGGTGATTGAGCCGATGAGCGAGGGCGGGGCGTTCTGGGCCGACACGAGTGATTTGCAGCCGGCGGACATCGGACGCTTCGGCGGCAAGGCGGCTAACTTCGGCGTCCTGCGCGACGCGCTTCCGGACGGTTCACCCGAGGCGATGGCGTTTTCATTCGACTTGTGGAACGCGTTTCTCGATCAGCCTATTTCGCCGGTAGAGCCGATCGTGCTGGGCCCGGGCGAGCACGCCGTTTTTTGGGCAGACGACGATCCCGAACAGGGGCCCTATCACGTTGGCTTCAAGCTGGACCGGTCGGGCGAGGATATTGGCCTGTTTGCAAGCGATGGCCTGACGTTGATCGACGGGGTCAGCTTCGGAGCTCAGAGCGACGATGTGTCTCTCGGCCGTTCGGTCGATGGCGGCGGGGTCTGGCAGTTCCTGGAGAATCCTTCTCCGGGCACCTCCAACTCGGCCGGCAGCGAGGGCAACGCCCTGGTCATCAACGAGTTCCTGGCCGCCAATGAGGCCGGGATCGAAGACCCGGACGAGCCGGGCGAGAATCCCGACTGGATCGAGCTGTTCAATGGCTCGGCCGAACCGGTCACGCTCAGTGGCTTGTTTCTTACCGACGATCTGGCCGAGCCGACCCGATGGCAAATTCCCGTGGCCGTGACCGGGCCGACCCTGCGCGACGAGATTGCCCTGCGTCTGTCCAGCTATCCCGCCTATCCGCCGGCGGATATGAAAGCCCTCTCGGCGGATTTGCTGGCGATTCGCAACCTGTTCAAGAACCCGAATGTCACGGCGTTCGGCGCCGACCTGGAATCCGCCGTCATCGACGCGCTGGTGTCGTTCGGGTTTGACTCCCTGAAGAACATTCGCTTCCGCAGCTCGACGAACGTCGAGGACAGCGAGCAGTTCACCGGCGCCGGTCTGTACGAGAGCTACAGCGGCTCTCTGCGATTCGAGCCGAGCATTCTTGAGGCGATCCGCAAGGTGTTCGCCAGCTTCTACAACGACAACGCCTTCCTGGAGCGGCTCAGGCACGACGTCAACGAGGCCGACGTGGGCATGGCCCTGCTGGTTCACCACTCGTTCCCCGACGAGATCGAGCTGGCCAACGGGGTGGCGACCCTGGCCAAGGGCAACCGTCCGGACTGGACGGCGGAGGTCGTCAGTCAGAAGGGGGCCGTCTCGGTGACGAATCCGCCTGCCGATGCGGTGCCCGAAGAGGTCCGGATTGACGCCGGGTTCATGGGGCCCAGGCCCTATCTGGCGCAGCGGTCGAGCCTCGTGCCTCTGCGTGAGAACACGGTGCTGGAGTGGGAGCGGGAGTACATCGAGCTGTACGACATGTTGGTTACCGCGGCCAAGGAGTATTGCCGGGTCAGGCAGAAGGACGATCCCGTTCTCGATTTCGAGTTCAAGAAAGTCGCGCCCGACGGCCGACTCGTGATCAAGCAGATTCGCGAGATTCCCCAGCCGGGCGGCGTCGAATACGCCGCACCCTTCATGCTCGGGCGGCCCCTGCATCTCTGCACCCTGCAGGGCCGGGGCAGCAATGTTTTCGCCAACCACCGGCTCAAGTCCCGCTGGACGTTGACGCCGCGAAGCATGTGGCTCAGCGAGGAGAATCTCCGGGAATGTTTGTACGCCGACGTTACCCTCGAATACGTCGCCGGCGGGCAGGTGCAGCAGCTTGCCGGCGAGTTGGCCTTACTGCCCGAGGCCGAACATACGTACACTCCGCCGCAGTGGGATTTCGATCAATACGATCTGCTCGATAGCTGGCGCCTCGCCGAGAATCTGTGCAATCCACGCACCTACCGTCTGATCACCGAGCCGGTCTTCCAGGCGACCGTCCCTCACCCCGTGGTCACGCTGGCCGACATGCGGATCGGCGTCGAGGTCGAATACGCCGAGCCGGTCTGGATCAGTGACACGGAGACCCGTTTGTCGGAGGCAGCGTCTCTTTACGAGCCCTGGGAGCCGACCGCCGGCGACGTCCCGGAGGAATTTTCCCTTGACGATCCGAACACGGGCGTCTCGCTCACCACGCGCTGCCGCATCCGCTGGCGGTTCTGGGGTTTCGGTCCGCCGACGTCGGCGCAATTCGAGAGCACGCGTATCGAGGGGCTTACGACCGAGCCGATCGTCCTGACGGGGTTCTTCTCGCAGAGCATCGGGGGCGGGGCGCATCTGTGTCCGAAGAACTTCCTTTTCGAGCCGACGCTGGAGCCCGGCATTTCGCCGCAAATCCTGAGCGAGCTGCGAAGTCAGAACATTCGCTTGATTTACTTCACCACCGGGGCGCGCGAGTGCCGGCCGACCGAGTGGGAGGACACACCGCCGCTCATTCGTTTCTACGGCTTCGACGACCCCATCGACGGGCCTGCCTGCAGCGGGGGATAGCCGCCGTCCGGCGGCAGCCTCAAGCGTAGCTGAGCGACGGCTGATTTGCGCCTGGATAACCCCATCGCCAAGCCCTCCGGGCTTGACGATGCCGCGCGTGGCAGGAGGCGCAGCGGACGCCTTCTCATCCCGCGGGGGGGCTACTGAGGGCAGACCCGCTGCTCCCATTGGAGGCGCGGATAATCGGTCCCTTCGCAGATCATCCACGTATCCGCAAAATCCCAGCCTGCATCGAGATAGGTTTGTGCGCTCTGCATGGCTTCCGTGGTCAAGCCGGTGCCGCCGGCGCTCACGGTGCAGCCGGAGGTCTCGACGTCCCAGAAGGAGTGAATGACGTTGTCCGGCCGAAAATCCCCCACCAGTCCTCCGATCTCCTCTTCGTCGCCTGTGACATGACCGGCCGCATAGCATCCCGCGATAGTCCCGCCATTGAAGCTGACCAGGCCGCCGACACCTTCACCGTAACTCACGTCGCCGGTGGCGTAACACTGGATAATACTACCCGTGTTCTCGCCGACCAGGCCACCGGCATCCTCATTGCCGCGGACGTCGCCCCACGCGGCACTCGTGAGAATAGTGCCATCCCGGTTGCGCCCCACCAATCCTCCAATGTAGTCGTCCCCGGAGACATCGCAATCGGCCAAGCAGGAGGTGACGTCTCCCTTGTTGTTATAACCGATCAGACCTCCTATGTAGTCACTACTGCCGTACACGTCGCCTTGCACACCGCAACCGACGATTTGTCCGTCGTTGTATCCGACCATGCCGCCGACGTATCGCTTTCCGACAACTTCCAGGCCCATCATTTGCAGGTTTCGTATCTCCCCGATCGGACCACCGGGGATCGATGGATCGGTACCGACAACGCCGAACAGGCCGACATAATGGGTCTGTTCCAATTTGCACCTGAAGTTCCAAATCGTATGCCCTTGACCATCAAAGCATCCCGTGAAGGGGTACCCTCGTAATCCGATGGGTTGGATTTCATTGACATCGACAGCGTTGACATCGATATCGGCCATCAAGACAAAGCACCTGTCCCAATCACTGTGGTACCACCCTATGGCGGTCAGGTCGGCTGCGGTCCAGATTTGATACGGGTCATTGGGATCACCGGTGCCGATACCATAGGGCTGAGGATCGTCCTGGATCAGCTCGCCCGGACGACCTTCCCAAACCAGACGCGGCGTATCTTCACCCGCCGCCAGGGTCCATTGCATCTGGGTGCCCCAGCCACGAAACGTCTCACGTGTCTGCAATTGCGCCGTCGTTCGCCCCTGCCCCCC
>JAFGCA010000113.1 GCA_016932895.1 Sedimentisphaerales bacterium | reverse complement strand
GACGACCCGAGCGAACCGACGAAGTGGCAGGTTCCCGCGGGATCGCCCATCGCAACCACAATTGCGGCCGGCGGCCACCTGCTGATCTGGGCCGACGGCGAGGTCGAGGAAGGCCCGTTACATGCAAGCTTCAAGCTCGGTGCCGACGGCGAATCGATCGGCCTGTTTGACGCGCAGGAGGTCCTGCTCGACAGCATCACGTTCGGTCCGCAGACGGCGGACGTCTCTTACGGCCGCTACCCTGACGCCGGCGCCGACTGGCAGGCGTTCGAGAAGCCCACGCCAGGCGGGGCCAATGCGTCGCCGGGCGATATCGTCATTAGCGAAATCATGTACCATCCGTACCACCTGCCGTTAGAGCCGGAGAACCTTGGGGGAGAGTGGATCGAGCTGTCCAACACGGGCGCTGTGCCGGTCGACCTGTCGGGCTGGCGGTTTACCGAGGGTGTAGATTTTGTCTTCCCGGAGGTCGTCTTGGCGGGCGGAGATCGCCTCGTCGTGGCCGCCGACGTGGGCGCGTTCTCCTCGCTGCATCCCGGGGTGAAGAACGTCGTCGGGGGCTGGGCGGGACGTCTGCGAAATTCGGGCGAGACCATCGAGCTGCGCGACGCTTCGGACGAGGTGGTCGATGCGATCCGCTACGCCGACGAGGGCGAGTGGGCCGTCCGGGAGTTGGGGCCGGAAGATTACAATCATCGCGGCTGGGTCTGGCGGGACGACCACGACGGGGGCGGCAAGTCCCTGGAGCTGGTCAATCCCGAGCTGCCCAACGAGCACGGCCAGAACTGGACCGCCAGCGACCCGAACGGGGGCACGCCCGGCGCGCCCAACTCCACGCACGCCGACGACACGGCGCCGCTGATCGTCGATGGGAGCCATGCGCCGGTCGTCCCCGGGCCCGCCGACGCGGTAGCGGTCACGGCGCGGCTTATAGACGAGTCGCCGGGAGCCTTGACGGTGACGCTGTGGTATCGCGCGGACTGGTCCGCGTACATGGGCCGGGACGTGTACCCCGCGCACGATCCCGACGGCTACGATACGCTGATGATGTTCGACGACGGGACGCACGGCGACGGGGCGCCCGATGACGGCGTCTACGGTGCGGAGATTCCGCCGCACGAGGACGGGACGGTCGTGGAGTTCTTCATCGAGGCGCGCGACGCGGTCGGTCGGTCGAGAACGTGGCCGGCGCCGAGCCTGGTGGATGGCAACGCCGAGCAGGTCACCAACGCACTCTACCGGGTGGACGCGGCCTTCGATCCCGGGACGTATTGGACGATCGGGGGCGAGCCTCTGTACTACATCATCCTGACCGAGATGGAGCGGGGCCGCCTGGCGTACCTCGGGACACAGAGCTACGACGGCTACTCGCGCTCCCAGATGAACGGCACCGTCGTTTACGTCGACGGGGCGGACGTCACGCTGCGCTACAACGTCGGCGTGCGGAACCGGGGCAAAGGCTCGCGCGCAAGGCCGCCGAACAACTACCGCATCAACTTCCGGCACGACCGCCCGTGCAAGGGTGTCGCGGCCGTCAATATCAACAGCAAATACACGTATCTGCAAGTGCTGGGCAATGCGTTGTTCCGGATGGCGGGACTGCCGGCAGTGGACGCCGCGAGGGTGCAGGTGCGCGTCAACGGGGAGAACCTCGCTCTCGATGACCCGACGCGGATGTACGGGTCCTACGCGCGCCTGGAGGTTTACGACGGCGATTGGGCGAGCCGGCATCTTCCGAACGACGGCGAGGGCAATGTGTACCGCTGCGTGAGCCGGGGCTGGCACAGCGATCTGCGCTATCTGGGTGACGACCCCAACGCGTATGCCGAGGAAGACTACTATGCCAAAAACAGCAACGCGGCGTTGAACGACTGGTCCGATCTGATCAATCTGACGTACGTGTTGAACGAGGGGCCCGACGAAACCTACGTGCAGGATGTGCAGGAGGTTGTCAACGTCGATCAGTGGCTGCGCTGGATCGCGTTCCAGACGCTGCTGACGAACAAGGAGACCAACCTGAGCAACGGTCGCGGCGACGATTACTGCATGTACCGGCCGATGGAGGACCCGCGTTTCATTCTGCTGCCGTACGATCTCGACAACATATTGAACTGGCCGGACCCGACTACCTCCATCTGGCTCGACGGCAACCTCAACGGTCTTCCGGCCGTGAGGCGATTGATTACTCATCCGAAGTTTGTCCCCCGGTATTACGCGCAGTTGAAGGAGCTTTGCGAAACCGTGTATGCCCCGGCGACCTTTGGGCCGTTGGTGGAGTACCTGCTGGGCGGGTGGGTCCCGCAGCAGAGAATCGAGGCGATCACGGATTTCGCCGAGGCGCGGAGGGCGTACGTGCTCTCGGTGATTCCGACCGGGATCACGGCTACGAGTGATCTTCCTGTGTTGGACGAATACTCTGCGACGCTGGCTCCGTTTGTGAGCGGCGCGGAGGTCTCCGGTACGGCCGACGCGATACGGACGCGTTCCGTGCTCGTCAACGGTCAACCGGCGCAGTGGTCGGCCCGCGGCGGCGCCTGGTCGCTGGGGCAGACGACGGTGGATCTACAGCCCGGCGTCAATCGGCTGATGGTGGAAGCGTTCGACGGGCCGGACGGAACGGGCCGGCGGATCGAGCAGACGCACATCGACATCCTGTACGACGACGGCGATGTCACCGAGATCCGCGGAACGATCCTTGGCGACGTGACCCTGGATGCCGCATCCGGCCCGTGGCATGCCACCGCAGGCATTGTCGTCGGCGACGGCGTGACCTTGACGCTGGAGCCGGGCGTCAGTCTGTTCCTCGAAGCCGATACGGGGATTGCGGTTCAGCCGGGGGGACGCCTGGTGGCAGAAGGCCGGCCATACCAGAGGATTCGCCTCACGCGACCGCCCGGCAGCGTGGCCCACTGGGACGGAGTCCTGTTCGACGGCACCCTGGAGGAAAATGTCCTGGGCTATGTCGATATGGAATTCGGCGACGTGCAGGGGGAATCGGTCGACG
The DNA here is from genome assembly GCA_016932895.1 of Sedimentisphaerales bacterium. Next base: position 7,403 of record JAFGCA010000113.1, on the reverse strand, counting down.
TGCAACACGCCCGCGTCACGATCGACAACGTGACGTGGTACGGAACGGATACGCGCGTTCTCAATCTCGACCATCCCTCCGTGACAGTTCGCGATTCCGTTTTTCCCTCGGTCGGCAGCACCGAGCCCGTGCATGGCGTCGGACTGACGGGGAATGAGTATCTGGTGTTCGAGCGTTGCGTGTTTGGAAGCGCGGTCGGGTACAACGATATCATCGACTTCGCCGGCGGCCAACGGCCCGGTCCCATTCTGCAAATCTACGACTGCGTTTTTCTGGGCGGCGGCGACGACGGCCCCGACCTCGACGGCACCGATGCCCATATCGAAGGCTGTCTGTTCATGGGCTTCCACGACGGTGAAGGTAGTTCGGGCACCTGTAACGCTATCGCCACCGGCAGCGGCGGCGGCAGCGCGGCGGAGGTCTACGCGGTGCGAAACGTCTTCTACGACAACGATCAAGCCGTGCTGGTGAAGGAGAATTCCTTTGTCTACGCCGTGAACAATACCTTCGTCAGCACGAAGACGGCGGTGGTCAGCTTCGGCGAACCCCAGCGCAATCCCCCGCGCGCGCCCGGTAGGGGAGCGTACCTGGCCGGGAACATTTTCTGGGACAAGGTCGCGACGTTCGGCTACTTCTTCCAGGACCCCTATCCCGACTACGGTCCGCAGGAACTGGCGGTCGACCGCTCGATCCTTCCGGCCTCGTGGCATCTGCTCGGCGCGGGCAATTTCGATGCGGACCCGCTGTTTGCCGGGCCGGCCGATTTCGCCTTGAAGGCCATGTCACCGGCGCGCGGCGCCGGGTTCTGGGGGCTGGACATGGGGGCCTTCGTCGCGGCGGGGGCGGCCGTGTCGGGAGAGCCTCCCGAGGTGACGTGGCGGACCGACGCCGTGCTGACCGTGGGCGGTCCCGGCATCACTGACTACCGCTACAGCCTCAACGACCCGAACGGTCCCTGGAGCGAGGAGCGTCCGGTGGAGGTGCCGGTGGAATTGAGCGGCCTGCAGAACGGTCGCGCCTACACGCTCTACGTGCGCGGCAAGAACTCCGCGGGCCGCTGGCAAGAGACGCCCACCGCCTCGAGAACGTGGGTGGTGGACGTGACTCATCAGCGGCTGATGATCAGCGAAGTGCTGGCGGTCAACGAGACGGCGTTTGAGCATGAAGGCACGTTCCCCGACGTGATCGAGCTCTACTACGACGGTCCGACGTCGTTGAATCTGTCGGGCATGACGCTCAGCGACGATGCGGAAGAACCGGGCAAGTACGTCTTTCCGGCCGGAACGGTGATGCGGCCGCAAGAGTTTCTGCTGGTCTACGCGGATGTGAACGGCGTGACTTCGGGTCTGCATGCGGGCTTTGGCCTTGACGGCAAGGGGGACGAGGTCTACCTTTTCGATGGCGACGGGATTGTGCTCGATTCGATTGTATTCGGCGCGCAGTTGGCCGATCTGTCCGTCGGACGCACGGGCCGCGAAGATCGCTGGCACTTGACGGTTCCGACTTTCGGACAGGCCAACGTGGCCGTGCCGGTCGGGGACCCGGAGCAGGTGAGGATCAATGAATGGCTTGCCGATGGCGAGGTGCTGTTCGAGAGCGATTTTATCGAGCTGTACAACCGCCATTTCTCTCCGGTCGATATTGGCGGGTTCTATCTTACCGACAACGCGACCGGCGATCCGGGCAGGCACAGGATTTGCCCGCTGACGTTCGTTCCGGGAAACGGATTCCTGGTCTTCCGGGCGGACGGCAGAGACGACGCCGGGCACGTGAACTTCGCCCTCTCCCTCAGTGGCGAGCTGATCGGGCTGTCGGCTCCGGACCTGCGCCGAATCGATGCCGTGATCTATGGTCCGCAGACGCCGGACGTTTCCCGGGGACGTTCCCCCGATGGTTCCGATGCGTATGAGTACTACGTCTTGCCGACGCCGGGGCTGGCCAATCCCGAGCTGGCCGAGATGCGGGTCACCACGATCTCGATTGTCGGCGAGGATGCGGCCAAGCGCGCGATCGTCCCGCTCTCGGCCGACTCCGTGGGCGACCGATGGAATGCGGAAGTGGACTTCGACGATTCCGGGTGGCTGGGCCTCTCCGGCGCTCCCGGCGGCGTCGGATACGAAAGAAGCTCGGGATACGAGGATCTGATCGGCCTGGACGTCGAGGAGCAGATGTACGGGCGCAGCGCGAGCTGCTATATGCGCGTCCCGTTCTCGCTGGACGGCGCGACCGCAGAATCGCTGAGCGAGCTGCACTTAGGTGTTCGATACGACGACGGCTTCGTCGCCTATCTCAATGGTGTGGAAGTGGGGCGGGCCAATGTCACCGGGACGCCCGAGTGGGATTCGTACGCCGAGAGCGGACACGAGGCCGGCGGAGGGGATTTCGACGTCATGCTGGATCTCTCCGATCGAATGGACGTCCTTCGAGTGGGGGACAACCTGCTGGCGGTCCACGGCCTGAACCGGTCGTTGACGAGCGGTGATTTCATTATTTCGGTGGCGCTGGAGGGCGTGGTGGTGGAGATCACGGGGGAGGATGAGCTTCCTTATCTCGAACAGTTGCTGCTGCTGGACGGTCTGCGGGTGACGGAACTGATGTATCACGATTCGCAGGGGGACGACCGCGAGTATATCGAGTTGCAGAACATCGGCGTCGAGACGCTCGATCTGACGGGCGTGCGTTTCACCGGCGGTGTGGAGTTCACGTTCCCGCCGATGCAGTTGGCCTCGGGCCGGTACGTGGTGGTGGTCGCGGATCGTGCGGCGTTCGAGTCCGCGTACGGATCAAATATCCCAATCGCCGGGCAGTACGGCGGTCGGCTCAGCAACGGTGGCGAGGACGTCGTTCTGCAACTGGCCCTGCCCTGGGAAGCCGCCATTCTGCGTTTTGGCTACGATGATAGCTGGTATCCGGCCACGGACGGCGGCGGGTCGTCTCTGACGATCGAAGACCCGGCCGCCGCGGCCGTGACCTGGAATGCTTCGGGCAATTGGCATCCTTCGGTGCCCTCGCCCGGCGGACCTTGAGAACGGCCCATTCGTCAGTTCTTGGCGTACAGAGCAGTGTGGTGCGTCAAGGCATCAGCACCGGCATCCAACGAGTCACAGGACTCCAGCGCCGCCACGATCTGTTCCTCGTCGGCGGTTTCGATCGTGTAGATCTGCCCGCCGTGGCTTTCGTGCGCTGCGGCCAGCTTTTGCCAGTTTGTACGATAGCGCTCGAATGCCTTCTGCTTGTAAGACGTCGTGCCCGGCAGCGATTCGATGGCCTCCGGATTCCAGTATTTCACGATCAGGTTCCGATCGCCCACGGTGAAACTGACGCTCACGAGTTGGCCGTCGATTCTCAGAATGTGGCTGATGCCTGCGTTGCCAATGCCCCGGTCCCTGAGATGTTGACGGATGATCTGGAGACCGTCTCTTTCCCGTACGGGCCGGACGCTGCCGCGTGAGCCGGATTGGGCATAAGCCCTGCTCGCCGGCGTCGCCGCACCGCCCTGGGCGCGGGCTCGCTGAACGGCCGGCGCAGCGCCCCGGGGCCGGCTCGGTCGGACCTGCCTGACGCAGACCGGAACCGGGACGTGGCGGGTCACGGGCCACAAATAATAGTCCAGAACCAGCCCCGGATTATCGTAGGTGCGTGCATAGGGTGTGTACCGCGTCCCCTCGTAGACCAGCGGTGAGCTGCCCCGTCCGAGAACATACGGGCTGTACGTGAGCCCCCCGGGGATGAGACCCGAGTGGTGGTAGTCACGGGCGTACGGGGAGTACCGCACGCTGTAACGTAGCGAATGGTGCCACCGTGCCTGGGTGATGGTCGGTGTGAGGGCCAAGAGCGCTATCCATAGCGAAATCCTTTTCATCTTGGTCTCCTTTCCTTAGCAAGAAGGTGAACTCTTGAACGTCTTCCGTCATCACCTCCTCCGCAGGCAAGTTATGTGTTATTCTCCTGGCAACTCCTCCTTTCTTTCAATTTTCCGTGCGATTGGAATTCTCCATATTGCCCAAAATGTGCAAGTCTTCGACCTTGAAGCTTTTGCCGCGCGTTTTGGGCGTACATCACTCGTGTTTCTCCGGGGCCGCGCGCGAGACTACTGCCGCGTTTCATGAATCGTGCGACTGTAGATTGCTTCGCTTCGCTCGCAATGACAGGGCACCCCGTATATGTCATTGCGAGGAGCGCAGCGACGAAGCAATCTCCTCCCGCATAGTCGCGGAACTTGCGAAATGCGGCACTACACTCCTGGAAACTTCAGGATTTGCGTGTAGAATGGCCCCGGATCTCCGTGTCAAAGTACACTCGAAATCTACCCGGTCGTCTTTGCAGCCGGCCCCGCACCCTATCTGCTCGATAACCGGGAACCTACCAGCGTGAGCGTGTTTTGTCAAGAAGCTTTTTTTCACAACTGCTGGAGATCGCGGCCGAGGCGGAAGGTCCGGCCCTTCGCGGCATTGACCTGAATTGTCTTGCTGCCGCAGCGGATATTGCAGATGCCGTCCCGCGCCGGCGTGATCGTGGCTTCGAGCAAGGCGCCATCCTTCCAGGCGATGTCCACCCCGAAGCCGCCGCGCGCCCGCAGCCCGGTGACGCGGCCGCAGGGCCACTGGCCCGGCAGGGCCGGCAGCAGATCGATCTCGCCGGCGTGGCTCTGGAGGAGCATCTCGGCGATGCCGGCGGTGCCGCCATAGTTGCCGTCGATTTGGAAGGGCGGATGGTTGTCGAAAAGATTGGGGTGCGTCGATTTCGTCAGCAGGGCGGTGACGTTTTCCCGGGCCTTGTCGCCTTCCTTGAACCGGGCCCAGAAGTTGATGATCCAGGCGCGGCTCCAGCCGGTGTGGCCGCCGCCGTGGGCGAGACGGTATTCGATACTCTTGCGGGCGGCGGCGATCATCTCCGGTGACTCCTGGTACGTGTACTGCCGGCCGGGATGGACCGCGAACAGGTGGGAGATGTGCCGGTGACCCGGCTCGGCCTCCTTGTATTCCTGGCTCCACTCCAGCAGCCGGCCGTCGGAGCCGATTTTCGGCATGGCCAGCTTCTCTCGGGCCGCGGTTACCTGCTCGGTGAGATCGTCCTCGATCTCCAGGATCTGCGCCGCTTCGATAAGATTGGTGAACGTGTCCCAGATAATCTCCTGGTCCATGGACGGTCCCATGGACAGGTTGACCCGCTTGCCGTCCGGCGCCACGTATGAATTCTCGGGAGAGTTGGACGGGCCGGAGACCAGCTTTCCGGTCTTGGGGTCTTCGACGAGCCAGTCGAGCAGGAAGAGGCTGGCTTCCTTGAGGATGGGATAGGCGCGGGTCTTGAGAAACTCCCGGTCGCCGGTGAAGCGATAATGTTCCATGAAGTGCTGGGTGCACCAGGCGGCCCCCATGGGCCACATGCCGTAGCCGACGGCGCCGAACGGACTGGTATGGAACCAGGCGTCGGTCGTATGGTGGGCCACGAAGCCGCGGCAGTCGTACACGTCACGCGCGGTCTTGCGGCCGGCCGGCAGCAGCGCCTCGGTCAGCGTGAAGAAGGGCCCGTGACATTCCGAGAGGTTGCAAACTTCGGCGGGCCAGTAGTTCATCTGCACGTTGATGTTGATGTGGTAGTCGGCGTTCCACGGGGCCGCGATCTTATCGTTCCACAGTCCCTGCAGATTGGAGGGCATGGTTCCGGGTCGGGAGCAGGAGATCAGCAGGTAGCGTCCGAACTGAAAGTAGAGGGTCGCCAACGACGGATCTTCGGCGCCGTTGCGCAGCTCTCGCAGCCGCGCATCAGTGGGCGTCGTGTCGTTTCCGGCGACGTCGAGGCTGAGAGCCACGCGCCGGAACAACCGCCGGTGCTCCCGGACGTGGTCGGCTCGCAGCCGGACGTAGGTTTTGGAGCCGGCCGCCTGCAGTTGCTTTTCGCAGGCCGCCGCCAGATCGCGCGTCAGGGGCTCGTAGGGATTGTCGAAGTTGTAGTCCGTCGCCGCCGCCAGCAGCAGCGTCACGGCGCTGGCGTTGCGAATCGAAAGGGAATTGCCCTCGACCGCCACCTCTCCACCCCTGGGTATGGCGCGCAGAGACGTGTGGTATCTGGCGCCTTTGTGCTTGCCTTCCTGACTTGCCTGCCCGGACATGGCGAGGGCGTCGTTCCCGACGGGCTTCACGGCAAAATCCGCCGGTCGGTCGAGCGTCACATCGAAGGAAAGCGCGCCGCGCTTGTCGGCGGTGAGTCGCACGACGAGCACCTGGTCAACGGGACTGGAAAAGACCTCGCGCTTGAATGTCACGCCGTCGTGCGTGAACGTCGTTGTTGCAACCGCCGTGTCCAGGTCGAGCTGGCGCCGGTACGATGCGACCGAGTCCGTCGCGTCCGGCATTGAGATTCTCAGGTCGCCGAGGGTCTGGTGGCTGCGCGGCGAGATGCGCGGTCCCATGACTTGGTTTTGCATCAGCGCCTGACCTTCGGAGTACTTGCCTGCAAAGTACAGCTCGCGCGCCTTGGCGATGTGTTTGTACGCTCCGACGCGGTCCTGCGGGACCGGGGGTCCGGCCCACAGGCTGTCTTCGTTCAACTGAATGCGTTCCTTTGTCACGCCGCCGAAGACCATCGCACCGAGGCGTCCGTTTCCAACCGGCAGGGCTTCGGTCCATTTCTCGGCCGGCTGGCGGTACCAGAGCTTGAGATGGTCCCAGGACTCGGCGTCACCGGTCGTCGCAGGCGCCAGCGGCGCGATTCGGTAGCTGCGGTCACGCTTGGTCTCGAACACCACGAGGTTGTCAGCGGGCCGGGTGACGTCGATCTCTCGACCGCCCGCCCGAACGCCCACGGCCGCGGCGGTGCGAACGCGGCACGTGTTGCCGAGTGTCGATTCGATCCGGGCCTGCTGCAGTTGGCCGTCTTTCCAGCGCATGGTGATCTCAAAGCCGCCCCGCGCCCGCAGGCCGGCCACTCTGCCATCGGGCCAGGCGCTCGGCAAGGCCGGCAGCAGATCGATGATGTACTGGCCGGCCTCGTCGCGCCGGTGGCTCTGCAGCAGCATCTCGGTGATGCCGTTGCTGGCGCCGAAGTTGCCGTCGATCTGGAAGGGGGGATGGGCGTCGAAGAGGTTGACGTAGACGCCTCCGCCTTTGTACTTCGTCAGCGGTGAGTTGGTCAGGGTCAGCAGGTTTTTGAGCATGAGGTGGGCGTGGTCGCCGTCGAGCAGGCGGGCCCAGAAGTTGATTTTCCAGGCCCGGCTCCAGCCGGTGCCGCCGTCGCCACGGAAGATCAGCGACTGTTTGGCGGCCTCGAATAACTCGGGCGTTTCCGGCGTGATCTCTTCGCCCGGGTGCAGCCCCCACAGGTGCGAGACGTGGCGGTGGGTTGTCTTGGGAGCCTCTTTGTAGAGCCATTCCTTCAATTGGCCTTCGGAGCCCACCTGGTTG
>JAFGCA010000112.1 GCA_016932895.1 Sedimentisphaerales bacterium | reverse complement strand
GCGTCGTCGCCCACCACCATGATGTGCGGATGGCGCTTCCGCATGTTCCGCAGGACCTGGGCCTGCACGGCGTTCGTGTCCTGATACTCATCCACCAGGACGTGCTCGAACCGGTTCGCGACCTTCTCACCCACGCCCGGGGCGACGGCCATCGCGTTCCACATCAGCAGCAGATCGTCATAATCCAGGACGTTGCTTTCGCGCTTGCGGCGCGTGTAGTTCTCAAAAATGGCGGCGATGCCCTCGCGGTCCTCCGCGCACCAGGGGAAGCGAGTGTCCAGCACGTCGGCCAGCTTCTCCTGCGCGTTCACCATGCGCGAATAGATGTTGACCAGCGTCTGCTTGCGGGGGAACCGGCGCTCGCCCTTGCCCAGGCCCAGCTCGTTGCGGATCAGGTTCATCAGGTCCGCCGCGTCGCCCTGGTCCATGACCGTGAAATCCGGCGACAGCCCGATGAACCGGCCATACCGGCGCAGAAGCCGGTTGGCCACGGCGTGAAAAGTGCCCCCCCAGACCTTCCCGGTGACCTGCTGGCTGACCAGCCGGCCGGCCCGCAACAGCATCTCGGCGGCCGCCCGCCGGGTGAAGGTCAGAAGCAGGATGCGGTCCGGCTCCACGCCGCGCTCGATCAGCCACGCCACGCGGCAGGCAAGCGTACGGGTCTTGCCCGTGCCCGCGCCGGCCACCACCAGCAAAGGTCCCTCCCCGTGCGTGACGGCCTCACGCTGCGCGGCATTCAGATCGTCGAGCCAGCTTCCCATGCGTGGTGTTCCGCGCAATCTCCGAACGAAGTCCCCATGCAACCCTGGTCCCCCCGTCAGACTATTCCGGATCGGCTTCTGCCGCCACTGCTTCATGTTCCATCCCCGGGAAGCGCCGGCCTGGGCAAAACGCACAAACGAAGAAAGGCAGGAGGCAAGGGCAGGAACAAATGGATGGAGGGCCGCAGGTGCTGACGCCGGCGATGGCCCATGAGCATTCCGTACCAACCGCGATGGCTCTGTGGCATCGACCGTCCCGGGCCGTCTGATCGTGTGAACTCCACCCTTCTGCGCAAAGCCGGGGCGGGTGGTTCTTGTTGATCACCGCGTCCGGGGTGGGACGGAACAAGCGAACCGATTGCCGGTCCTGCAGACTGCTGAACCCGACTCTCCGTGTCCTGCTTCCCGATGAGGTCGGCTGGAAAGCCGGCCCCTCCGTGGCAATGCCGACCCCACGCCTGGACTTGTTCCGCATATTCTGCACAGGTTTGCCGCATATCCGGTGGACTAAGTGAATTTGCTTATGGCGTTCGGGAGTACTACCGGGCGTGTTGCGCTCTGGCACAGCCTTGGCCAGCGTGCCGATAATCCCTGAGGAAGCGTGGCGTGAGCCGTGTTGCCAGGGCGGCAACGGGGTTGTAACGCCTGAAACGGGCGGGTAAGATTATATAAGCAAGTGCGCTGCCGGGGGGGCAGGTTTCGCCTGTTTCCGCAGGCTTGCAGACCGACAGCATGAGTCATTTTGGCGTCGCGTCTCTGCAAAACGGAAGGCACTTCAATGAACACCGCATACCATCGGAGGCCGGGTCTCACGCGCCATACGTCCGGACCGGCATTCACGCTGATCGAACTGCTGGTTGTTGTGTCGATCATCGCGTTGCTCGTCGCGATTCTTCTGCCCAGCCTTGCCAGGGCGCGCGAACAGACCAAGGCGCTCAAATGCCTCGCGAACGCCCGCTCAATAGCGAACGGCGTTCTGCTGTATGTGCAGGACCATTATGTTCTGCCCGGCCCGCTGCATGCGCCGATCTACCGGCTGACCGGGGACCCGGACAGCCCGTTCGGGGCGATGAACGAAGCGATGGAGAAGCCCTGGTTCCTGCTCCATCGCCTGGGGCCTTACCTGAGCAAGTCGGACAACTTTCTGAAATTCGTGGACGAAGTCTCTGAGTGCCCGACAGCCGTTGGGAAGTTCAAGGACTCGCATTTCCTGCCGCCGAGCAAGGGCGGGAACGAAAACAATCCCGAGTGGTCTCGTCCCTTCAATTACCTTCCGAACACTTGGGCGAATACGCGGCCCGATTACTACTTCGGGTGGACACACACCGGGTATGACTGGGAAGGCGTCACCAAACCCAGCAATCCCAGTTTCCATCCGCCGAAACCCCTGGAACGCATCAAGCGAGCGAGCGATGAATGGATGCTCGGCGACGCGTGGTGGAAGCTGACCGTCATTCGGCCCAAGCCGACCCAGACGATCCGGACCCTCGTCGGTACTTGGCAGATGGACATGCCCGCGGAACATCAATCCCAATACCCGTTGCCGCGAGCGCCGTACCATGGTTCTGGAAGCGACAATGCGAGGTCGACGAACCTCATATACTTTGACGGGCACGGCGGTCCCTTCAAGGGTATGGAGAGCTGGGCCCTGAAGTTCCCGGCGAACCCGAAGCAGGAGTGAACCGCGCCCGGCTACCACAGGCAGTGTTGCACAGCCGGCCGTCCCCCTTTGTGGGAGGCGGCCGGCTGTCTTAGCACCGGGCCGGCACACTGCCCCAGGCCGGGGCCGTCGACTGGATCTTCGGCATCCTGTCGCGTCAGGGCGCAGCCTGTTGGGTTCACCGGCATCCGTTGCGTCCGTCGCTCGCTGTCTACTTGCCCACCGCGTAGCACTCGATCTGGCCGCCGCACGTGTTGTCAAAGTGGATGGCGGTGGCGACCGCCGCCTGGGCAATGGCATCGGCGCTGCGTTTGGTGTCGTAGAGCTGGTGCAGGGCGCCGTAGGCATAGCGGTCGCCGGAGCCGACGGCCGCATACTTGGCGAACCGGGTGACGGTCAGGTCGCTGTCCACCTGGAAAATGCCGTGGCGGTTGACCACCAGAAATTCTGAATCCAGGCTGGCGAACGGGCTCTCATCCTCCTTCTGCGGCTGGTCGTTGACGACCTGGTAGTGGTCTTTGAGGGCCCGCCAGAGGCGCAGAAAACAATCGAAGATCGCCATCTCATTGTTCAGGGCGGGCGGGCGCTTGCGCGACCGGAAGTAGTGCAGCATGATGTTGTCGTAGACCGACCAACCGACGCCGCCGATATACGACGTGCCGATCTGGCGAACCTTGGGCCGGTTGGTCAGGTTATCGGTATGCTCGCGGCGCGAGCCGTAGAAGTGCATGGTGTCGGCCGCCAGTACGGTTCGACCGCCTTTGTTCACCGCAACGATGATGGACATGGTGAAGGCTCCTTTTGGAACAACGGCGGGAAGGATGGACGCTGACGGGGTGGGTGTCAATGGGAAGGGGCGGGCAGAATGTCCAATGTCAAATGTTCAATGGCAAAAGGCGGACGCATTGCGAATTGCGAATCCCAGCCCGGAGGTTGTCGATTTAACCGCGAAAACACTTGCCCGCGAACGAAAAATAAGAGGTTACAGCGATCGGCGCGTTCATAACTTCATGTTTTCGTTCGCGCTTCGATTAAATCGACGGGCTTCCCGCCGGGATTGCGAATGGTGGTGGGCAAACAGTGAGCAGGGAGAGAGGTGTGCGGGAGGCCGGCATCGGCGCGGGCGAGCGTTCTGAATGTGTTGCTGTAACACAGGGTATGACAGTTGCGATCCGCGCCGTGTGGCGGATGGTCCGGGTCTGACTTCGCGCGGAAGGGCCGATATTTCTCTCGTTTTTCGCTTGATCCGGCATTGTTGTTGTGGTACTGTATGGCCAAGACGACTTCGCACAACGACACGATCAGACCCAACACCTTTGCTTTTCTCCTTCCTGCCGCTGCGCCGGGTTGTGTGTCGGGGAGCCATGATGTTCTTTGCATGGCAGTCTTTCTTTCCATGGACCAGGAGTGAGTT
>JAFGCA010000111.1 GCA_016932895.1 Sedimentisphaerales bacterium | reverse complement strand
GTCCCCGACGCCGAACGCATCGGTGAACCGGCCGGCGGCGGAAACCGTTTTGCCGTCGAGGTGCTGGGTCTGAAGATGCGAACACAGGTTCGTCCACACCTGGTTGGCCTGCGCGGTCGTCACGTAGTTGATGCCGCTTTCAGGCAGGGATACGGTTTCGACAATGTACTTGGCGCACTCCAGCCCCGACTGGGCGGCGTCGAGTGCGGCGTTGACCCGGTGCTGATTGGAGGCGACCTGGACGTTGACGCCCGAGGACGTGGCCATCGCCACGACCAGGGCCGAGAAGAGCGCCAGGAAGATCATGGAAAGGACAAACACGGCCCCTCGCTGGTGGCGAGAGTCCTTGTATCGTACGGCAGGCATTGTCTCCCCTTTCTGATAACTGCCCGCAAGTTCCCTGGTAGTGTACGTCGATGATCTACCCAAAGTATAGGAAACTGTCTCGCATCAGCAAAAAGGGGAGGATTCTACGCCGTCCTAACTTTGTTCGGCGACGTTGGGTTCCATGCCGTGGCTCTGCTGCACAGTGGTTTGACTGTCGGCGAGCCAGACGGCGTCAGACGCGAACGGCCGAGTCCAACCGATCCACTGGTACGTGACGACGGCCGTGAGCAATTCCACCAGCAGTGTGAGCGTTCTGACGGATACCTGCTTCTGCATGGCTATACCCCCTTGCTGCATCTCTATCGACGCCCGATGGGTTATAGGTCGTCCTTCTACAGAACGACCTCCGAGTAGGAGGAGGCGTCGTACTGCATGATGAGCTCTGGCACGAAACCGGCCGGGACCTCGGTCAGGCCGGAACGGTTGAAGTACAGGTCGCTGTTGCCGCTGAGCGTCATCTGGTTGTCGGCGTAGTTGATGATCGAGCCGTAGATGGTGCCGCCGGCGTTGCCGTAGAACTGGATGCCGTTGGCGGCGATGGCGCCGTTCAGTGCCCCGAAGCTGCCCCCGAAGAGAACACGGAAACCTGGCGCCATGATGAACGTGCCGGTCTGGTCGTGGAGTCCTTCGAACTGCGGCTGCTCCGGCAACTGGTCGACGGGCCAACTGCTGACGTTGCCCCGGAATTCAACCCGGTTCGTGCCGGAATTGTCTGCCACGCTGCCGTTTGTGACGATGATGCCCGTGACATCAACGCCGCCCGTAAAGACAACCACGTTGGGCGTTTCGATGTAGATCACTCCCTTGAGCGTGGCGTCTCCGGCGAAACTCGGATTCATTCCGGCCGGAATGAGAATGTTCTCGAACGTGCCGCCGGTTACGGAAGATTCGCTGGGGGTCAGAACGTGAGTGGCGTACGACACGAACTGGGCGGAATTCATTTCCGGAAACTCCGCGGGCGGCACGCCGATCTCAACGTGCTGCATGGCGTCATCACCGGTTTCGCCCCCGATGCCGGCCTGGCCGCCCTGGAGGTAAACGTAGGCCAGCGGATTGACGATCTTCACGCTGCCGGCGATGTGTGAATTTCCGATGATCGACAGCGCCAGCAGATTGCTCTCGCTTTCGATGTAGGCGTTGGATTCGACGTCGATGTTGATGCCCTCCAGTTCGACGTTGCCCGACAGAGAGATGGGGCCCTTGGAGGCCACACCGAAGTCGAACACCGTGTTGGCCCGCGTGGTGAAGACATAGTTGGACCGGATCGTCCGACTGATCGTTCCATACCAGCCTGTCACATCCAGCCGGATGTTGTTGCTGTCGATACTGGTCAGGACGGCCGAGAAGCTCTGGTTGTCGCTCGAATTGAGCGGCACACTGGGAATGGTGATCGTGGAGCCCTCGTGTATGGGGGCGACGTTGGTGACGCCCTCGGCGGCCAACTCGCTTTCCAGCGAATCGGCCAGCTCGTTGAATCGCTCCTCCGCCGGGGTAATTCCCGACAGCGACACGCGGTTCATCCAGTAGCGAACGATCTCAAGCCCGGACTCCGCGCAGCCGCGGGTACTGTCCAGCTTTCGTTGGTTTTCCGCAATCTGGACGTTCGTGCCGGATAAGGTGGCCATAGCGATCGCCATTGCAGAAAACATGACCAGAAATATGAGTGAGAGAATGAGTACGGAGCCCTGCCGGCTTCTACATGGAAGTTGCTTTTGGCGTTTCATACATAGCCTGCTGAGTTGTGAGGTGACCGATGTAACTGCAATGCACTTCTAGGGTCTATATAGATTTTACAGCGCCCACGAGGCAGGTCCAAATCGTCGAGGCGGGAGAAAACGAAAAAAACTGTCGTTAAGGCTCAGGGGGGCCGATAACACCGGGGCGGTGACACACATTCTCGCTCAGGCCTCAATGCCGCGTACGGCTCAGGCTCGCGGACTATCGAGCGTCTTCCTGTTCGGCGAAGTAGGAGCTGCGGGCGAACGGGGCGGACATGACCCAGGCAAAGCCGATCTCGACGGCGCGGTCTTTCCAGCAGGCGAACTTTTCCGGCGTGACGTACTCGACCACCGCCAGCGAGTCCCGGGAAGGCCTGAGATACTGGCCGATGGTGATTCGATCACAGCCGGCCGTCCGCAGGTCCCGCAGGACCTGCTCGACCTCGTTCTCGCTCTCGCCCAGCCCCAGCATGATCGAGGATTTCGTCGGCATGTTGCCGTAGCGCTGCCGGGCCAGTCGCAGCAGACGCAGGGAGCGCTCGTAGTCGCCGCCGGCCCGCGCGACCGGGTACAGGGACGGGACGGTTTCCACGTTGTGCGCGAAAACGAACGGCAGGGCAGGTGTGAGAATATCCAGGGCCTGCTCCTGGCAGTCCTTGAAGTCGGGCGTGAGAATCTCGAATCGCATGGCCGGGCATTGCCGCCGAACCTCCTGGATGCAATCGCGAAAATGCCCTGCGCCGCCGTCGGGCAGGTCGTCGCGAT
>JAFGCA010000110.1 GCA_016932895.1 Sedimentisphaerales bacterium | reverse complement strand
GGACCTGGCCGGCGATGACGACACCGGTGATCCGCTGGCACGGTACAACAACAGCTATCATGTCGTGATGGCCCCGGGGGTAGGCAGCGACACCATTCTGGACGGTCTGACAATCTGCCACGCCTACACCGCCGACCACCATGGGGGCGGAATGTACAACGACGGAGGAAGCCCTCTCCTGCGCCACTGCACGTTCCGCGACAACCTCGCCAGCGACGGGGACGCCGGCGTCTACAACGACGGGGGCAATCTCCGGATCGAGTACTGCCGCTTCCTCCGCAATTCGGGCGAGGATTCCGGGGCGTTGTGCAACCACCTGGGCTCCGTCGTGGTGATCGCCTCGGAGTTCATCGAGAATTATAGTGGGGAAAGCGCCGCCGGGGTGTACAACGAGGAGGGCGATATGGTCCTGTTCGGCTGTTTGTTTCGCGGCAATCGCAGCGATGACGGCACGGGGGCTGTCTCGAACCGCGGCGACTTACGCCTACTGCACGGCACCTTCGTCGACAACGACGGGGGCGAAGGTGTAGGAGCCATACAGTGCAGGGGCGGCAACGCGGCGATCGCCAACTGTCTGTTCGTCGGAAATACGGCAGAAGACATCGGAGCGATTTCCGTGCAGGGTGCTTCCGCGTCACTGCACCACTGCACGTTCTACGGCAACGTCGCCATCGACGGTGGGCCCGGTGCCGTTAGCTGCCGTCGCCCCTTCTGGACGACCGTCAGCTCGGTCCATGCCACCGAGTGCATCTTCTGGGGCAATCGTAGCTTGGGAGACGATCCGGACGACCCGCTTATTGTTGGCTACGCCGCCCAGATTGACGGCGACCCCAACCAAATAACCATCGAGTACAGTTGCGTCGAGGGCTGGATACCAGAGCGCGGCGGCACGGGCAACATTGGCGACGATCCGCTCTTCGTCGCGCCTGATGCGGGCGACTTTCACCTGAAGTCGCAGGCGGGGCGCTGGGACGCCGTGCTGCAAGCGTGGATCGCGGATGACGTCACCAGTCCTTGCATCGACGCGGGCGATCCGCTGATCGCGGTCGAGCATGAACTGTTCCCCAACGGCGGCATCGTGAACATGGGCGTCTACGGCGCAACCTGCGAGGCGAGCAAGTCCTGGTTCGGCACGGAGCCCTGCGACGCCGTCAACGCCGCCGATATCAATGGCGATTGCCGGGTGGACGCGGAGGACTATCGGTTGATCGCTCCTCGTTAGCTTCAGCCGGAGATAGGGCCGTGAGGACCGGGCGGCTGTTGGAGTGCGAGGGCAAGAGTGTCGTTGTTTTACGTAAGCGGAGGTTGCTATGAGACGGTTGATTAGCACAGCGGTTGTGGGAGTGATTCTAGTCGTTTGTGTGTGGTCCGGCGGGGCGAGGGCCGAGGTGCTGCGGGTCGATCCCAATGACCCCGGGGCGTTTGCCACTCTTCAGGAGGCGGTCGCCGCTGCGGCCAGCGGCGATACGATTGTGGTCGCCGCAGGCGTCTATCGGGGAGCGGGCAATCGGGACGTGTCATTTACCGACAAGATCATCTCCCTGCGGAGCGAAAGCGGGCCCGAGCAATGCACCATCGACTGCGAAGGCCAGGGGTCCGCGTTCATCCTGGACTCGGGGCGACCGGGGCTCGTGCTGGACGGCTTTTCCATCACCGGCGGGCAGGGAGGCGAAGGCGGCGCCATCCGGGCCCCCAGTGTCGGTGCGTTAACGCTGCTCAACTGCATCCTGGCGGATAACGATGCCACGGGCTCCGGCGGGGCCGTGCATGTCGGGGTGGGCGAGGCTGCCTTTTGCAACTGCATCTTTCGCGACAATACGAGTACCTCGACCGGCGGCGCCGTCTATGCCGACGTCGCCGAACTGCTCCTGGAGGATTGCATCTTCGTGGGTAATCAGGCCGTCTTGAGTGGCGGCGGCCTGTACAGTTTTGGCTATGGCCCATATCGTACCGTTCGACGGTGCGGCTTCTATGGCAACCGCGCCGGCAGCCGAGGCGGGGCGGCGTACTACACCGGCCCGGCCCGGATGAGCAACTCTGTTTTCAGCGGCAATTCCGCACACGACGACGGAGGCGCCGTGCGTGCGGGAAGCTGGGCGATCGTCATGCACTGCACGTTCGCCGGGAATCGCTCGGACGCTTGGGGCGGAGCCTGGGCGTCAGACGAAGACAAAGTGCCGGTAGATATGTATAGCAGCATTTTCTGGGGCAATCAAGATCAGGCCGGACAGGGGGCTTCCGCGCAGATCTACGGGGCCCGCTTGGAGGCGGTCTACTCCTGCATCCAGAACTGGCCGGCGCTCGCGACCGTGAACTCCGAAGATCCGCAGTTTGCCGACGCGAATGGTCCCGACGAAGTTCCCGGCACGGCCGATGACGACCTGTCGCTGCGCCCCGGCTCGCCCTGCATCGATACGGGTTTCCTGAGTTCGGCCCCGTGGCCGTTTGACCTGGATCGCAGCCGGCGGCCCCGGCTGGCCGGGACGACCATCGACCTCGGTGCGTACGAGTTCCATGCCGATACGTTGCCGCCGGAGCCGGTCGGCGCCTGGCAGCCCGAGCCCGTCATCGTCAGCGAGGTCCTCGCGCATTCTCCCGGCACGAGGGACTGGGTCGAGTTGCACAACACCAGCGACAAGGTGATCGACATCACAGGCTGGCAAATCGAAGACCAGCAGCAGAACGTCTTTACCTTCGGCCCGAACAGTCGCATTGAGCCCCAGGGGTACCTCGTCGTATACCAGCGCAGCCATCTTCCTTTCGGCTTCGAGGCTCGCGGGGACTGGATTGTTTTTTACGCTACGATCCAGGGAATCGGCACCGGCTACTGGCAGGTTCACCGCTTGCGGGGCGTCCTGACCGATACGACACTGGTCCGCCACGTCAACAGCGTGGGATTGGTCGAGCTGGTGCCGAGCGTCGAGCCGACCCCCGGTCGCGCCAATGCGTCCATCGCCATGAGCCCGGTCGTGATTACGGAAATCATGTACGCGCCGCCCGATGGCAACATGCCGGGACAATACGTCGAAATCGCCAACGTCGGTGATGCTCCGGTCGTGCTGCCCGATCCCGTCGCCCGGCTCTCGTTGAGACTGAACGGGGATGTGTTCCATCAAATCCCATGGCAGAACCAGGTGGTATTGCCCCCCGGCGGTCGCCTCCTTTTCGCCCAGGACCCCGACGCGTTGCTTCAGGCGTATCCCAATATCCCGTCGGAGGCAGCGATTGTGGGCCCCTGGCAGGGCTCGCTCTCACCCGAGGGTGGCGAGGTCTTCCTCTACACGCCCAACGTGCCGGACGAACGGCTCGTCCTTGCCGATTCCGTGACTTACAATGTGGGCCACGCCGTGCTGGACGACGACTGGGCTCTCTATTGGAGTCCCACCGCCAACGGCGAAGGGGATTCCCTGCATCGACTGAGCCTTACCAGTTACGGCAACGATCCCAACAACTGGCAAGCCGGCCCCCCCACACCGGGTTATTGATACAGACCGGGCAGATTGCCGGGGTAGCTCCGGCGGGTCGACTATTGGAGCCAGTGGCGTTCGATTTGTTCGAGGGTCTTGCCCTTGGTCTCGGGGACGAAGGCGCGGACGAACAGCAACAGCACGACGCAGAAGGCCCCGTAGACCCAGAAGGGAAAAGCGCGGTGGAACAGGGCCAGCAGGCGGGGGTTCTGGTCCATCATGGGGAAGGTCTGGGAGACGATGTAATTGGCAATCCAGAGGCAGACGGTGGCGATGGCCATGGCCCGCCCGCGAATGCGCGTGGGGAAGATCTCCGAGAGGATCACCCAGGTCACCGGTCCGACCGACAGGGCGAAGCAGGCGATGTAGCCCAGGATGAACAGGAGCATCCAGAGGCCGGTCGCCTGCGTGTAGGCGGCCAGGCCCATGGCGAGAAGGGACACGCCCATGCCCGCCGAGCCGATCATCATCAGGGGTTTGCGGCCCAGCTTGTCCACCGTCCAGATGGCGACGACGGTGAACGTCAGGTTCACGGCGCCGACGATCACGGTCTGCAGCAACGCGGCGTTGGTCCCGGACCCCATCTTCTTGAAGATCTCGGTCCCGAAGTACAGAAAGACGTTGATCCCGGTGACCTGCTGCAAGACGGCCAGCACGATGCCGATGACCAGAACGATCTTCATCCCCGGCTGGAAGAGCTGCTTGAGCGAGCCCGTCTCGTGTGACAGCGCGTCCTTGATCTCGGCCAGCTCGGCCTCGGCGTAGGCGGCGCCGTCGACGCGAGTCAGAATCCCCAGCGCCTCGTCGGATCGCCCCTGCTTGGTCAGCCAGCGCGGGCTCTCGGGCACCAGGAACAGCAACACCAGCAGCAACACCGCCGGCAGCGACTCGGACCCGAACATCCAGCGCCAGCCTGCCTGCTGATTCCACAACTCGTCACCCTGCAGCGCGATGAAGTAATTGACGAAGTACACGACGAGGAAGCCGCTGACGATGGCGAACTGGTTGACCGAGACCAGGCGACCGCGCATGCGGGCCGGACTGATCTCGGCGATGTACATGGGCGAGGAAATGGAAGCGGCGCCGACGCCGATCCCGCCGATGATGCGAAAGAGGATGAAGACCGAAATCGTGCGCGGCACCGCCGTGCCGATGGCCGAGATCAGGAACATGACCGCCCCGAGAATCAGAACCTTTTTGCGCCCGAAGCGGTCGCTCAAAGCGCCCGCCGCCCCGGCGCCGAGGGCGCAGCCCAGCAGGGCGCAGCCCGTGGCCCAGCCTTCCCAGTTGGCGTCGAGCGTGAAATGGGCCTTGAGCGGGCCGATCGCGCCGTTGATCACGCCGGTGTCGTAGCCGAACAGCAGGCCCCCCAACGCGGCCACCACGCAGACTAAAAAGACATAGGTTGTATTGCCGGCCTGGCGGCTCTCGGGAGTGAGGTTTTCGCTCATGATTCGGTGTGTCCTTTGCGATTATGGTTTGCAGTTGGCGATCGCGGCGCTCAACGCCCAGTCGATGAACATGGCGTGATCGTCGTTCTTGTACGTTCCGTCGAGGTTCTTGCACTGCTGGCGTGCCAGCTCCATGAGACGGACGAGGGGGCGGGCCTTGTCGCCGATGCTCTGCAGCGTGCGGGCCGCGTGCAGGACGACGGGCTCGCGCGGGTCCTGGAGCCCCTTGGACAATATCGGCAGCGCCTCGCCGCAGAGGTCCAAGTTGCACAGCGCGGCGGCCGCTTCGAATCGCACGTTCGGACTGGGATCGTTGAGGGCGTGCTGCAGCGCCTCGGCCGCCGGGGCGGCCTCGGCGCCGAGGGCGTTGAGACCTACGGCCGCCCAGTAGCGCACACCGCTATCACTGTCGAGCAGATAATCCTGCTGGATGGGCAGGACCTGCGAGCCCGCGCCGACGAGCTCGGCGGCCGCCAGAATCCGCCGCGAGGGAAACTTCTTCGGATCCTGGGCCATTTCGTAGGGCGTCGAGCCGGCGGCGCGAATGTGCATCTCGGCCTCGGACAGCAGGCCCGTATCGCCCGTTTCGAGCATCCAGTCGCGCAGGCGTTCGCGCAGGCGGTTGAGAACCGTGGCGTGGGCGGTCGAGTCGATCAGGTTGTTGATCTCGTGCGGGTCGCCCTGCGTGTCGTACAATTCCTCCATCGGCTTGGTGGGCTTCCAGTAAAGCTCCTGCGGCCCGACCATCGCGCCGCGCCGGGCCAGCCCGCGCAGCTCCTGCATGATCTCGGCCCGGTCGGGATACTCGCTGGGCTGGACGTACGGCAGGTGCGGCATGAAGTTGCGAATGTATTTGTAGCGTTTGTCGCGTACGCAGCGCGAGACTTCGTAGACTTCATCGACGCGACTGGCGGCTCCGAAGATGTACTCGCGCGGCGCGGCGGGGAACTGGCCCAGAAACGGGTAGCCCTGCATGTACGCGGGGATCGAAACGCCGGTCAGCTTCAGCAGGGTGGCCGGGAAATCGACGAAGCTGACCAGCCGGTCGGTCCGGCTGCCGGACGCCAGCGGCGCGAGCTTCTGAAACCGCTCCGGGACCCGCACCAAGAGCGGGACGTGCAGTCCGGAATCGTAGAGCGTCCTCTTGAAGCGTGGCAGGCCCAGGCCGTGGTCGGAGAAGAAGAACACGATCGTGTCGTCTGCCAGGCCGTCCGCTTCCAGCGCGGCCAGCACCTCGCCCACCTGATTGTCCATGTAGGTGATCAGGTCGTAGTAGCGGGCCCAGATGTTGCGCACCATGGGCGTGTCGGGATAGTACGGCGGCAGCAGCATCGCATCGGGATCGTGCCGCTGCCCCGGCGGGAGCTTGGAGCGGTACTTCTCGAAGAACTCCTCGTCGCTGCCGTTGATCTGGCCCTGGTGGGTCGAAGTGAAGTTGAAGACGCTGAAAAACGGCTGGCCCGCGGCCCGGTTGCGCCAATGGGCCTCGTGGCTCGACTCGTCCCAGATCGTCACGTCCGTGAAGTTGTAGTCTTCCTTGTAGTTGTTGGAGCAGTAATAGCCCGCCGCCCGCAGCAGCTTCGGGATGGGCTGGATCTGTTTGGGCAGCGGGACCTCGGAGCGCAGGTGTTGCGTGCCCAGCGAGGTGGCGTAGAGACCGGTCACGAGACACGAACGACACGGCGCACAGACCGGGGCCGTGGCGTAGGCGTTGGTGTAGACAATCCCCTTGCCCGCCAGCCGGTCTAAGTTGGGCGTGATGGCGTAGGGGTCGCCGTAACAGCCGAGATAGGGATTGATGTCCTCGCAGGTGATCCAGAGAACGTTGGGCCGCGCCGGCGGCGGCGTCTTGGTGGCCGTTCGCGGCGGCGGAACATCCGGGCCGACGCACCCTGAAAACGCCAGGCCCGACGCACAAAGGCCCGCGGCTCTGAGAAACTCACGACGTGTGCGAACTCGAAAATCCATTTTCGTTCTCCCATATCCGAAGGTTACTTCGTTTGGATTACTTTCACGTCTCGCACGCTGCGCGTCGGCGGAAGCGCGCCTCTGGTCAGCTCGGCGCGCAGCGTGTACGCGCCGGCCTTTGCGGGAACGGGCAATTCAAAGGACAGCGTCGCGCTGCCCAGGGCCGGGACCTTGCATGGCACGTGTTGCATGGCAACGGCGGCGCCCTCCTTCAACAGATGCAGATGGACGGCGCCTTCGTAATCTTCGTGCAGATCGTTGATGACGGTGACGCCGAAGGCGTGGCTCTTTCCGGCGGGCAGGTCCTGACCCCAGTAGCCGATCATCAGCCCCACCGGCGCGAAGGCGTCGCGGACGTAGCGCTCGAAGTTCGGCTCGAAGGTCAGCCGCTCCAAGTCGATGAAGTGGTCGCTGGTGGCGCCGCCTTCGGGTCGGGGCTTGTCACCGGCGCGCGAATAGCCGAGTCCGCAGAAGTGCAGCACGCCGGCGCAGTGCCGACCGGCCCGCCAGAACTCCGTCAAGGCCGCTAAGTACTTGGCGTAGAGCAGACGCCTTTGCTCGGTCGTCGAGTTCGGGCCCAGCAGCTTGTCGTAGACGCTGCCGGTCAGACACGTGGTCGTCCCGTCGCGGTTGAGCCAGAGCCAGGCGTATTCATTGATGAGGATGGGCACGTTCATTTCCTTCTGCGCCGCCTGCAACGGAGGCATCGAGCTGGTCCGAGCCAGGTCGGCTAACTGGAAGCCCTTGTCCTTGCCCCAGTATTGGTTCCAGTTCTTGCTGAAGAGATAGGGATGGGCCTCGACGTAATCGACCGCGCTTTGCGGTGCGGCCCAGCCGTTCTCCCAGGGGCGGTCCGACAAATCGAGATGGCGCACGGCCCGCAGGGCCTTGCCGGTCTCTGCCGTGTGGCTCTCGTTCTGGGCGTCCCAGATCACCACGCACGGATGGTTCCAGCGCTGCCGCATCCACTCGGTGTATTCGGGGATGATCTTCTCGGCCTTCGGGTCCTCCGGCGCTTTGCTCAAGAGCCAGATCGGAAACTCGTCCTGGATCAGGAAGCCCTCCTCGTCGGCGATGTCGTACCAGATCTCCGGCGGAAAGCCGATGCAGTAGCGGATCGAGTTCCAGTGCATGCTCTTGAACTGCCGATGGAGCCGGCGGACCCATTCCTCGCGCCAGGGCTTGTCGCCCCGCTCGGCGTCCTCGAAGAAGCGATACGCGCAAACGTTGGTGCCCCGCATGAAGTAGGGCTTTCCGTTGAGCATGGCCCGGCCGCTCTCCCGGTCGAAGCGGAACGACCGCATGCCGAAGCGCGCGGTCGCGGAATCGCCCGGCGTCTTGATTTCAAGCTCGTAGAGGTACGGATCCTCGGGGCTCCAGAGCCGGCACGATTTCAGGGGGATCGTCAGGTCCAGTCGCGTCACGTGCCCAGCTGCAACGGGGACATCGGCCTGCTCTACCCCTGCGACCGAAGCACGGACGCCCGCCGGCGAGACGGTGCATGTCACCGCCGACGTCAGGTCGCGGGACGAGGCCAGCTCGACGACGACCCGCACCGTCTGCGCGTCGATGTCGGGGACGGTCTGGATATTCCTGATGAACGGCTCGCCGGTGAGGATGAGCGTGACGCAGTCGTAGATGCCGGGGATGTAGAGGTACTTCTCGAAGTCCCAGCCGCCCGGCTGACCGGCGGGCAGAGCCTCGCGGTCGGCGCCGACGCGGACGATCAGCTCGTTCTGCCGGCCGTGGCCTTTGAGGTGCTTCTTGACGTCCAGCAAAGCCGGCGTGAAGCAGGGCAGGTGCTCGCCGACAAGCTCGCCGTTGAGCCAGACCTTCGTCCCGTACTTGGCCTTATTGATTTTGAGAATCGCGACGTCGGGAATCGTCCCTTCCACCGAGAACGTACGCCGATACCAGAAAGCCTCACGCCTTTCACTCTTCTTGCCCACCTCGGCAAACGCCGGCTCGGCCATGTCCACCAGCCCCGGGACGGGGACCGTATGCTCGAAGCGCGGCGGGATCGAGTCCATCGCCCCCTCGGCGACCTGCCACGTCCCGTTCAAGTCGACCACCCGCCGAGAACCGGCCTCTGCAGGCACACTACAAGCCAACAACCCCAACGCCGCAACGGCGAAAAGTGCGAACACAGTTCTCATGACCTGCTCCTAAACTCATCCAGTACCGTGGGCAGCCCGCCCATGAGCTGCAATTGCGGGCAAGATGCCCGTGTTACGTCTCAGCGGGTCTCTCTTCAGGTGTCTCGCCGGCGCAGGCCTTGCGGATCTCATCGACGAAATCTCGGAAGTGATTCAGCTTGCCCTTCGCCAGGCTGTAGACGATCTGGGGCTCGATCTGCTCATACCGATGGACGATGAAGTTGCGAAACCGCACCATTTCGGCATACCGGGCGGCATCTTTTAGAACCCCGATTTCCTGCAGCCGCCGGAGGTTCTGTGCGGCGGTTTCGGCCGGCGACAGGCGTCTGGCGGCCAGAATCCGCTCCGCAACGTCGATCATGCTCTCAACCGCAAGCTGCAGCGCTCGCTCCACGCCCCGTCGAAGCAGGGAGTTGCGGGCGAACTCAGCCACGTCTCCCAGCGGCCAACTCTCCAAGTCGGCCAGAGTTTGCTCCAGGAATCGAAGCTTGCTTTCTACGACGCCGTTGATGGGCATTGATACCCCCTGTAGGCAAGTTGCCGGGCGCGCCAGGCCATGAGGTCTTCGTACTCGGCACAGGTCCGCGCATAAAACGCGGAGAAATCGTCTTCCCGCCCGGGTCGTACGAAGAGCACGCGTCCCCTCAAAGCTTCGTGCCGAAGTACAGGTCCGGCCGCATTGAGCACCGTCAGATCGCAGGTGACGCCACATGCGTCTTCAACCTCGCCCACGATCTCCAGCAGGCGATCAATGCTCTGTGTATCGGCGTGCGCCAGTGATACGGCAACATCCAGATCGGACCCCGCGCGCACAACGCCGTCCCGCGCCGAGCCGAAAACCATCGCATAGTCGATCGACTCGATACCGCCCAAGAGCGTGGCCAGACGCTCTAAGTCAATCGGCCTGGACTGTGCCGTCGCCGACGAGCGAGTCACCTCGTGTTCCTGCGATTCGGTCTTCACGCCACCATCTCCACGACCCTGATGCCTGCTGCGCACCTCATGCGAGTGCGAGACTCGCTCGACTATAGGAGGTCGGTGCGAGGATGTCAAGGCACTCCGACGGCGTGATGGTACCCGGGAGAAGTCGTACCCGCAGGCCTCCTCGTTCCGACTTCACCTTCCACCCGATTGGAAGCCATCCCCGCGCAACACGAAGTTATCCCTCCTGTCGATTCGGCCCCCTCGCCTGAAGCCCTATTGAAGCAGACCACGCCGGCGTATCTTAATGCCATTCGTACCGGACACTGTTACTTCCTTCGATACTCAGGCTAAAACCGAAACGAGTAAGGCGGCCCCGGAATACGGCCCCCCTTCCCCAGAGACTGTAACCGTTAGAGAAATCACATTTACCCTTCGACGTCTTTTTTCCTTGCCTCTTCGCTATGCGTGTGCCATAATACTGTTACCTGCATTGATGAGCGTGCTTGACGAAACTGTAACAGAGAGATTAGGTGCTTGCGGCGGTGAGTTACGTACGCCGATCTGGTGCTTCTGTGAAGATAGTGTAGGGTCGTGTTGTACCACGCGGGAAGGCACGAAAGGAGCTATAGGAAGTCTGTTTTCGATGAAACGTAAGCAGGGATAACCACGCGCAACGGCGGTGAAGGGTCGCTGTGTGTCTAGAGGATTCTTCCAGTGTCGGGGGGGAGGAGTCATGTATGACTAGTGAGAACACAAGGGATCTGCAAGAAGCTATCGACCGTCTTCGGGACCATGTGGAACGTGTAGTTCCCCTGGCTGCGATCGCTCCTTCTTTGGTCCGGACTCTACATCACGACGCGATTCACGAGATCAGGCGGTTTTCCGCGGAGGGTTATTTCCAGGTCAAGATTGATAAGCGAACCCCGTACTTGCCCTACGAGAACCTAGCCAACGCGTGTAGAAGTGCGATGGCAGCGGTGACCAAATCGCCAGCTCGGGATATCCACTGTGCCATTAAGCGCTGTGGGGGGGAGAGAGGTGGCCCGCCCGCAGACTGGAGAGTTTGGACATTCGCAGCGTCCACCATCGAATCGGGAAGACCCGATGAGTTTGGGCCGGACTGTTATCGCCTTATCGGGGAGAACTCCGCATTTGCCTCGCTCGTTGGATGCAAAGACCGCAAGACGGAATGGGGACGATACAGTTATCGGTGTTTTGGCTGCAACGATCTTACTGAGTACAGTGAATATGATGACAGCGACGATGACTGGAGCAAGTGGTACAAGTCGGCCTTGGTATATCCAATTCGGTACGAGAGAGCCTCTGCGGAAGAGAACGACAAGCCACACGACTTCGTGTTCGGATTCCTGGCCTTCGATTCACTCAATCCTGAAGTGTTCTCGGGCATCCCTGCTGTTTTTGAGTATGTCGGCCAACCTGTTGCCTATCATCGTGAACTGAACAAATCAGATGTATACCACGCCGGCGGAATCATTGCCGACACCATCGCACTTGGCATGATCTTCGAGAACCGAATCCAGAGGATCATCGAGAGGTTCCGAAGGAAGAATAAGGATCTAGACCATGAACATGCCGACGAAGGATAATAGACGGGAGCTGCGGGGCACGCACGGAATGAAGTACGAGGCGATTGCGTTTCGATCGTCGTGCACCGCCGGTGAAGCCTCGCCTAGACATGAGGCTGGGCTTGGGGCGCGCGCATACAAGGTGGGGTTGGTCCCACCACCCGAGGACATGGAAGAGAGATACAGGATACTCGTTGATAGAACCCTGACAGCCCGGCAATGGCCCAGCCTGCAGGTCGAGGGCGCACGTGTTTGTTGGGTCGAGAGACTGCGCGATTTGGCAATCCGATGTCTGGATTTGGTCGTCGGGGTTCTGATTATTCTGGTCACTTTGCCCGTTTTCCTCTTGACGGCATTGTTGGTGAAGGGGACTTCTTCAGGGCCTATACTGTATAGACAAGTGAGGGTTGGGAAGCACGGCAAGCTATTCACCCTGTACAAATTCCGCACAATGGTCGTGAGTGAGGGTAAACCAGTAGTGGACTATGGAATCACTCCGTCTGACCCCCGAGTGACACCCATCGGGCGGACCCTGAGGATGACGAGACTGGACGAATTACCGCAGTTCTTCAGTGTGGTGAAAGGTGATATGAGTCTGGTTGGTCCGCGACCTGAAAGGCCATTCCAAGTGGCACGCCACAAAGAGTTGCAGCGGACACGCTTGTCCGTGAAGCCGGGACTGACCGGCCTCGCTCAAATCAGAGAATTATATGAGTTGAAGCCGGCCCATAAGATCAAGTATGATTACCTGTACATCCAAAATAGGTCTCTGCCGTTAAATATCTACATACTCCTGCGGAGTGTGCCCGCACTTTTTAGAAGACGGGGGTGGTAGTGGGGATGATCGTAAATCTGGTAAATCTGGGGACACCATATAATGGCACTAAGTTAAGCATATTCGTCCGGCCCGGAGGCTGCATCAAGTGCCCCTTGGGTCGAAATATCGCCGATGGGGTAGGCAAG
>JAFGCA010000109.1 GCA_016932895.1 Sedimentisphaerales bacterium | reverse complement strand
GCGAACAGGCCTGCGTAGGAAAGCGATGCATTCGACACGGTCGAGCAAAGGCAACGGATCGCTTCCTGCGGGAGCGATTTTTTTATTTGGCCAAGGAGCACGCAGTCATGACAACGCAACTGACAGAAGCCCGGGCCGGCCGGCTCACCGACGCCATGCGCCACGTAGCCCAAACTGAGGCGGTGGACGCGGAACTGGTTCGAGCCGAGACGGCGGCCGGACGGCTGGTCATACCCGCCAACAAGCGGCACCTCAATGAGAACCTCAAGCCCGTGGGCATCGGCCGGGCCATCACAACCAAGGTCAACGCCAACATCGGCACCAGCAGCGTCCGCTGCTCGGTGGAGGGCGAAATCGAGAAGATGCAGGCCGCCCTGGCCGTCGGCGCCGACGTCATCATGGACCTCAGCACGGGCGGAAACCTCGATGAGATCCGTCGCGAACTGCTCAGTCACTGCCCCGTCCCCTTTGGGACCGTACCCATCTATCAGGTGATTGACGGCAGAAACGTCGAAGACATCGACGAGGACATCATCCTGCGCACGATCGAGAAGCAGGCCCAACAAGGCGTTGACTTCTTCACCATTCACGCCGGTTTGCTGCGCGAGCACCTGCCCCTGATCGAGAACCGGGTGGCCGGGATCGTGAGCCGGGGCGGAGCGCTGCTGGCCAAGTGGATGGTTCACCACAAGCGACAGAACCCGCTCTACGAGATGTACGATCAGCTCTGCGAGATCATGGTCGAGCACGACGTCTGCTTCTCGCTGGGCGACGGGCTGCGACCCGGCGCCATCGCCGACGCCACCGACGAAGCCCAAATCGCCGAGCTCCGCACGCTCGGTGAATTGACGCAGCGAGCCCAGGAAAAGGGCTGCCAGGTCATGGTCGAAGGCCCGGGCCACGTGCCGTTCGACCAGATTCAGTACAACATGGAGATTCAGCAGGAAATCTGCCACGGAGCCCCCTTCTACGTATTGGGCCCGCTGGTGACGGACATCGCGCCCGGGTACGACCACATCACCTCGGCCATCGGCGGGTGCGCCGCGGCCTTTTACGGGGCATCGTTTCTCTGTTACGTGACGCCGCGCGAGCATCTGGGTCTGCCGAACGTCGATGACGTGCGGGCCGGCGTCGTCGCCAGCAAGATCGCCGCACACGGCGCCGACGTGGCCCGAGGCCTGGCAGGAACCGCCGAGCGCGATCAAAGGCTCAGCGTCGCCCGATCCAACCTGAACTGGGAAACGCATCTCAAGGAATCGCTCGATCCGGAGACCGCCAACCGCATGCACCAGGAGGCGTGCGCGGAGATGGGGACCGGCCAGCTTGACTCGGCGGATTACTGCTCGATGTGCGGCCAACACTGGTGCAGCGTGCGGATCAACAAGGAAGTGCGCGAAGTCATCAAGCGCTCGACCGGCGGCGTCCGCGAGTGAGTCTCACCTTCCGCCTCATCGAGCCGTGCTACGTCCTCATCGAATCGAGCTCGATGAACGCGATGGGCAGAAAGATGAAGACCGGCAGCCAGGCCCACAACTCCGGCATGACGCGGTGGGTCAGGACCACTTCCGTCGCCAGCATCCGGCAGACGAAGGTGGTGATGAAACAGCCCGCCGTCAGGGCGAAGCTGACGATGATCGCCGACTTCATCGTGCGCGGATCGCGGCAGACCAGCACCGGCAGGCTGACCATGAGCATCGTCAGGTTGATGATGGGGTCGGTAATGCGGAAGTGCTTCTGGCTGTAGAGCTGCACGACGTCTTTCATTCTGGTCTCCTGGTTGGCCAGCGCCGCCAACTGCCACGAGCTCAACAGGGCCTTGTACCCGGCCTTGCAGCGTACGGAGATGTCCTTGGGGAGCAGATCGCCCGTCGAGTAGGACGGGACCGGACGGGCCCCTCCGGCCGAATCGGTGGCGATGAAGACGCCGTTGAGGAGGTCCCAGACGCCGGTCCGTTCGTTGTACGTGGCCTGATCGGCCGTGATGCGACCGGTCACCTCCCAAACGCCCGGCCGACGGGTGGGCTTGCGGGTGATGATCGTGGGCCGATCGAGCGTCATCGTCTTGACGTCGTACTTGCGGGAGCAAATGAGCGAGCCCTGCCCGTCGCTGATGAACCATGCCGCAAAGGATTCCTCCCCCGGAACGTCGTCCTCGTCACGCACGAGCTGGTCGCTCACCGCCGGAATGAGGAACTCCTGGTCGGCCACCGACAACGCCGCAAAGAAAAGGGCGAGCACCAGAATGGGCACCACGACGCGTTTGGCACTGACGCCGGAGGCGATGATCGCCACCAGCTCGTTGGCGCGAACCAGCTTGCCCAACGAGAACGCTGCCGCCACCACCGTGATGACACCGGCAAAATCCCGAAAATACAGAGTCGTATTCACGGCGTAATACGTCACCACGTTTCGGGCGACCGTCCAGGTCCCCAGGTCGGCATGCTCGGCGAATTCATCCAGATTGACAAACAGATCGATCATGACGCGCAGACCGATCAGGACCGCAAATGCGATCGCATATCCGATCAGAAAACTCTTGGCAACGTAACGATCTAAGATCTTCATGGTCTCGTGCCCGGCTGTGTCCCGTCGTGCCGCGTGGTACCCGGTTCCTTACTGGACTTCTGCAAAATGGAGATTAGGCTTACTTTAGGGAGGAAAAATCTTCTTCGTGATTTTTCCTCCCGAAAACGCAAGTGCTGTGCGTATCGGTATTTAAGCCCCGTCTTCAAGGAAATCACACCAACGATTTCCTTGAAGAATATAAGCCTAATCTCCATTTTGCAAAACTCCTGTCCTTACTCAGTGACGCAGCAGCTTCCCGTAGATGAAGGCCGCCAGCACAATCAGAAACGCCAGCCCCGCCCACATGACCAGAATTCCGGAGACGGCCTGGGCCCCGACGTTCTCGGTGACGTGCTTGCCGCTGATAATGGTCACGATCAGCACGGCGGCCGGCACGCAACTGGCGCCAAAGGCGCTGAGCATATGCCCGCCGCGTTTGACAATCCCCAGGCCGATCCCGATCAGGATCATCGGCACGCAGCCGATACCGAAGACCAGTCGGGAATTGATCTCCGCTTTGATATCGATCAGCGTGGTCCGCAGTTCCCGGTCCAGCGCCTTTTGCCGACGGGCCAGCGTGGTGCTGGGCGCCGCATCCAGAACGGACGGGACGTTCTCGGAGACAACCACCTCCAGCACGCTCCGCTCGCCCAACGCCCGGGCGATGGGCTCGGGCAAGGCCAGGTCGCGGATAATCTCACGCACCACCAACAGCCCCGTCTCTTCGACGCGGGCGTTGGATACGTCCAGGCTCAACTCGGGGTGCTCCACGTCCTCGCCGACGTGAATCACAGCCTTGTCACACTGCAATCTGCGCAACGACTGGCCCGTATCGGCGTCGTATTCCTCCACCACCACCGGGGCCACGAGGTCAACGGCGAATTCCTCCTTCAAGGCGCATCCGGTCGCAGAGAGTCGCACGAATCGGGACGCGCCCCCGATCTCGTAGGAACCGTCCTGCGAGAGGCGCTTGCTGATGTCCTGCGCCAGCCGCTCCGTGACCAATTGCGCATACGTCGTGCGCGCCATTCGTGAGATCGGATCGAACAACATCGGATTCGCCGCAATCCGCTTCATCTCACCGATCTTCTTGAACTTGATCTCGTCGCCCAGGAGCGAGCCGAACTCCGGCTTGAACGACGTCAGTTTGACCTGCCCCCAGAGATCGTCGGCCGCCCCCATCCACTTGGCGTTGTAGGCGGTCAACTGCACCTCGTTGAAACGCTCGTGCGGATTGAAATGCACCTGGGCCATCTCGGAGGTGACGATTCTCTTGATTGTCTCCTGCGAAGACTCCACGACGACGATGCCAAACAGGGTATCATTCGTCACGTCGGCGTAATCGGCATAGATCACCCAGCGCTCGTCCGGCGGCAGGCTGTAGAAACCCTTACGCTGAATGTTGCGAAAGAGAATCTGCTTGGCGTCGGCCTTGAGCGATTTCTCGGCCAGGCGAACGAAATAGGGCATGACGTGAAAGCTGAGCATGAGGTTGGCGATCGCCACGAGAATGGCCAGCACCAACCCGGGGTAGACCAGCGTCGCCATGCTGATTCCGCTGGCCCGGCAGGCGTCGAGCTCGTTGTCGCTGGCGAAACGCCCGTAGGCCAGCGCCGAGGCAAACAGCGCCGACATGGGCAGCACGAACGTCAGCGAGATGGGCATGAAATACAGGAGGATGTGGACGATCTGGCGCGGTCCCACGCCGTACTCCTGCGCAGGCCGCAACGTCCCGCCCAGGCTCAGGATCAACGTCAACCCGATCGTGGCCAGCAGGAAGATGCGAAAAAGTTCCCGAAACACGTACCTCTGGAGCGTAAAAACCATGCTCAGAACCGTCTATCCAGCAATCCGTTTGCAGTCATGATTCCAAGATACTATGCGGGAACCAGCTTTTTGCAACTGAAATCCAGGTGCCGGCGCGGCCAAACCCGGCGCACGACCAGCCGCCAGGCACCCGCCCGAAAAAACCCGACCGCCTGCGTTACAACCGACGGGGCAACCATCGCCCGGCAGAGACGCCGTACGGTTCCGCTCAGCGTCATCGGGACGCTTTCGGCAGCCCGGTCACCTCCAGAGGGTCAATGTCTTTGATGCGCTCGGCGTAGAGCTTATGGGGATATTTCTCCAGGAGCTGCGCCTCGTACGCATCGACGATTTTCTGTCTCCGCTGGGCCACGATGGCCCACTTCACGCGATTCTTGACGTTGTCGGAGTACGGCTGCGGCTCGGCTGGGGTCTTCTCCAGGACCTTCACCAGACGCCAGACGATGCCGGTGCCGTAGAAGCCCTTCACGGGACCGATGACCTCGTTGGGATCGCCCTTCCACAGCTTGTCCCAGAAGAGGCCCTCGCCGCTGGCGTAGAGAGTCGAGGGCTGGTCGCTCTTCTCGGCGGCGCACGCCTCTTTGACCGCGGCGAAGTCCTTCCCGTCGGCCAGCATGGCTTTGGCCTTCTGGGCGGCCTTTAGATCCTCGCACCAGAACTGATCGACCTTCAGCGAGGCGCTCTTGCCAAACTCTTCCTTGTTCGCGTCGAAATAGGCCTTGATCTCCGCGTCGTTCGGTTCCGGAACGTTGCGGATCTTCTCGCCGCGGACTTTGCCCAACAGGCTCCTGTCTTCGAGCTCTTTGATCTCGCCCAACAGTTTCTTGTTCTTGTCGTAGCCCTGGGCCCGGGCTTCGACGGCAAAAATGATCGGCCGTAACGTGTTTTCCAGCAGCTTATCAACCCCCTGGGCCGTGCCCACGTCTCGGGGCCGCCGCGGCGGCACGATATCGCACAGCGTCTTGAACCAATCCTCCAGAGTGACCTTGCCGCCGTCGTACGTGGCCAGGGCAAGCCCCTTCTCGGCCGCCGTCAGCTCCTCCCTCACCTGGCTGTTCTTGATCCAGCTCTCGCGACGCTTCTCCTTCGGCTTCAGGAGCAATCGGTTATGGATCGCCGAGACTTTGGCGAAGTTGTCCTTCACCTTCTTGACGTGGAGCTTCTGAACCAACTGGCCGTAATAGCGTTCCAGCAGCGGCCTGGCCTTGGATTGTTGCACGCGCACCTTGGCCTGCTCGCGGCTGAGCTTCGGATTGGCCTTGACCGCCTGATCGATCTCGGCGTCCCGGACGGACAGCGTCTTTTCCAAGTAGTCCGTCAGCAGCAGACCTACGAGCTTTCGCTGCCGGGTCCGGTCGATGTAGGCCTTGAGAATGTCGTCGTCGAGCAGTCCCTGCTTGCGTCCTTCCATCATCATGGCCTTCTCGGCGATCATGGTCCGCAGCACGGCCTCGGCGGTGACGGGCCCTTTCCGCGTATCCTCCTCGCCGCGCGGCCGGATCTCGCTGAGCAGCTTCTCGCGCAACTCCTCCCTGGTAATGACGTACTCGCCGATCTCGCCTACCACCTGGGCCGACTGCGGCGCCGGGGACACCGAAGCCCCGCCCGGCTTGTTCGTCTCAGGCACCGCGGCGCCGGCCAGCGCCAAGGGAACCAACAAAACAACGGCAATCAAAGGAATACGTGTCGTCTTGACGAGCTTCTTCATGTTGACACTCCTCACATTACAGGACGATCCGTTACACGCAAAAAATCACAATCGACAATTCTGACCCCAACGCCGGCGAACCAAACGTCGCTCCGCAGCACCACGCGTGCAGCCCCCATGCGGGACAACCTCTCAGGGGTCTCCGGAAGGGACATCACGACCCGGCCCGCCGTCCGTCAGTGAATTACCTTGTTCAACGGATACGTGATGATTCCCGAGGCGCCGGCGCGTTTCAGGGCGGGCACCAGAGCACGTTCCACTTTGTCCTCGACGATCACCTCGATCGCCACGTACTCGGAATCGGCCAGACTCGCTACGGTCGGGCTCTTTTCCGCCGGCAAAACCTTGAGAATCGACTCCAGGTCGGCCTTCTTGACGTTCATCTTCAATCCGACCTTGCGGCGCGCCTCGATGGCCGCCTTCAGCAGGATCGAGAGGTTCTCAATCTTCTCACGCTTGAAGTCGTCCTGCCAGGCGTCCTTGTTGGCGATGAGCCGCGTGGTGGAAACGATGACGGTATCCAGAACGCGCAGGTTGTTGGCCCGCAGCGAGGTCCCCGTCTCCGTCAACTCCACGATGGCGTCCACGAGGCGGGCCTTGACCTCGGTCGCGCCCCAACTGAACTCGACCTTCACATCGATGTTCTTGTCGGCAAAATAGCGTTTCGTCACGCCGACGAGCTCGGTGGCGACGATGCCTCCGGCCAGGTCCTCCGGTCGCTGTACCTGCGATTCGTTGGGTACGGCCAGCACCCATCGGGCCGGATTGCTGGTCGCCTTGCTGTAGGCCAGCTCACAGACCTCCACCACCTCGCACGCATTCTCCTGCACCCAGTCGAACCCGGTGATGCCCGCGTCCAGAACGCCGTCGGCGACGTAGCGGCCCATTTCCTGGGCCCGCAGGCAAACCGGCTGAATCTCATCATCATCGATACTCGGCAGATAGCTCCGCCGGGAGTCGGACACATTGTACCCCGCCTTGCGGAGAAGCTCGCTCGTGGCCTTCTGCAAACTCCCCGCCGGAAGGCCCAGTTTCAAAATCTGCTCTGCTGCCATTTCCCTGTCTTAACTCCTGAACTCTTGCAAAATGGAGAGCAAGCTTACTTTAGGGAGGAAAAATCTTCTTCGTGATCTTTCCTCCCGAGAACGCAACTGCTTTTCGTATCGGTATATAAGCCCCTTCTCCAAGGAAATCACACCAACGATTTCCTTGAAGAACAGAAGCCTACCGGCCATTTTGCGAAACTCTTGTTAACTCTACAAAACCCGTGCTGCTCTTTGCCCGCAGGGGACAGTCCCCTGCACGTCACTCTATTTCTTCGCCTTCGCGACTTTGCTGGTCTTTCGCCGCGTCTTCTTCTTTTTCTTCTTCGTGACCTTGCCGGACTCGCTCTCGCGCCGCAGGAGAGTGTAGAACTGGTAGCCGTCCTTGGCGGCCACCTGGCGCGACAGGAACCCTTCGATATCCTCCTCGGGGGCCGCCGGATCGACCACCTCCTGCTGACGAAGATATTCCACCATCGATGCGGTCAACGGTACCGCGTGCGCCTGCAACGACGTCAGCATGCAATAGCTCACCACGAACCGGCTCATGCCCTGGAGTTCCTCCAGCGCCTGCTTGGCAGGTCGCTTGCCCATCTTCTTGAGCGACTGCAACGTCAGCGCATGATACCTGTCAAAGACGGCGCGCAGCACCATCGTCAGCGCCGCGCCCGTACTGCGGGTCGCCGAGGTATCCTTGCCGAAGACCTCGACGATCTCCTCCACGCGCGAGACACGCAGGTCGTTCCAGTCGATGAACGTATTGCCAATCCCCACCATCGCCGCCCGGGCGACGTCATCGCGCATCTGCTCGCTGAGGATCCCGTAGATCACCGCCTGGAGCGGGTCCTCGTACGTAACGGCCTCGACTTTCGCCCGCCCCCGCTTGAGCCCGCGGTACAGCTTCTGCAATCGTCCAGCGTATTCCTTACTGTTCTT
>JAFGCA010000017.1 GCA_016932895.1 Sedimentisphaerales bacterium | reverse complement strand
CGCCGTATGCGGTGGCCGTCGGGCGGCCCAGCAAGGCCGTCAGCCCCAGCAGGCATAGGATACAAACGTGCGTACGCATAGGACATCGTCCCCTTTGTGAGTCAGTTCTCACTCTTTTGTTTTCCATGCCCCATTATACCACCTACCGGTCGCTCCGGGCCGCCTCTTGTTGGCGCGGCCGGGTTCGGGTACAGTACGTTTTAACTGGTTCGCCAGCCCTGTATGTCCATAAGACACAAAAGCGATGGCAAAGATAATGGAGGTTGCAACGATGGCTAACGACGGCATCATGTCCCGACGAAGTCTGCTGAGGAAATCCGCGATGGGCGCGGCGGTGGTCGCTGCGGCAGGAATGGGTGGTCGAATCACGGCGGCTCAAAGCGGCCGCTTGCGCCTCGGCGGGCCGGTCTTTGAGAAGGTCCAGGGCCCCGACGGCTGGGTTACCGCCCTGAGGCAACTGGGCTACTCCGCCGCCTATTGCCCGGTCGGAGCCGACGCCGGCGATGATACGGTCCGGGCCTACGAGACCGCCGCCCGCAAGGCCAATATCGTCATCGCCGAGGTGAGGGCCTGGAGCAATCCGATCAGCCCCGACGGCCCGACGCGCAAGGCCGCCCTGGAGAAGTGCCGCCGCCAACTGGCCCTGGCCGACCGTATCGGGGCCCGCTGTTGCGTCAACATTACCGGCTCGCGCGGAGACAAGTGGGACGGGCCCTCCCCGGAGAATCTGACCCGGGAGACTTTCGACATGATCGTCGAGACCACGCGGTCAATCATCGACGACGTCAAGCCGACCCGGACCTATTTCACCCTGGAGACGATGCCCTGGGCCTATCCCGACTCGCCGGATTCCTATCTTCGCCTGCTCGAGGCGATCGACCGCAAGCACTTCGCCGTGCATCTGGACCCGGTGAACCTGGTGTGCAGCCCGCAACGCTATTACGGCAGCGGCGACCTGATCCGCGAGTGTTTCGCAAAGCTCGGCCCGCACATCAAGAGCTGTCACGCCAAGGATATTCTCCTGCACCCAAGCCTGACGACGCATCTCGACGAAGTGCGTCCCGGCACCGGAGGCCTGGATTACGCCACCTTCCTCAAGGAGCTCAGCAAACTGAACGACGTGCCCTTGATGCTGGAGCACCTGCCCAATGCCGAGGAATACGCCAAGGCCGCCGAGCACATTCGCAGCGTCGCCCGGGAGGTGGGATTGTCATTCGTTTGATACGGCTTCCGGCGCGCGGCGTTACGGCCTTTTCGGACGGCCTCGGCGGACGGCGTTTTTGCCGTACCGGTCGCGAATCCTGTCTACCGCCTCGTCGAGCTTCTTGAGCTTTTCTTCTTTGGGATCGGCGAAGAGCAGTTGCTGTCCGGCCCGCTCGTCCTCCAGGCCGGAGGCTCCCATGCCCAGCAGGCGCAGCGGACCGGCCGACCGCGCCCGCCACCGGCGGAAGATCCGCTCGGCCGCCTCCCACAGGGATTGGGTGACGTTCGTCGCCTCGCACAGCGTGTCGCTGCGGGTGATCGTGCGGAAGTCGCCGTAACGCAGCTTCAACGTCACGGTTCTGGCCTTGAGGTGCTGCCGGCGCAGACGGTGGGCGACTTCCTCGACTTGCTCCAGGAGCACGCTCGAGAGTACCGCCGCATCGCTGACATCGGTGGCGAACGTTTGTTCGCTCGATACGCTCTTGCGTTGCCGGTCGGGCTTGACCGGGCGCTCGTCCTCGCCCCGGGCCAGCCTCAAGAGTTCGGCGGCGGCGCGCCCGATGACCGCCTCAAGCTCCGCTTGTGTGCTGTGGCGAAGCTGGGCGATGGTTTCGATTCCGTGGGCGAGAAGGGCCTTTTCCGTGACCTTGCCCACCCCCCAGATTTTCCCGACCGACAGGGGATCGAGGATCGCTTGCTTGTTGGGCTCGTCGATCACGACGAAGCCGTCCGGCTTTTCCAGATCGGACGCGAGCTTGGCCAGGAACTTGTTCGGGGCGATCCCGACGGAGGCCGTCAGATGGGTCTGCTCTTGAATTTCGTTCTTGATGGCCCGGCCGATCCGCTCGGCGCTGCCGAAGAGATTCGTGCTGCCGGTGACGTCGAGGAACGCTTCATCGAGCGAAATCGGCTCCACCAGGGGTGTGTAACGCTCGAAGATCGCGCCGATGACCTGTGAGATCTCGGCGTATCGCTCCATGCGAACGGGCAGGATCGCCGCATGCGGGCAGCGGCGCAGCGCCTGGGCCATAGGCATCGCGCTGTGGACGCCGAATGCACGGGCCTCGTACGAGGCGGCGCTGACGACACCGCGTCCCTTCGGGTCGCCTCCCACGATGACGGCCCGGCCTCTTAGCTCCGGATGGTCGAACTGCTCCACCGAGGCGTAAAACGCATCCATATCCACATGAAGTATTCGGCGTGGTTTCTTCACGGCACCACCTTACCAGGGCATTTGCCCCCAATTCTACCAGAGCGAAGATCGGTGCAAAACCGTCGGCCGTTTGATATTCTGCGGATTTCGCGGTACTCTGGAGCGGTCTTACCGCTTAGAGAAACGCCTCGACTTCGATGGAGGAATCCATGACAAAGCGTATTCGCACTTCCCTCGCACCGCTTATCGCTTGTTTGACCGGTCTCGCGGCCGCCGTCTCTCTTGGATCGCCCGACGCCCACGCCGCGTCCGACCTGAAGGTCCTGCCGGCAAAAGCGCATCCATACCTGGCCTGCACGTCCGAGGAACTGGCGCGGTTGCGGCGGGCCTGGCGAGGCGACGGCGCCGAGCACGACGTTGTTGCCGCTTACGTGAAGGAGGCGGCGCGATTCGCCGAGGAGCCCGTTTCGTTTCCCCCGCGCGGAGGCCAGCACAACCAGTGGTATCAGTGCGACAAATGCGAGATCTCGCTGAAGACCATCGACCCGACGCACCACCAGTGCCCGAAGTGCAACAAGGTCTATTCGGGGCACCCGTACGACGACGTGATCTTCAGCCGCGTTCACAGCAGCAACCTGCGGAACATGGAAACCGCCGCCTGGGCCTGGGCCGTCTCGGGTGAGGAGAGATTCGCCCGCTACGCCGCCGGGGTCCTGTTGGGCTACGCACAACGCTACCGCGACTATCCCTACCACAGCGCGTCGCTGGAAGCCGAGAGTAGCTGGGGCCGCAAAGCCGGCGGGCACCTCTTCGAGCAGACGCTGACCGAGGCCTCGGCGATGGCGACCTACATCGGGCCGGCGTATGACCTGATTCACGATTCCGGCGTCCTCTCATCCGAGCAGCACGAGACCATCGGCGCGGGCCTGCTGCGCCCCATGCTCGCCAACATCGACCGGAACAAGGCCGGCAAGAGCAACTGGCAGACCTGGCACAACGCCGCCATGCTCTGGGGCGGGGCCCTCGTCGGCGACGCGTCCTGGGTCGAAAAGGCCATCGCCGATCCCGCCAACGGCTTCTACCGCCAGATGGACGTATCGGTCTCGCAAGAGGGCATGTGGTACGAGAACAGTTGGGGCTACCATTTCTACACGCTTCGGGCCCTGGTCATTATGGCCGAGATCGCCCGCCGGCTCGATATCGACCTGTGGAGCCACGAGCGTCTCAAGAAGATGTTCACCCTGCCGGTGCACTATACGATGGGCGACGGGATGCTCCCGCGTTTCGGCGACGACGTCAACTCCTCGGTCAAGCGGGTGGGCGGCCTGTTCGAGCCGGCCTATCATGCCTATCGCGACCCGGGCATGCTGTCGCTGCTGAGCGACCGGCCCGGCTTCGAGGGCATCCTCCTGGGCCGCTCGGACCGGCCGGCGACGCAGCCGCCGCTCGAGAGCATGGCCTTCGAGGATGCGGGCCATGCGATTCTCCGCACGCGCGGGCCGGCCCAATTGACCGCGGCCCTGACCTTTGGCCCCTACGGCGGCTTTCATGGCCACTATGACAAGCTGAGCTTCGTCTTCTTTGGCTTCGGCCGTGAGCTGGCGGTCGATCCCGGGCGGGCCCGCAGCCAGGCCTACCGGCTGCCCATCCATCGCAACTGGTACAAGGCCACGATCGCGCACAATGCCGTTCTGGTGGACGGAAAGAGCCAGAATCCCGCCGCCGGGAAGCTGGAGCTCTTCGAGCAAAGCGACGAGTACGTCACGGCGCTGGCAAGCTGCGACGCGGCCTATGCGGGCGTCCGGCACAAGCGTTTGCTGCTGATGACGGACGCCTACCTGCTCGTTCTCGATACGCTGCGTTCGGAT
Organism: Sedimentisphaerales bacterium; assembly: GCA_016932895.1. The sequence goes on along the minus strand of JAFGCA010000017.1, from coordinate 2,076 downwards.
GCGAATCACCGTTTCGACTGGCTGTACCACAATCGGGCCGAGCGGATCGCCTGCGACGTCGCGACCGACACGGTGAATCCGGCCGATGCCTGCGCCGGCGGTGAGTATATCCGAAATGCCCGGCGGGGCTCGACTGACGAAGCCGTCCGCGTGCGGTTTGAGGGCGCCGAAATCACCACGCACGTGACGCTGGCGGCTGGCAAGGACACCGTTGTGACGACCGGGGACGGCGTCGGCGCCGCCGTCACGGACCGGGTCCCGATGGTCCTGATCGGCCGAGAGGGGAAAGAGGCCTGTTTCGCCGCTGTCCTGGAGCCCGTCCGGGCCGGCAGCCGGCCCCGCGTCGCCGGGGTGCAGCTTGTCCCGGCCGCCGAGGCCTTCATCGTCACGGTCGATCGCGACGGACAGGCCGATCAAATCGAAGTCCGCACCGGCGACCAGCCCACCGTGACCCTCTCCCGGTAGGAAGTCTGAAAGAAACACGTCTCCAGGGTTCAATATCGACGATTTTGCCCGGCTTTGGAGTCGCTCGACCTTCAGAGTCTTGCATAAGAAGTCGCCAGACTCTACAATACGACTGCAGTATTTCAGAAACACATCGGAGGTTTCGCGCATCATTCCAGTTGCTCGAACCAACACAGTCTAATAGGAGTTGTATTCAGTATGAACACACGCAAGGCATTTACCTTGATCGAATTGCTGGGGCAAACTGGGCTACACGCCTACAAATTAACGATTGCCCCCGCCGGCGCCCGGTACCGAGGCCGTCGAATTCGAGGAGAAGGGGCCCTCGGGTAGCAGAAACACTGCGATTTCATCCCTGTGTGGGCCCGACAGGTCTCTTTGGCCTTGCAGAAGAGCGGTTTGGGTCTTATAATAGAAGTCGCGATCTCGCGAAATTCGTGGTAGTCGTGTCGTACCGTCTCAAGATTCGGTCAAGCAGGTTGAAAGCAGGAGCCTATACCATGACCAGGCGAAGGGCATTCACGCTTATTGAACTTCTGGTTGTCATTGCCATCATTGCCATCCTGATGGCCATTCTGATGCCGGCGTTGTCGCGGGTGCGCGAGCAGGGCAAACGCGCCGCCTGCATGGGCAGTCTCAAGCAGCTTCAGCTTGCCTGGATCATGTATGCCGACGCCAACGACGACAAGATCGTCAACGGTGCCTCCGGTTTCACCAACCAGAACATGGCGTGGGGGGACCACCGCAATGAACTGGCGTGGATCGATGTCCGTGATTTTGGCGCCAACTGGGACACGCAATTGGACCAGATCCGAGCCGGTGCCCTCTGGCCTTATCTGCGGAACGTGAAGGTGTATCGGTGCCCGACGGGCCGGCGCGGCGAGGCGGTGACCTATTCCATCATGTTCTCCATGAATGCGGTCAATCATCCGTGGAGCCAGGGAGTCAAAGGCGGCCACGTGAAGCTGCGATCGGAGATTCTGCCAAATCCGGCGCTTCGGCTGGTCTTCATCGACGAAGGCTACATGACCTCGGATGCCTATGCCGTTTATTGTGACCGGGAGAATTGGTTCGACAGCCCTCCCGCCCGACACGGCGACGGGGCCACGCTCTCCTTCGCCGACGGGCACGCCGAGCACTGGAAGTGGAAGGGCGTCGATACCATCCAGCATGCCAGAGACGAGGAGAACATCGGGCCCCAGGTCGGCCGCACGCCGACGACGGACGACGGCTTCCAGGACCTCTATCGCATGCAAAAAGGCTGCTGGGGCAAGCTCACCTACACGCCGTCGCACTAACGATACCGCCGCAGGCGCCCTAAGTCGGCAAGCCGTATCCGGGTGACAGGAGAGATTGCTTCGCTCCGCTCGCAATGACACGCCGGGCCTCGTGACCTTTCACACCCTTTCACCCTTCTCACTTTCCTCCTCCCGTCCGTCGCGGCCTTTGCGAATTCCGACACTACGGTGCGGCCGCGCCGGGTGACGGGGTGGACGCCTGCCAGTTGGCCGGGTCGTTGCCGTAGGCGGTTGGGTCGATCCGGGTCAGGGACGAGCCCTGGCCGTCGGCTTCCATGGGCCAGGGGTCGATGCCGGCCGGGAAATCATCGGG
>JAFGCA010000108.1 GCA_016932895.1 Sedimentisphaerales bacterium | reverse complement strand
GTCCACAGCGGCGCGCAGTCGATGCCGCTGTACTACGACAACGGGGCTCTGCCTTACTATTGCGAGGCCGAACGAACGTGGGCGGTACGTCAGGACTGGAAGACTCCGGGTCTTGACTCATTGACATTGCACGTCCAGGGTCTGGCCCGGGACTTTGAGATTCTCACCGGGACGCCGGTGATCGACGGGCAAGTCGATGCGATCTGGGCGGATGTGACGCCATTTCCCGTTGCCACCAAGATCGACGGCGCCGAGCCGAGCGGGCCGGCCGATGCGTCGGGGCAATTCCGCGTGCTGTACGACGCCGAGAACCTGTATGCTTTGGTGGACGTCAACGACGAGGCGCTCTACAACGATTCGGGCTCTTCCTACCTCGATGACAGCGTGGAGTTCTACGTCGACGGCGACAACACCAAGGCCGGGCCGGGGCTGGTCGGCAACGCCCGCCAGTACACCTTCGGTTGGACCACCACTGAGATACAGGGGACCAACACGAACCTCACGGGCGTCGAGCACGCTCAGGTTGATACGGCCACCGGCTGGCGGATCGAGATCAAGCTCCCGTGGCAGGCGCTGATGGGCACGGGGGCGCCGGTCGGACAGCTTATCGGGATCGACTGTTTCTACAACGACGACGACGACGGCGCCGACACGCGGGAATCACAGATCGCCTGGCACTCCCTTGTAGGTAACGACTGGCAGACCGCGGCCAGTTGGGGCACCGCGCTGGTGGCCGAAGGCGGAGCCGTCGACGGGGCGGATCTTCTGTACGTCACGCTGCAGGACTCGCTCAACCGTACGAGTGTCGTTACCCATCCCGATCCGAATGTGGTCCAGTCCAGCGATTGGGTCACCTGGACGATTTCGCTCGCCGAGTTTGCCGACGTCGACCTGTCTTCGGTGATGAAGATGTGCATCGGCATCGGTGACCGCAACGACCCGAAGCCGGGTGGCGCAGGCGTGCTCTTCGTCGATGACGTCTATCTGAGCCTGCCGCCGGCTGTCGAGCCCAACGACGTGGCCGGACCGTGACGGACGAGGCGATGGTCAAGCAAGGTTGTGCGCCCCGATGTGCGTGGTCGCAGCCTCAGATGAACGCGGGGCCTGTGTCCGTCGGATACAGGTTCCGCTCGAGTGCAAGGAAGATCGGCGGCACGCCGAATGGCCGGCGGGCTGAGGACCGGGATTTGTTGGAACGTACTTTTTTTGAGGATTGCACATGTATAGGAAGCTGATGTTTCTCATTTTGCTGGTGGTCGTGATGGGTTTTGGCGCGCGACCGGTGGACGCTGATTTGGAGGATGGTCTGGTTGCGTATTACCAGATGAACGAGACCGACGGAGAGATCGCGGCCGATGCCTCCGGCAATGGAAACGACGGTACGTTGACGGGGCCGATGTTTGAATGGGTACCGGGCTATGACGGCGGGGCCCTCGGGTGCAATGCGCCCGGGGATGAGGAGGTTGCCGACGCCCTGGAGTTCGCGACGACGGGCATGTCCCCGGCGGCGGGCACGGTTTGTGTGTGGGGATGGCTTGCCGATCCCCAGCCCATGACGCGGGGACGATATTTCTTCGGGCACACGGCCCAGGGATCATGGGCGGACCGCATCCAGATCTATATGCAGGAAGGAAACACTGCCAATGACTCCAGAGTCCTGGACCTCGGTTTGGGCGGGGCGCACGCGCACGATACGAACATTATGGAACTGCCGCTGAAGGAATGGCTGCACGTGGCGCTGACCTGGGACAACGGCGCGTACGCCGTGTACGTGGACGGCGATGAGGTCTCCAGCGGCGCGTACACGGGCCTGGCGACCATCCATCCCATCGCCAACTTCGGCAACGATGGCAGTAGCACGCCGTATGAGGCTTTTGGCGGGCGGCTGGACGAGGCGCGGGTCTACAACCGCGCTCTCTCGGCGGCCGAGGTGAAGGAAATCGTGGAGCTTCCGGCCGAGCCGCGCATTACCGCCTGGAATCCCAGTCCGGCCGACGGCGCCGTGGACGTCCAGATGCCTCTGATGCAATGGACGTCGCTGGATACGATCCTGTTGCACGACGTGTATTTCGGGACGGACCCCAATTTGGGCCCGGACGATCTCGTGCAATCGCATATGCCGGGGGCGCTGTACTTCCACTTGGCGGGTGTGACACCGGGACAGCGGTACTACTGGCGCGTGGATGAGGTTGAGATGGACATGACCGTCCACACCGGTACGGTCTGGACGTTTTTGGCCATGCCGTATACGGCCTATCTGCCCGATCCGGCCGACGGCGCCTCGATCGGGCCCTCTGCGATCCTGACCTGGTTGGCGGGCATGACGGCCGCCGAGCATCACGTCTATTTCAGCAGCAACTTTGCCGACGTCAACGACCGGACCGCCGCGGCGGACAAAGGCACGACGGTCGATCCCAACTTCGCGCCGGGGCCGCTTTTGCCGCTGACGACGTACTACTGGCGCGTGGACGAAACCAGCCTGGACGGCAGCGTTCGGGATGGCGACGTGTGGAGTTTCACCACCGCCAGTCCCCTGGACGATTTCGAGATATACACGGACGAGGTGGGACAGCGGGCCTTCGAGTTCTGGGTGGACGGCATCGGCTTCAGTTGGCCCGAGCCGGGCAACCCGGGCAACGGCAGCAACGCGGCCGTCGGACACGACGTTTGGACGCCCGGTACGCCCTACACCACGATCATGGAAATGGACGTTGTCCACAGCCCCGTTCAATCGATGCCGGTGGACTACAACAACGCGATTTCGCCGTACTTCTCGGAGATCGAGCGGACCTGGGCGGCTCGGAACTGGACGGCCGGCGGCGCCGACTCACTGGTATTGCACGTTTGCGGTCTGCCGGGCAACGGCGCGGACCCGCTGCAGGTGGAACTGCGGGACAACGCCGGACGCACAGCGGTTGTGCCCTACGCCGATGCCACCGCCACCAGGAGTGTAGAGTGGATCGCGTGGGAGATTCCGTTTAGTGAGTTCGCCGACGTGAACGCCGCGGCAATCGTCAAGATGATCGTCAGAGTCGGCGACCGGGTCGCTCCGGCACCGGGTGGCGCGGGGACCATCTATTTTGATGATTTCTGGCTGACCAAAGCTGCGGCAACCAAGTGACGCTCACGCATCAGTGTGGAGCGGTCGTAGTGACATGAGAAAAAGGCGGGGTCTATGCGAATGCCCAAACGGACCCCGCTTTGTTTTTTTGCCGGGGCTGTGCAGGGGTGTTTTGATTACAGACCGCCTGCGTGCGAAGGCTGCGGGGAGGTTGAGAAAGGGCGCCGTGTTTATCGTCGCCACTCGGGTTTGCGGACCATAAGCGGGGGCATCTGTTGCGGCGGGCGCCGGTGGTTGCCCACGCTGATGCAACTGCGGATGCTCGGATACCAACGGAGGGTGAAGAGCTTCGTCTTCAGGATGAACTTGCTTTTCTTGAATCGGTCGAACATGCGTATCTCAATACCATCCGAGCCAGGTTACGAACAATCACCCTCCTCCTATCGACCAGCAGACGGGCCGACTTTCGCGGAAAAGGCAAAGAGCAGCCTTGTTCGCGGCTGCTCTTTGCGGGCGTATTGAGAAAGGGGCGATAAAGGGGTTCCGGTCCTAACGGTTGACCGGGATATTCCGTTCGGCTAAGAAATCCTTCATCTGTTGAATGGTGTATGTCCCGAAGTGGGCGATGGAAGCGACGAGGACGGCGTCGGCATGTCCCTCGACGATGGCTTCGTACAGATGCTCGAGGGTGCCGGCCCCACCGGAGGCGATCACGGGCAGGGAAACCGCGTCGGCGATGGCCCGGGTCATGGGAAGATCGTAGCCGGTTTGCATACCGTCGGTGTCCATGCTCGTCGGCAGGATGGCTCCGGCGCCGAGGCCTTCGACCTTCCGGGCCCATTCGACCGCGTCGATGCCGGTTCCGGCCGTGCCTCCCTTGACCATCACTTCAAATTTCGAGGGCAGCTCCGCGTTGCCGGCGGTGTCGATGGCGATGGTGATTTTCTCGCTGCCGAACGTTTCCGCCGCTTCCTTGACGAGGTCCGGATTGCGTACCGCGGCCGTGTTCATGGAGACCTTGGACACACCGAGATCGAGAAGGTCCTGGATGGCCTGGCAGCTGTTGATGCCGCCGCCGACCGTCAGCGGCACCGAGATGCGCTCGACCGTTCGCTTGACGGCGTCGAGCAGGGTCTTGCGGTTTTCCAAGGTGGCGGTAATGTCGAGGAAGACGAGCTCGTCGGCACCGGCCTCGCTATAGGCGGCGGCGTTCTCGGCCGGGTCGCCCACGTCCTTGAGATTGACGAAATTCACGCCTTTGACCAGCCGGCCGTGCTTGACGTCCAGGCAGGGGATGATGCGCCGATAGTCCATGTTTCTTCTCCGTTCATTGGGTTCGATTGTGCCGGGTTCTTTGTCGTGTTCGGCAGGGAGTATAGCAAGGCACACGCCGGGCGTCGAGCAATTGTTTCCGACCCAACGCCGGCGCGAGAAACCGCCAGGTTCCACCCGGTTCGGCGAACCACACCGCCGAAAAACCTGTATGGTAGAAACTGGCTTTCGTGGAAAATCGGTTGACACCGTGCCGAACCGATGGCCTTAATGTGCTGACAGAGAAACGTTGGATCTCGGAAAGGAAAACCTTATGGCCGATACTCAAATGCCGCATCCCGGACATGACAAACATCTGTGTTACCTCAACAACCTGGGTTTTCAGATCAGCAACCCCGAGGAGTACAAGAAGCTGGTTCGGGACGGAAAATACATGTGCAAAGTCTGTGGCCGCGTGGCCGCCGAGGAGAAGAACCTCTGCAAGCCGGTGGAACTGTGACGTGGCGGGGACGGTTGTGTCTGCGGTGAGGCAGGAGGGGACATCTCGGTCGGTTGGGTCGCGGCGGGGCGTCTGGCTGCAAGTGGCGCTTCTATGGCTCGCAACGACCGGCGCCGGCGGTGACCAGGCCGCACCGACTGTGGAGGTCTCTCTGCCGGTGTCGAAAGTCTGGTCCGGTCACCCCGTAGGGTTCTTCCTGCTCACCCGGAAGGACGTCCAGTACGTGGCGTACTACGACGAGCAGCGGCGGTTGACGGTGGCGCAGAGGGATCTGTCCTCGCGCCGGTGGAAGTACGCTGCCCTGGATTCCGTCCTGGGATGGGACAGTCACAACTACGTGACGATGGCGGTTGACGCCGGAGGCTTTCTCCATCTGGCCGGCAACATGCACGGCAATCCGCTCGTCTACTTCCGCAGCGACGAACCCGGTGACGCAGGCAGTCTCAGGCGCATCCCGGCGATGGTGGGCCGGCGCGAGCAGCGGTGCACCTATCCGAGATTCCTGCGCGGGCCGCAAGGTGAGTTCATTTTCACCTACCGCGACGGCGGCAGCGGCAGGGGGGCGCGGCTCTACAACGTCTATGATGTGCCCGCGGAAACCTGGCGCCGGCTTCTCGAACAGCCCCTGCTGGACGGCAAGGGCTTGATGAACGCGTATCCGGTCGGACCGGCGCAGGGGCCCGACGGCTGGTTCCATTTGTGCTGGGTCTGGCGCGACACGCCTGATTGCAGCACGAATCACGACTTGTGCTACGCCCGCAGCAAAGATCTGATCCATTGGGAGACGGTTGCGGGTGAGCCTGTCGAGTTGCCGATGACGGCCGAGACCAGGGCCGTGGTGGTCGATCCGGTGCCCGTCAAAGGAGGCATGATCAACGGCAATACCCGCGTCGGATTCGACTCGCAGCACCGCCCCGTCGTGAGCTATCACAAGTTCGACAGCGAGGGCAACACCCAGGTGTACAACGCGCGGTTTGAAGGCGGTCGCTGGCGGATATACCAAACGAGCGATTGGGACTATCGCTGGTTCTTCGAGGGTGGCGGATCGATTAATTTCGAGGGTGGGGTCTCGCCGGTACGAGCGCTGGGCGGCGGGGCGTTGTCGCAGCCCTATCGACACGGAAAATACGGCGCGGGCACATGGCGGCTCGACGAAGCGACGTTCAAACCGATCGGGACCATCGAGCAGGCTCCGGCCTGGCCGGCCGGCCTGTCCAGGCCCCAGTCCGATTTTCCCGGGATGCAGGTACGCTGGCAGGGCGATTCCGGCACGAGCGGCGAGCCCGGCGTTCGCTATGCTCTGCGGTGGGAAACGCTGGGGCGCAATCGAGACCGGCCGCGAGAGACCGCGCCGCCGCCGAGCATGCTCTCGTTGTACAAGCTCAAACAGGACTGATGTGAATTGTGATTGCTCTTTGCGCGGTTTGTCATCCTTCGCCTGTGGCTCAGGATGACGGGGCGCCATCATGTGAGAATTTGAGGAATCCGCATGAGGCCGTCCATTGGTCGAAGGACGCACCTGAAGGGAGTCTGAGATGATCAAACTCGTCATGGTCAGGCACGGTCAGAGTACGTGGAATCTTGCGAACCGATTCACCGGCTGGACGGACGTGGATCTTTCCGAGCAGGGCGTTCGAGAGGCGCACGAGGCGGCCGCGGTTCTCAAGAAGGAGGGGTATGCATTCGATCTCGCGTACACGTCGGTCCTGAAGCGGGCCCTTAGGACGCTGTGGATCATCCTGGACGAGATGGACCTGATGTGGATTCCCGTCCATCGTTCGTGGCGGCTCAACGAGCGGCACTACGGGGCCTTGCAGGGACTCAACAAGAAAGAGACCGCCGACGAGTACGGCCTGGAGCAGGTCCAGATATGGCGGCGCAGCTACGATACGCCCCCTGAGCCTCTGTCACGCGAGGATCGGCGGCATCCCTGTCACGACCGGCGCTACGCCGACGTGCCGGCGGAATTGTTGCCGGCTACCGAATCCCTGAAGACCACCCTGGAGCGCGTGTTGCCTTACTGGCATGAGGTCATCGCACCGACGCTGCGAGAAGGCAAGAAAGTCCTGATCGCCGCCCACGGCAACAGCATGCGGGCGCTGGTGAAGTATCTCGACGGCGTCTCCGACGCGGACATTGTGAAGCTGAACATTCCGACCGGCATCCCGCTGGTGTACGAGCTGGACGACGACCTGCGCGCTCAGCGGCATTACTACCTGGGCGACGAAAAGAAGATCAAGGCCGCTACGGCCTCGGTCGCGTCCCAGTTGACCGGCGGCAAGTGACGCGAATTGTCATAAATTCTCGCGCGGCCTGTCATCCTGAACGAAGCGAAGCGCAGTGAAAGACCTGGGCTATGATCTTGGGATGAACTTCGTTCGCAGGCCAGATCCTTCGCCTTCGGCTCAGGATGACACAAGTTCATCGCACAAGGATTCTTCGCAATCCGTCTCACACGCTGCGCCAGGATACCGGTTGCTTGTCGATCTCCAGGATCTCGGCCTTGTCGATGAGCCACTTCTTGTCCGGTTGCTTCTTGAGGTGCAGACGTACTTTCAGCAGGAAAATGTGTTTGTATTGCTGCGCGATGCGGCTGTCCTTGTTGAATTGCATGAACAGAGACACCGTCACCGTCGCTTGGGGCGAGGAGATTTCGACGATGTCGTCCAGGTTCTTGAGCCGCTCCACGGTAGGGCCGTTGAGTTCTTCGCGACAGTGGACCAGCAGTTGCGCTTTGTTACAGTGGCGGGAGTCGCTGTACTGGCCGGCGATGCACGACGCCACCGCGCGGCAGTCCTCATTCTCCACCGCCTGGAGCACGGATTCCAGCGTCGTGTGGATTCTCTCCAGGTCTGTGGCGACGAGGAAATCCAGGCCCATCGCCGCCCCTGCGACAGCAAGCGGCACGAGCCACTGCCACCACCGCCGCTTCTCGGGCAGCACGCTGCGCACCGTCAGAACGACGAACAACACGATCACCGCCGCACCCAACAGGGTCCACGGTTGTTCAAAGAAGTCCCACATCCGGACCCGCCTTATCCACAGTGGCAAAAGCTCGAATTCACCTGTGTGCTCGGTCCCATCATAGCAGATCCCTGCTCCGGAGGCAAACCGCTGCGGTGCCGTGCGGCGCAGTTACCCGTCGGCGCGGAATGGCCATGGATGGATGGGGCAGACGCACCTTTCTCAACGGGCGCACAGACACGGCGTCTGTCCGTGCAGAGCGGATACGTGGCGGGTGCGCCGCGCCGAGTCTGGATCTCTGGGTTCTCAGAACCCTCTTAGCGATCTTTCTTCTGCGGGAAGCCCTTGGCCATGTACTCCACGTCGTTGCGCTGATCGGCCGGTGGATTTTGACCGAATGAGAAGCTCTGCGGGTTGTTCATCGCATCGGAATTCCAGTCGATGAAGTATTGGTCTTCCCAAGTGTGCATTTCGGCGTGACCGTCGGCAAAGCCGAGCGTGGTCTTTTTGTTGTGCCACATGGCCAACGGGTCGGTCCAGGTCTTGGCGTTCGGCTGCATCTGCCAGGAGCCGATGTTGGCGCCTCGCGTGTCCATCTCTTCCACGAAGACATACTTCTCGGCGGGCCTGATGATCTCGCCGTAGAGCGTGCACTTGTCGTAGTCGCCCCAGTTCTCGCCGTTGGCCCCGCCGACGATCGAGAAGGTACGATAGGCCACCGGTATGGATGAGCTTTCCTTGCGGCGGTCGGCCGGACAGCGGTACACGTCCACCGTCTCGCCGACATACGGGAAGAGCAATCCGCCTCGGATGGCGTCCTTCTTCTGCTCCCACGTGCCCGTGTACGTCGGTCGGAGCACCCAGTTTCCGGGATCCGTGTGGCCCGGGACGATTCTGGCGTCGAATTCGTCTTTGTACAAGAGCCAGCCCAGGACCAGTGTCTTGGTGTTGCTGACACAGTGAACTCGCTGGGCCTGGTCCTTGGCCAGGCGCAGGGAAGGCATGAGAATCGCCATCAGCAGTGCGATGATGGCGATCACTACAAGCAGTTCGATAAGAGTAAACGCTCTTCGTTGCATGTTACGGATCCCTTCGTCAATACATTGAATTGTCGGCGTCACAAAGTAAGGCGGCGCAAAAAGCAAATCCCCCGGCACCGGCCTCACCTATACTCACAAGATGCTCTATCAGTTGTACCTGTTCCCCAGTAATCGCGGTGCCTCGCGTTTTTGGCTCAAATAGATCTCCGCGTTGGCAACCCCCCAGGGCAGTCGCAAGCCCGCCCTGGCGTGTTGTGCTTCAGAGGTTTTCTGCGGAAAGCCACTGAGCATGAATCGCAGATCACCGCCCTCACTGGCCGGGACGGGGTAGAAGAGCTCCCGTTTCCGGCACATTTGAATCGTGCTGGCGTCCACCCAGTGGCGCATCTCGGCGTGGCCGTCCGCGTAGCCCAGGGTGCTCCTGGTTCGGCTGTGCCAGATGGCAAGCGGATCGACCCACGTTTTTCCCTGCGGGTTCAGCACCCAAGACCCCTTGTTCCAACCCCTTGGATCGTCCTGCTCCACGAATACATACGTGGTTGCGGGGTGATGTATTTCCGAGTACTTCCGGGCCTGGACGAAGGTGTTTTGCCAGCCTTCGCCGTTGGCGCCGCCGGCAATGGAGTAGCTGCGATACGCGGCCTGTCCCGGCTCGAGCTTGCGTGGATCGGCCGGGCACCGGTAGACCTCTACCGTCTCACCGGCATAACGAAACAGGGCGCCCCGGCGGATGCCTTCCTTCTTGCGCTCAATGAAGGTTCCGGTACCCATGGGGCCCTGGACCCAGTCGTGGGGGGTTTTCCCCACTTCGCCGCCCACCAATTGGTCCTCGTTGTCGTCCTTGTACAGCAGCCATGCCAATGAGAGGGTCTTGAGATTCTGGATGCAGATCGTACCCTGAGCCTGATTCCTCACGCCGATCAGGGCGGGAAAAATCAGGGCCAACAAGATCGAAATGACCCCAATGACCACCAGCAGCTCAATGAGGGTCATCCCTCTCCGTGCCATTCGTATCCTCCTTTTTCCGACAACCACGGCTGGAGAGGCAATCCCAGAGTAAACACCATGCCTCATACTACGAGTATACACGACGGATTGAGAACATGTCAAAGAAAAGTGGCAAAAAAAACGTACATTTCGGGGCTCTGCGAGGGGTAGGCAGTGGCGGCGGCTGGTCGAGGCGCTAATTGCGCAGGGCCTGAATCGGGGACGGGACGCGGCCCCGCCGTTCGATGAATCCGGACGAGGAAAACGTGGGAACCTGCATCACCGGAGCTGAGCCCAGCAAGCCGCCAAAATGCACGATTTCGCCGGCTTTCTTGCCGGGGGCGGGAATCACGCGGACGCCCGTGGTCTTGTTGTTTACCACCCCGATGGCCAGTTCGTCGGCAATGATGGAGGAGATCACGGCGGCCGGGGTCTTGCCGGGCACCGCGAACATGTCGAGCCCGACCGAGCAGACGCTGGTCAGGGCCTCCAGTTTTTCGATGTTGAGCGTGCCGGATTCGACGGCTCGAATCATCCCGGTGTCCTCGCTGACCGGTATAAAGGTACCGGAGAGCCCGCCGACGTTCCCGGAGGCCATGGCTCCGCCTTTCTTGACCGCGTCGATCAGCAGCGCCAGGGCGGCGGTCGAGCCCGGGCAGCCCATCCGCACGACCCCCATCGCCTCGATGATCTCGGCGACGGAATCCCCGGTGGACGTCGTGGGAGCCAGCGAGATATCGACGATACCGAAATCGACCTCCATGAGGGTGGCCAGCTCCCGCCCGATCAGCTCGCCGGCCCGGGTGATCTTGAAGACGGTTTTTTTGATGACCTCGGACAACTGTGTCAGATCGCACTCGGGGTTCTGGCTGACGATATTGCGAACGACGCCGGGGCCGGAGATGCCGATGTTCAGAGAGAAATCGGGCTCGCCGATGCCGTGATGGGCTCCGGCCATGAACGGATTGTCCTCGGGAACGTTCGCAAAGACGGCCAGCTTGGCACAACCGACACCGTTGCGGCTGCGCCGGGCCAGATCCTTGATCATGTGCCCGACCTTCGCCACGGCGTTCATGTTGATGCCGGCGCGGGTCGAGGCGAGGTTCAGGAAGGCGCAGACCCTGCGCGTCTGCGACAGGGCTTCGGGCATCGCGTCGATCAGGTTCTCCTCGGCTGCGGTCATGCCCTTCTGCACCAGAGCACCGAAGCCTCCGATAAAATCAATGCCGGCCTCCCCGGCCGCCTCGTCCAGCGCCCGGGCGAACTTCACTGCCGTGGCAGTCCGGCGGGGCAGCGGCTCCAGCAGCAGCGACGCCGGGGTTACCGCGATCCGCCGGTTCGTGATGGGGATGCCGTATTTCTGCTCGATCAGATCGGCGTGGCGATTGAGAAGCCGTCCCTTGGCCACGATGCGCCGGCGCACGCGACGAGAAAGCGGGTCCAGCGTGCGGTCCACGCAGTCCTTGAGATTGATGCCCAGAGTGACGGTGCGGATATCGAAGTGATGATCCAGCGTCATCCTGACCGTTTCGAAGACCTCTTCGACGGATATCCGCATGACTACACCCTGTGCATCGCTTTGAAGATCTTCTCGTCCTGGACGGTGATTTTGAGGGCCATCTCCCGGCCGATCCGGTCGAGTTTCTTCTTGATTTGGCCCATGTCGATCGTGGCGTGCGTGACATCAACGGCCATCGTCATCACGAAGTGCTCCTCCATGACGTTCTGATTGATGTCCAGGATATTGATGTTGGCCCTGGACATGGCGTTCGCCAGTCTGGCGACGATGCCCACCTTGTCCTGGCCGATGATGGTCACAATACAGATCTGGCTCACTTTGTCGTCTTTCATGGCCTTCTCCTGGGGCGGCTACGGCGCCGGCTTCTCGATTTGTTTCTTCAGCGTGCGAGCCTTGTCGTGATCGGTCATGTCGGGCAGAAGCGGCGTAATGGTGATGAGACCCTGCTCCAGCGCGGTGGTGTCGGTGGGTGTTTCTTCGTCGCGGTGAATGCCGCCGGCCAACTGAAACAACGCTTCGCTCTTGCCGTTCTTCTTCGGGACGTAGTATTCGTGAAATCCGGATGTGGCCTGGGGGACGACGCGAACCCCGCGGGGTTCGCCGCGCGAGAGCGGGGGGATGTTGACGTTCATGACGTCGCCTTTTTGCAGCGGCAGCAGGTCCCGGATGATGGCAAGGGCATGTTGGGCGGCCCGGTCGAAATCCATCTTGCGCTCGGCCGCCAGGCTGACCGCCACCGAAGGGATGCGCAGAAACGCCGCTTCCATCGCCGCGGCCACGGTGCCGGAGTAGTACACGTTAATTCCGACGTTGGCCCCGTTGTTGATGCCGGCGACCACCAGGTCGATGGGGCCGTCGTGAAGCTGCATGTGCGCCAGTTTCACGCAGTCGGCCGGCGAGCCGCGAACGCTGAAGCCGGAAAACAGCCCGTTGATGTCCACGGTATTGCACGCCAGCGGCTCGAAGAACGTCACGCTGTGACTGGCGCCGGAACGGCTCTCTATCGGGGCCACGACCATCACGTCCCCGAGCTCGATAAGCTTCTTGTACAGGGCGGCCAGGCCGGGGGCGAAGATCCCGTCATCGTTTGTCAGCAGTATTCGCATGATTCCCAAGCCAAATAGTCTTCCATTTTCTGAAAGGGTTTGCCCGGACGAGCATCCATTGTTCCGACCCAATCGGGGCGTGCATTGTAGCAGCCCGGAGGGGCGGCGTCAATTTGGTTGGTCGACGATTGCGCCTTGCCGGCGGGCGTGCGAGAAGGACAAGCGGCGGGTCTTGACGGTCGCGCCGCCGGGCCGGTATAAGGAGGTCCATGGAGAAGTACACGGCCGACAAGACGTTTTGCGTGATGAGCCGGGACGAGGTCCGGGCGGTCGATCACTGGGCGATCCATGAAGTGGGCGTGCCCGGCGTGGTGCTCATGGAGAACGCCGGCCGCAGTTGTGCCGAGCTTGTCAAGGACAGGCTCGCGGCCGTGGAACACCCGGAAGTGGCCATTTTCTGCGGCACGGGCAACAACGGCGGCGACGGCTTTGTCATCACTCGCCATCTCTGCAACGCCGGTTTCCGGGTGAGCGCCGTCCTTTGCGGCGCCCGCGAAAAGGTCCGCGGCGATGCCCGCGTCAACCTTGATATCCTGGAGCATCTGGGCCATACCGTCGAGCCCCTGGACCC
>JAFGCA010000107.1 GCA_016932895.1 Sedimentisphaerales bacterium | reverse complement strand
CGATTTGTACGTCAAGATCAACGGCGTCAAGGTCCCCTACGACGGCGACCCGGGTGACGTTGCCAGTCGCGGCTGGATCGCGTGGGAGATCGACCTTGCCTCGGTCGGCGTGAGCCTGACGAATGTCACGACACTGACCATCGGCATCGAAGGCGGCCAGACGGGCCTCCTGTACGTCGATGACGTCATCTTGACCCGGCCATAGCCAGAGGTGCTTGCATGGCGGTTGGGGAAACCGCGTGACAACTACGTCGAAGGAGGTGGCTTGGCCCTCTACGAACGTGCCCGATCGAACAGATCGACCGGATAGGCCACGGGCCGGCCGGTGGCCTTGTCGATCGGCATACGCGCTTTCGTTTCGCGTAAGTGCTCCGACAGGAGCCCGGCCATCTCCCGCAACTTCTCGGGCTCCTCGGTCGAGAGGTCGTTTTGCTCGCTGATGTCCTCGCGTAGATTGAACAATTCGAGCCTGGCGTCGGCGTGATGACAGATCAGCTTCCAGTCGCCTTTGCGCACGGAACTGTAAGGGGGCTGATCGTACGTATGGGGAAAGTGCCAGAAAACGGCGCGATCCCCTTTGGGATGCCCGTCCTCCCGTTTCAGCAGAGGGACGAAGCTGACACCGTCAATCGTCCCTCCGACCTGACGGCAGGCTTCGACGCCGGCCATCTCCAGGAACGAAGGGAAAACGTCCTCGATGATGACGTAGTCGTGACACACCGAACCCGGCGGCGTCACGCCCGGCCATTTCACCATCATGGGCACGCGCGTCCCGCCCTCGTAGGGCGTCAGCTTGTGTCCGCGCAGGGGCAGATTGCGGGCCGCCTGGCTGGGCTGGCCGTTGTCGCTCATGAAGACGACAATCGTATCGCGCTCGATGCCAAGACGCCTGACGTTGGCCATGATGTCACCGAGGGATTTGTCCATGCCCTCGATCATCGAGGCATAGGTCGCATGGAACTTGTTCAACCCCGCGCCGACGTACTTCTCATAGAAGCGATCATCCGTCTCCCAGGGGGCGTGAATGGCATAGTGCGACATGTACAGGTAGAACGGCCGGCCGTCGGCGACGGCGCGATTGACCGCGTCGTTGGCCTCGATGGTCAGGACCTCGGTGAGATTCACGTCTTGCCCGTGGTATTTCTCCAGGCCCGGGACGTCCCAGATGCGGTCGCCCTTGCGCCATGCGGCGCTGAAATTGTTCTTGCCGTGGTAGCTGCCGGGCCCGCCGGCGCAATGGCCCGCGATGTTGACGTCAAAGCCCAGATTCCTCGGATCCTCACCCGGCGTCCCCTTGGCTCCAAAGTGGGCCTTGCCTGCGTGTATGGTTCGATAGCCGGCCTGCCTCAGCAGCATGGGCAACGTCACGGCGTGAACCGTTCGCTCGACGCCGGGTACGGGACTGAGCCCGTTGACATTCCAGTCCGGCGGCTGCACCTTCGGGTGCTTCCAGTCGGGCGATTTGTCCTTTCGCAGCGTCCAGTTGGTCACGGCATGCCGCGCGGCATTCAGCCCCGTCATCAGACTGATCCGGGACGGCGAACAGACGGCACAGGCATAGGCCTGCGTGAACTTCATCCCCTCATCGGCCAACCGCTCCATGTGAGGGGTGTGGTAACGCCGGTTCAGTTCGGTCACGTCCTTGTAGAACGGCTCGGACGTGTCCTGCCAGCCCATGTCGTCGATGAAGAAGAAAATGATGTTGGGCCTGGCCCGGTGATCCGCCCTGCCCGACTTCGACAACCAGGGGACAGCGCCGGCGCCGGCCAGCGCACAGGCGCGTTTGAGGAACTCTCTTCGTGCGAGCATTGGTCTCTCCATTCTCAGAGAACTTTACCCCGCAGTGGTTCACCGCGTTTTCACGTCCGCGTGGAAAACCACACGGTCCCCCGGACGGGTAGAGACTTGCACGACCGCCCGGGCGTCCGGTGTAAGGATCCGGGGCGACGCCTCCGCCAGAGAACGAACGGCAACTTTTGCCCACGGACTGACCAGCCGCAGCGGTCCTCCGGCTGTGGATTCCACCTCGATCGCGCCAACCTTGCCATCGGCGAAGCTCGCGGACACCAGGAAGCCGCCTTGCGTGCGCAGGTGCCGGAAGCGGGCGTCCCGCTCGCCGGGCCACGCCGGAAAGACGCGAATTACGTCATCGACACTCTGGATCAGCAGCTCGGACAAAACCATCGTAGCGGCGAACTGTTCCGTATAGTGGCCGAAGCTGTTGAAGTGATGGCCGAGGCGGTTCAGCGTCAGCGTGCCGTTGGGCCGCAGCCGGGACTGGACCTCGTCCCGCATCCACTCCAGCGTCCCGGACATGTCCAGCCGGGCGCGGGCGACGCCGAGCATCACCATCGAGTTGTTCCCATTCCATTGGATCGACTCGAGCGTGCGGGAAAACAGCTCTCGCTGCCCTCCCGACGACTGCCACGTGACGACATCGCACGGAAAGACCGGCGTCGTGGGCACGACGATGTTGTAGTTGATCGGCGGCGCGTCCTCGACGTCGACGACGACGGGTTCCTCGGCCTGCGTACAGGGATAGTCGCGCAGCAACGCCAAAGCCTGCCTGAAACGTGTCACGAGTTCGGGGTCGCGTTGCAGCGTCGTGGCGCCTTCGATGGCCGCGTTGAAGATATAGCGTGCCATGGCGACGTCGAACGTGCAATTGCGGTTGCGCTCGAAGCCGGCGGTCCAGCCCCAGTGTTCGGGCGAAACCGACGGCGCCAGCACGGCGCGTCCGTCCTTGCGATCACACTGATCGATGAAGTCGGCGTAGAAGACCGCGACGTCACGAACGGCTGGATAGGCTGTGCCCTCCAGGAAGTCACGGTCCGGCTCGTACTTGTAGTGCCACCACAAAGGCTGGACCGTGAATCCCGACACGCCCAGGGTAAGGCCCCATACGTGGTGGATGTACTGCCGTCCGATCGGGCTCTTGACCTGCGACGGGTCGGGCGGCTCGTAGGCAAACAGGACGTGCGGATAAAACGCGCCGCTCATGTCGAAGATCGTCCGCGCCAGCCACCGGGCCCGCGGGAAGTAGCTGCGAATCAACCGGTCGTACGGCTCGGCCAGTTCCGGGTGGTTGGCGGCGTAGCAATGCCAGAAGGTCTGCTGAATGTTGTAATTCGTGTGGTAGTCCCCGTGCCAGGCGGGACTGCCGGTCGTAAGACTGGCGAACAGGCCTGGAGGCACCACGCCCGGTTTGCTGACGCAGCGCAGGAAGTACAGCCCGCGATACCACGTTTGCTCCATCAGCTCGTCGTAGACCTCCAGGCCGCTGGCCGACCAGAATTTGCTCCAGACGGCTTCATGGTCGCGGATCAACCGCGCTGCGTTCGCTCGCGCCACCGCCCGCGCCTCCTTAACCGCAGCCGCAACCACGTCGTCCGATTCCAGAGACGTCACGATCGCCACGACCTTGCGTTTTCCGAGGTCGACCAGGGCAACGGCGAACTCCATGCCGGGCCAGTCCAGATCGCCGGGGATCGTCTGGTGCAGCCACCGGACGCCATCGGTCTGCCCGATCTTCGCGTCCGGCGTGTCGGCCGTGCGGAATTGCTCGAGCCGCGACGCGACGTCCGATTCGATAAGAAACGCGTTCCGCTGCGCCAGGGCCCGGATCGCCGTTCGCGGCGGGCCGCCAGCGGCGCCGTCGATCTCCGCGACCGCCCGGCGCAGGTCCAGCCGTGCCCGCGTCGTCGGAAGCAACGGCACGTCCAACTTCACGGGAAGCGTTCCCTTGCGACCTTCGAATTGAAGTGTCTCAAACCGGTTCTCCGCCCGCTTGCCGTCACGAGTCATCGTGTACAGGATCACGCTGCCCGCCGCCTTCCCGGCCGGCAGCGAAAAGAGACGCGTCTGCGATTCAACCGGGCTCGCTTGCCATTTCGTGGCGAAGACGACGCTGCCGGCGGCGTCCATCCCATCCACGTAATACTGGGCGTTGGCCGAACCCGACACCGTCAGACGCATCGTGTCATAGTCGTCGGTCGAGAACTCAAAGGGCTCACACCGCCAGCCGTTCGAGGCGCCCGCGTCGCCTTCGATGCTCATGACGGAGGCGCCTTCGCGCGACTCCCAGCCGTTGTGCGTGCCTTGGGCCCGGATGTTGCGCCAACGCGGTTGTTCGGGTCGCGTTCCCAGGATCAGTCGGACACACGCCCGCGGGCACGGATACGGATGCGCGTGGTAGCTGTCCGGACCTTCCCACGTGGAGCCTTCCGGCAGAATCAGCCCGCGATTGGGCCAGTTGCCCCGGCCCAGCTCCTTGATGCGCGCGAGCGTCGGCAGTGGCGGATCGAGCGTGGTGTCGAGGCGCGCGTCCCACACATCGTTCTTGGTCAGCACGAGCTCCACGTTGCCCGAGTCGGTGTACACCAGCGCGTTGATGTCCCCGTTGCCGATGAGCAGCGCATACTTCAGGATGTCATCGAGCCTCTCGACCGAGATCGCCGCATCGTCGAGGGCCTCGACGAATGGAATCGTCTCCGCCGCCCGGACCGTCATTGACGCAACCACCACGGTGAATACCACTGTCAGAGCGAACGTTCGTTGCCTGCCCATCGGGCCTCCCTTCTTCCTCTACCTGCGTTGGTGCATTCTGCCGTGCCGAACCGCTTCATCCGGTCACCGGCGACGGATCAGGATCACCCCCTCGCTGCCGCGACCGGTCAGGTTGACGCGGAGCCGGATGTCCGCCTCCTCCGTCACGACGGCCATGCGGCTGATGTCGAACGTGTTGTCCATGTTCTCGGCGCGTTGGATGGCTCCCGGCGCCGATGCCTGAGACGCCTGCAAGAGCACTTCATCTTCGACCGTGACGCGTTCACCGCCCGCGATGCTGCGGAACTGGACCTGCCATTGACCGGCTTCGTCGATAAACGGCGTCAAATCCACCGTCAGCGTCGCACGACCGTCCTTGACGTCCGCGGAGCTCCAGGCGCCGCACTGACGCCAGGGGCTGCGCAGGGGCTCCTTCGGCGCCGGTCGAAAGCTGGTCACGTGGAACGCCGCGAACTCACATATGAGGGGCCGGGCCGCTGATTCGGTGACGCGCAGGCGCAGCTTCGAGACAATCGCATCATCGAACCAGACGATGCGCTTGCGCCCGACGTGCCCGCCCGCCGCCAGGGGCTTCCAGGCGCCGTCCGTCCAGCCTTCCACCGCAAAGGCCCGAATCCGTTCCCCGAACCAGTAATCCTCCATGACGACCGCGTGATTGATCATCGTGGGTTTGCCCAGGTCAAGCTCGACCGTGCTGCCTCCGCCCCGGGCGCGGGCAATCGGGCGCTCGAACCGCCGCGCGATTTGCGCGCCGAGGGCACGATACAGGCGAACGTCGTCGGCCGGGATCAAGCCGTCGGTGTTGGGGGTGGAATTGAGCAGCATCACCGCCCCCTGGCCGGCGGACTGATAGTACACGTACATCAGCTCATCGAGGCTCTTGCGCTTGGCCTCGTTGGGCGCCGCCCAGAACCAGTGGTGATCGTAGAGCGTGGTGTTGACCTCAAGCGGCGCCCAGGCGTCGCCGGCGGCGTTGCTGTGATGTGCGGTGGCGACGCCCGTCTTGAGGTCTCCCTTCGTCAGCGTGCTCCAGGCGTGCCCGCCATCCAGCCTGCCACGCTCGTTGCCCACCCAGCGGATGGAGGCATAGGGGCCTTGAAAAACCACCGCGTGGGGCGCGTGCCGCTTGATGATGTCCCCCACCTCGATCACGCAGCTCCCGTCAAACCAGACCTCGCTGACGTGGGTGTATCTCGATGCCGTCTCCAGCGCTTCCTGCCACTGACGGCGAAACACCTCGTTATACGCCTCCTGCTTGTCGGGATCGCGTGTCTTGCCCCCGCTGCCGATGCCGGCACCCCAGGACTCGTCGCCCGGGTAGATGTAGATACCCAGATTCAGGCCGTACTTGCGGCACGACCGGGCCAGATCGACGAGCAGATCGCCCTCGCCACCCTTCCAGGCGATGTTCCTGACGCAGTAGTCCGTCGTATCGGTCCGCCACCAGCAGAAACCGCCGGTGTGCTTGGCCACGAACAGGATCTCCCGGGCGCCCCAGGACCGCGCCGTTTCGCACCACTGGTCGGTGCTGAGTTTCGGCAGTCTCATTTCGCTGAGCGGCGTGGAATGATTGTCGTATTCCCGTCCCTGCCACGTACAGGGGTCGAGGCAGACGAACATGGTGCGTTCCTGCTCATGCCAGGCGTACTGGGCTGGACTGGGCGTCGGAATCAGCGGCGCGCCGCTCTCCCGGCCCGAAGTCGGCCGCAGGCTATGCGTCGCCAGGAGCACTACAATGCACGTCAACATCAGCTTAAAACTCTGCATGTCGTCCCTTCCGGTCATCTTGCCTTTCGTGTCATGTCACTCAAGCGAAACACGTACGCGTGTCGAGTCGCTTTCGCATCGAACTCGGGCAGCGTGATGACGATGTCGTCGCCCTGGCGGGCCCAGGGCAAATCCTGGCCGGTCGCCAGGAAAGTGACCGTCGTCTCTCTTCCCGGCTGCACGTCTCTGAGGCGCAGCGTCCTGCCGGGCCAGTTCGGAGCGATGGCGTAGAGATTCCCATCCTTGAAGGTGAATAACACTTCCTTGAACGCCTGTCCCTCGGGCGGGGCAACCGTCTGTTCCAGGATATTGAACCTGGACATGTACTCGCCTCGCTTGAGCTGCGGGACCTTACCCTGGCTCCACTGGCAGGGCTTCTCCCACATGCGCGTGCCGTAAATGGCTTGGCCGTTGGTCTTGAGCCAGGCGCCGATCTGGAGCAAACGTTCCTGCATGATGACGGGGATTTTGCCGTCGGCCCTGGGTCCCACGTCCAGGCAGAGGTTCCCGCCCCGGCTGACCACGTCGATCAACATCAGGATCAACTCTTGAGCGGATCGATAGTCCTCCACGTCCTCGGCGCGGTTGTAGCCATAGGAGTATCCCATGCCCCGGTTCTCCTCCCAGGGGTGCGTATCGTCGTCCAGGCCGGAACCGTACTCGGTGGTATAGAAGCCACCGTGCTTGTGACGCACGCCTTTGCCCCAGCGGTCGTTGATGACCAGCTCGCTCTCGTTCGGTGCGTTGTTGAACAGCCAGGCCAGCAGCTCGGGACTTCTCCATTGGTCCCAGGGCAACTCCCATTCACCGTCGGCCCAGACGATGTCCGGCCGGTATCTCGTCACGAGGTCTTTGAATTGGGGAAAGAAATGCTCGGCGACAAACCGCTGCTTGTCACGTTTCCACAAGGGATGGTACCACTCGTAGAGCGAGTAGTAGAGCCCCAGCTTGATGTCCTTGCGGCGCACGGCTTCCGCCAGATCGCCCACGATGTCTCTTCGGGGACCGACCTTGACGGGGTTGTAGTTCTCGCCATAGGTCTGCTCCGCTTCCCGGCTGGGCCACATCGTGTAGCCCGAGTGATGCTTGGTGGTAAATACAATGTACTTGGCGCCGGCCTTTTCAAACAGGTCCGCCCACTCGTTCGGGTCCCAGAGCTCCGCCTTGAACAGGGGCGCGAAATCCGCGAACTCGAAATCCCCACCGTACGTCCTGACGTGGAAATCACGGACCTGCCCGTTGAAGGATTTCTGTTGCAGCCAGTACTGGTACCATTCGGCGTACTTGCCCTTCGGGGTCCAGGCCGGCACCGAGTACAGGCCCCAGCACACGAAGACCCCGAACTTGGCCTCGCTGAACCAGCGCGGCGTGGGGCGCGCGTCGAGGGACTGCCAATTCGCTTCGTACGTCGCGGCGTTTGCCATAGAACTCGCAGTAAGAAGCAATGCCACAACAGGCAGTGCGCAGCGCGCACGGCCAGGCACGGCCCCCGGTTTCGTTGAACGTGTCATCATTTCATCCTCGATTCTGCGGTCAGTTTCAACTCGTTCGTGCGTAGCGGCCAGCCCCCCACTCTACCGCATCACTTCCTCCATGGCGATCCGGGCCCATTCCCAGAGTCGTTGCGGCCGGTACCGTACCGTGGAGATGTCCTTCATGATGATCTCCACGTGTGCATGGCCCCTCGTGACGTCCACGATCCGCCGCAGGGTGCGCCGGGCCTGATCCGGGTCCCAGGGATCTTCAGCGAGAACGGCCGGATTGGGCTTGACGCTCAGCACACAGTCGCGCCCCATCTCGGAGACCATCGTCTCCAGGTCGCACCAGGCGCTGACGGAAATCTTGCGCAGGTTGGGAATGCGGCGCAGGACGTCGAGCTTCTGGTGCAGGGGCTCGCAGCACCCGTAGTAGTTCAATCCCCAGCGCTGTAGCCAGCGCAGGTCGTGCTCGACCGCGAATTCCCAGTGCATCTGCGGCGAGACTTCCGAGAAGATCTGGGCGTTGGAGCAGCCCCACATGTTGTGTGGCTTAACATCGTTCGAATCGAAATCGTCACCGGGCAGCTCATCGCAATACCCGTACCCGCCGGAGCCGACCCGCACGTTGCGATTGTCTAAAGCCAGAAGATTCTGCGCGACAAACTGATCCAGCTCGGTCATCCAGGCATCGACCATGCGATCCACGGCTGCGTGGACCATCTCCGGTCGCAACACTAAGTCCATCATCGCCTCTTCAATGCCCCACCAGCGAATCAAGTAGTCCCAGGGCGTGAACCAGATATGTCCCTGGCCTTCCCGGCGAACGGGCAAGATGCCCTGGTACACGCCGCACATGGCCTCATATCGGAAGCTCGTGACCCGCTCATTGTGCGTGACGCGCGGCATCTGGATCTTCTCGATATCTTCCGGGTCCTTGATCTGAATCTTGAAATGGCGGGATACGACGTCGCTGGTCTCGTCGGTCCTGACGATATCGACGTCCTCGACGATGCCGAAGTCGGTGGAATGGATGGCCAGCGGACAGGCCAGATAGTCGCTGACCACCATATCCGCCGGCAGGTGCCGCCACTGGTACAGTTCCTTGCGAAGCTGATCCTCCTGCCCGCGCGCCCAGGGGCGCTCGCATCGCAGCGTCAGTTCGTCATCGACGTTCATTTCGTTCCAGCAAATCTCGTTGATCCAGACCATGGGACGCTCGGATGCCAGGTTGTTCAGGCGCGTCCAGAGCCGGGCGTTCTCGCGTTGAACGGGCTCGGAGGCGATCTCCGCCAGCTCTCCGGCCAGGCGGCGCAGGATCTCTTTGTCCCGGGGCGAGACCTCGATCTCCTCAGCGATGATCGGTTCGGGAACATGACTTGGATCGTGCAACATCGTGTCTGTCACTCCTCGTCGGCAAGAATTCCATTCAGTACACGCCGTATTCGCGAACGGCATCGAACATGGCGAGCACGTTCTCCAGCGGCGTTTCCTCCAGGATGGTGTCATGGCTGGCGCCGGCGACGTAGCCGCCCCCGGGCTTCATGACGTCCAGTATCTCGCGCGTCGCGGCCCGAACCGAATCCGGCGTGCCGTCGATCAGCACGTGATGAGAGTCGATAGCACCGTTAAAGAGAATGCGATCGCCGAACGTCTCCTTCAGCCGCCGCAAATCCATCCCGGCGCACGACGGCTGGACCGCGTGCAACCCGTCGAGCCCCGCCTCGATCATGGCCGGCATCAGTTCCGCGAACCCGCCGCAGCAGTGCAGCATGACCTTCAATCCGCAGGCATGTCCCAGATCGATCAGCCGCGCCAGATGCGGCAGAAGGAACCGCCGAAACATGGCCTCCGACAGCAGCGGTCCCTGCTGGCTGCCGAGGTCGTTGCCGATGAAGAAGATGTCGATGGCCTCACCGGCGGCCTCGAAGATCCGTTCGCTGACTGCAGCATAATAGTCGACGACGTGTGCGAGGATCGCATCGATCAAAGCGGGCTCGTCGTACATTTTCAGATACATCTCTTCCATACCCAGCAGGTCGATCAGGTCGTGCCAGAACGGCGACCAATCGCCACCGAGAATCGCGTACTGCCGCCCGAATTGCTCGGCCTCGGCGCGGATGTGCGCGACGTCCATCCAGGCCGGATCGGGCCACGCGTACGCGCGTACCTCCCGCAACGATGCGCCGGCCAGCGGATGAGACGTGGGCTGCCCAAACCCCAACCCGATGCGTTCGACGCCGAAAGGCGTGCGGTAGATCGCGCCGGGCGACAGCACGATCTCCGGACCGGCGTAACGCGCGAACACGCGGCGGAAATCGTCGCCGAACCGCTGCCTCAACCCTTCATCGTCCAGACCCAGCGACGTCTTGGCCTTCGCCCAGAAACCCTCCGACGCCCCGCACCAGCACGGGACACGATCCGGCTCTTCGTGGGCAAAAGCCGTCAATACCCTCTCTCGTGAATTCATACGCGTCGTTCCAACCTGCTAACTCACCTTCGGCAAATCGACACACCGAGTGTCAATCGAGATGATACACTTCTTCCATGTTCTTCCACCACTGCCCTTCCGCGCGATTTTCCAGCGGTATCTGGCAGGGGTCCGTCTCCTTCCACCAGCGTTTGACCTCGGAGTCGCCCGCCATCTTCTTCATGTCCGCCTCGAAATCGTCGCCGGTATATTCGAAGTAGCCAAACAGATACCAGTTGCCGTCATCGAATTGCGTCAGGTAGATCGAGTAGTTCCGGATGTTCGCCTCCGTGATGGCATGGTTGACACTCGACCACGGATGGGCGTGGAGTTCCTTGTAGTACTCCAGCTTCTCGGGCTTCACTCCGATCACGGCACCGTAGCGCTGCACCTTTGGCGCGGCCCGACAACCGGCCAGCACGAGGCTCATCAGCACCAGCAGCATGACGGGCCGGACTCGACCCGCTGAACGTTGCATCACGTTGTCTCCAGGACTCATGGTTCCCTCAGGCAAAAATAACATAAAGCACCACCATCGTAACAAAGAGAATCAGCGACAGGATGCGGTAGTCGCCCAGGCCCTTCCACCCCGGGCTGGCCAAGGGTTCGCGCCAGTTGCTCCAGACCAGGCGCTGCTTCGCCGTCGTCAACGACTCCGGATTCCACAACGACACCACCACCAGAAGTACCGAGCAGATCACCGAGAGGTAGAAGGTGGACATCATGCCCGGGATATTCAGCTCCTTCCAGAAGGCCAGAGCGGGCCTTTCCTTGAACCAGTCCATCAGAAACACGACCAGGCCTAGCGCCGAACCGACGTAGAGCGTGACCTGGGCGGCCAGACTTGAGGCCCGGCGCCAGAACACCCCCCAAACGAACACCACCGTGATCGGGGGGGCGATCGCACAAATCAGATTGACACAACCCTGGTAAATGCTCTCGAACCGGGCGATGTAGGGGGACCAGGCGATCGCCAGCACCATGGCCAGGAAGGTAACGACCCGTCCGATCAGAACGAGCTGCTTCTCGGAAGTCTGAGGGCGCAGCGGTTTGTAAATGTCGTAGCTAAAGAGAGTCGCGATGGAGTTCAGCGCCCCCGAGACCGTCCCCATCAGAGCCGCCAGCAGCGCCGCCGCCACGATCCCCTTCAATCCGGGGGGCAACAATTCTTTGATCAGGTGACTGTAGGTGTCGGCCGAATCCTCCAGGGCCGGAATCAAACCCTTGTTGATCAAGGCCAGACAGATCGTCCCGGGCAGCACGAAGATGAACACCGGCAGGATCTTGATGAACCCCGCAAACAACGGACCCACGCGGGCGTGGTTTTCGTCTTTGGCGCCCAGCACGCGCTGGACGATGGTCTGGTCGGCACACCAGTACCACAACCCAATGATGGGATAGCCCAGGAACACGGAATACCAGGGCAGGTGGCTCGGGTCGTCGGCGCCGCGCAGGACGGTCAATTTGACGGGCTCGACGCTGGCACTGATGCCGGCCCAGCCGCCGACCTTGACATACCCGATAGCGGTGATACAGATCGCGCCCAGCAACAGCACAACCGTCTGAATGGATTCGGTGACAACGACCGCCAGGAGACCGCCTATAATCGTATAGAGTCCCGTCAGAACCGAGATGGCGATGATGCTCGTCATGATCCTGATACCGAACATGCCCTTGAGCACCAAAGCGCCGGTGTAGAGCGAGAAACCGATGTGAATGAAGATCGCCGAGAAGACCGACAGGACGGCCAGCCAGTTGCGACAGGCCGCGTTGTAGCGCTTTTCCAGAAAATCGGGCAACGTCGTAACGCGGGAGCGGATGTAGAACGGTGCGAAAAACAACGACAGCGCAATCAGCGTGAAGGCCGCCATCCATTCCATGTTGCCATAGGCCAGGCCGTTCATGTACCCTTCCTCGGCCTGACTGACCAAGTGGATGGTCGAGATGTTCGTCGAGAACAGGGCCAGCCCGATCACGGGCCAGCGCAGGGTCCCGCCGGCGAGAAAGTAGTTCTCGCTCCCGGTTGCCCGCCGAAGTCTCAGACCGGCCAGGCAGCCCAGGGCAACAATGCCAAGGAGATAAAAGATGATAATCGCCAGGTCGAGCTGCCCGATCTGGATTGCCGCCATAAGACCTTCCACAGGATATTCTCCCCATATTTTCAAAAGCGTAATTATGCACGATGGGCCCCGCGAGACAAACACAAAATTGCGTAGTGGTCGGCCGTGGGGCTGACAGGTATAATCTGCCTGAATACATGGAAAGGACCAAACGTATGAAGAGAAACCGCACTGTCACCGCATTCCTTATCCTGATGTTCCCGACCCTCGGTCTGTGCTCGACCGATCCGACCCGGGAAAGCCCGTGGCTGGGAGTGCACGTCATGTTGGGCACAGGAGACAAGACGGAGCAGCTTGCCCGGGTTGTCGGAGATCTGGCCGAAGCGGGAATCAATGCCATCGTGGCCGAAATCAACTACGGCTACGAATACGAGTCTCACCCGGAACTGAGATCGGACAATCCCAGCAGCAGGGAAGCGATCAAAGCGCTCGTAGAGGAATGCAGAACGCACGGTGTTCGGCTCATCCCTCAGTTCCAATGCCTCGGGCACCAGTCGTGGAAGACACGCACCTTCCCCCTTCTGACCGAATACCCTCAGTTCGATGAGACGCCCGGCGCGTATCCGAACAACGAAGGGATTTACTGTCGAAGCTGGTGTCCCCTGCATCCCGAGGTGAATCCCATCATATTCGAGCTGATGGACGAGCTGATCGAGGCGTTTGACGCAGATGCCCTGCACGTGGGAATGGACGAGGTCTTTCTGATCGGCGAGGATGACTGCCCTCGCTGCAAGGGCAGGAGCAAGGCGGAGTTGTTTGCCAGGGCGCTGAACGACTACCACAAGCACATCGTGGGAAAACACAAGATCGAGATGCTCGTGTGGGGAGACCGTCTGATCGACGCCGACAAAATCAGTTACGGCAAATGGGAAGCCAGCGACAACGGCACGGCGGGAGCCGTGGACCTTATTCCCAGGGACATCATCATTTGCGACTGGCACTACGAGCCAAGGCAGGCGTACGAATCCATACCGATGTTTTTGGCAAAAGGGTTTCGCGTCTGGCCGGCGAGCTGGCGGAAAGCGGATGCAGCGCGGAACCTGATCGATTATTCCCGAACGTTCGATGATGTGAAGATGCTCGGGCATTTGAACACCACCTGGGGCGCCGTGGGAATGGCCGAACTGACGGCGTTTGAGCCGCTGGTGTATTCGACCGGCGTTTTTGCCCCCCGGCCTGCAACCTATCTGTCGGAAATCAAGGAGTTGCTGCGGCAGAAGTGGCCGAACAACCGGACGATCAATATCGTCTGCCACGGCCACAGTGTACCGGCCGGCTATTTCAAGACGCCGACCGTGGACACCCTCAACGCCTATCCCCACCTGCTCCATCAGGCACTCAAGAAGAAGTATCCTTTCGCGGTCATTAACGTGATCGTGACAGCCATCGGCGGGGAAAGCTCCGACAGCGGAGAAAAGCGGTTTTCCAGCGACGTCCTCTCGCACCAGCCGGACGTAATCACGATCGATTATGCGTTGAACGACCGCAGAATCGGCCTGGACCAATCACGGCAAGCCCTGACATCCATGATCGACCAAGCCCAAAGCCAGGGCATCAAGGTCATTCTCCTGACACCCACGGGAGATCTGGGCGCCAATCTCGGCAATCCCGAGGACCCGCTGAATCGGCACGCCGAGCTGATCCGCGACCTGGCCCGCTCCCACGGTGTCGGACTGGCGGACAGTCTCGCAGAATTTCAGGCCTACACTGCCAACGGCGGTCGTCTGGAAGACCTGATGTCACAAAGCAACCATCCCAATCGCAAGGGCCACGAGCTTGCGGCGAAGGCCTTGATGGAGTGGTTTTGAATGCGGAAGTCCAGTGCGAAACTGCACTTGGCATGACGAAGGGAGGTACATCATGACGGGCATGACACGCAGAACGTTTGTCAAGAGTTCGGTGGCCGGGACTGCCGCCATGGCGTTGCCTTTCTCGCACGCCCGCGGGGCAAGCGACGCGGTTCGTGTCGGGGTCGCGGGCCTGCGCGGTCAGGGCCGAAGCCATATCGACAGTTTCCGTGGCATATCCGGAGTCCGAGTCGTTGCCCTGTGCGACGTGGATCGGAGCATTTTGGAGCGCGAGGTCAAGAAGTTCAAGGACCGCAACGAAAAGGTTGACGCCTACGTCGACTGTCGAAAGATGCTCGAAGACGAGTCCATCGACGTGATCTCGATTGCTACGCCGGACCATTGGCATGTCCCTCTGGCGGCATTGTCGGTCGTCGCCGGCAAGGACGTCTACGTGGAGAAGCCGCTCAGCCATACCATCGCGGAGGGGCGCGTGCTGGTCAGTCTGGCACGCAAGCACCGGCGCATCGTCCAGCACGGCACGCAGTCGCGCAGTGCCGAAGGTCTGCATGAAGCGATGGAGTACTTGCGCTCGGGAAAGCTCGGCAGGGTCCGCATGGCCAAGGCCATTAACAGCCAGCTCCGCGGTCCTATCGGTCGCAAGGCAGATACCGCCACCCCGCCCCATGTCAATTATGATCTCTGGCTGGGGCCGGCCCCGCAACGACCGTTCAACCCGAACCGCTTTCATTACAACTGGCACTGGTTCTGGGACTATGGGACCGGCGACGCGGGCAATGACGGCATCCACCAGATAGACATCGCCCGCTGGGGGCTCGGAGTGGGAATGCCGAAAGCCGTCTCGTGCAGCGGCGGCCAATTGTTCTACCAGGACGACCACGAGACGCCGGACACGCAAATCGCGACCTTTGAATACGACGACGTCTACCTGATGTTTGAGATGCGGCTCTGGACCCCCTACCCGCACGAAGGCCACGACAACGGCAATATCTTCTACGCCGACAACGGAACCATGTCCATCGGCAGAGAGGGCTGGCAAGTGACGTTCAAAGACGGAAAAGCCGGGCCGGGTGGTCCTCGCGGAGGCGGCGCGCACGTTGCCAATTTCGTCGAGGCGGTGCGGAGTCGAAAGCCGGACGACCTGAACGCCGACGTCGAGGTCGGACACCACTCGGCGACGCTCTGCCACATGGCCAACGTCGCGACACGAGTCGGCCGACGGTTGAGACTCGACGTCGGGCAGGAACGATTCCTTGACGATCCCGAGGCAAACACGTATCTAACGAAACCGTACCGCACAGGCTTCGAGCTGCCGACGCTTTGAGCGGGATGCGGACTGACGATCTGTTAACCAGCGTGAAAGGACATGTCCATGAACATGCACATCCGCGTGCTTGGGACCATTATCTTGACCAGCCTGGCTTTCAGTACGGCCTCGCAGTGTGATGCAGACTCGCGTGCAACGATCTCTTCACCGCAGATCTCCATCGTCCCCGAGCCGGTCGCGTTGGAACAAGGCGAAGGCCAGTTTCGCGTGACTCGGCAGACGCAGGTTATAGCTTCAGGCGAAGCCCGCGCCGAGGGCGTCACGCTGATCGACTCCCTGGCGCCGGCGCTGGGATACCGTTTGAAGATGAGCGAGGGCACGTCGGCCGCTGACAATTCGATAGGCCTGCGCATCGGATCGTCTGTCAGAGACCGGCTCGGCGAAGACGGATACGAGCTTGAGGTGACAGGCCGATCGATCCGGATTGCCGGGGGCGGCGCCGCTGGCGTGTTCTATGGCGTTCAGACCCTCCGACAGTTGCTCCCGTCGGCCGTTTTCAGTCCGCACAAAGCCGATGGGATCGAGTGGACGGTGCCGTGTCTGTACATCGCCGACTCCCCCCGCTTCCGATGGCGCGGGTTGCTCATCGATCCGGCCCGGCATTTCATTCCCGTGTCGGATGTCAAGAAGTTCATCGACGTGATGGCACTGCACAAGCTCAATCGCCTGCAAATCCACCTGACCGACAACGAAGGCTGGCGGATCGAGATCAAGAAGTACCCGAAGCTCACGAAACTCGGTTCGAAGATGGACTGGAATCTCCGCCATCAGGGCGGAAGCGGGCCGCGCTGCTTCGGCTTCTACACCCAGGACGACATTCGCGAACTCGTTCGGTACGCCGCGGATCGCCACATCACCATCGTCCCGGAGATCGAGATGCCCTTCCACACCGGCGCCGCCATCGTGGCCTACCCCGAGTTGGCCATCAACCCGGGTCGCCTGGCCGGATTGCCTGTCGAGCAGCGCTGGGCCCAGACCCGGGGCCTGATCGCACCCCGTCCGGAGACGGTCGCCTTTCTCCAGGACGTGTTGAGCGAAGTGATCGAGCTGTTTCCCAGCAAGCACATCCACATCGGCGGCGACGAAGCCAACATAGGACACTGGACCAACGACCCCGAAATGCAGGCGCAGATGAAGCGCCTGAAGCTCAAGGACGCGCACGAACTGCACAGTTGGTTCATCAAGCAGATGGACGCGTTTCTTACGAAGAACGGGCGACGGCTGGTCGGCTGGGACGAGATTCTCCAGGGCGGCCTCGCCCCCGGCGCCACCGTGATGAGTTGGCGCGGCACGAGCGGTGGCATTGCCGCCGCCCAGACCGGCCATGACGTGGTGATGGCGCCGACCTCGCATACCTATTTCGACTATCGCCAGGCCCGCGACGAAACCGGGCTGGGCGGCAGCGTGATCGACCTGGAGAAGGTCTATGCGTTCGAGCCGATCCCCACAGAGCTCAACGCCGAGCAAGCCAGGCACGTCCTCGGCGGCCAAGGCCAGTTCTGGGGCGAGCTGATCGCCGACCCGCAGCGGCGCGATTTCATGGCGTTTCCCCGGGGGTGCGCCCTGAGCGAGGTGCTCTGGTCGCCCGAAGAGAATCGCAGCTTCCGCCGGTTTCTCGGCAAACTTCTCCGGCATCTTCCCCGTCTGAAACTCGCCCAGGTCAACTACCGGCCGCTGGATCGCTCTCTCATCGAGAGGGTCGCACGCTCGACGGCAAATTTCGATTACTTCACGAACAACTGGAACGTCGTTGGCTTGAAGGACTACACGCACGGCAGCCGCATCACGCCCGACAACAGGCTGGTACTCGCGAACAAGACACCTATCGAAATCCACATCGGACCCGACCATACGCAACTGAGCCGGGAAAACCCGAAGCTGGCACAGGACGGCTGGATGCCGATCATCATCGTCACCGCCGAGAAGGAGCAGGTCGATTACGAAGTGGCCTACTGGGCCACGCCTCTGCCCGACGTCAAGGACTGGCGAAAGGCGTTCGACTGGCCGACGGAAGGGGAAAACTTCCTCAACTGGATCCGCGTCAAAGCCACAAACAACTCCGACAAGCCCGTCCAGGCAAGCGTCGAGATCGGACCGAACCTGCAGGTCAAAGCGCCGAGAACTCCGGAAGAACAAAGTGTCGCGAAGGCTGACGTCGAGCATACTCGCAAATACTCCTGGTCGTGGCGACTGGCGCCCGGCGAATCAAGCGAGGAAATCGCCCGATACCCATTCTTCCCCGTCGAGAACCCCGAGAAGTACGACGGAGAGGATGCACACCTGTGGCTCAGACGCACCACGGAATACTGGCAAGGCGTGATGGACCGTGCGGCCAAGATCGAAGTGCCCTGCCGCAAAGCCACCGAAGCGCTGCTGGCCGCCCACGTCTGCCAGTTGATTGCCAACGACCACGGCGAGGTCCATGGCGGCGAGGACTTCTACGACGTCTTTTACATCCGCGACGGCGCCTATCAGGTCATGGAGTTGGAGGAGGCCGGACTCATGAACTCCGCGGCCAAAGCGATCGCGCTCTACCTCGTGCGCCAGCGCGACGACGGCCGATTCGAATCGCAGAACGGCCAGTTCGACGCCAACGGCCAGGCGGTATGGACACTGTGGCAATATTACCGAATCACGCGCGACCGAGCTTTCCTCGAACGCGTGTACCCCCAGATGGTGCGTGCGGCCCAGTGGACGATGAAGGCCCGGCGCAGCACCGCGGCGCCCTTTGCCGGCCTGCTGCCCACCGCCCCGGCCGACGGCGAGTATCTCTGGGGAGCCCAGAACCACATCGTCGGCTATGACGTCTGGAATCTGCGGGCGATGCTCTGCACCGCCGAGGCCGCGCGAGTCCTTGAAAAGGACGACGAGGCCGCGCAACTGCGGGCCGAAGCCGAGGCCTACCGCGCCGACTTCGACGCCGCCTGGAAAAACACCGGCCTCAAGCACTTCCCTCCGAGCTGGGAGAAAGACGGCACCCACTGGGGCAATACCGAAACGCTCTGGCCCACCGAACTGTTCGAGCGCGACGACCCGCGCGTCGCCGCCCTGAGCCGGCACGTCCGCGAGGATTTTGCCGGCGGGTACATCGAAGGCACGATCCAATGGAAAGGCGGCGGAAACGTCCAGGCCATTCATCCCTACATGGGCGCCTATACGACCATGACCGACCTGGTCCGAGGCGAGCACGAGCAGGTCGTCGAGGACTTCTACTGGTACCTGCTCCACTCCACCGCCGCTCATGCGTTTCCCGAAGGAATCTACTACAAGAGGCGCATGGCCTGGGGCCACACGATCCCACACGTGACCGGGGCGTGCAACTATGCGATCATGCTCCGCCACATGCTCGTCCATGAGGCCGGCGAGGAGCTGCACCTGCTGGCGGCCGTTCCCGACTGGTGGCTCGAAGAGGGCAGAGAGATTTGCCTCGAGCGCTTGCCCACGCACTTCGGAGAGATGGCGCTGACGGTTCGCGGCACCGCCGAGGGCGTCGAGGTCGATCTCGATCCGCCGAAACGAAATCCACCCGAGCGCATCGTTCTCACGTTACCGAAGTCGCGCCCCCTGGCAAGCTCGCTTCCCAACGTCCGCGTCGTACAACGACCGGATCAGAAGAAACGCTGGGACTTCCCGACGATGGTTGATCTCTACGAGCGGACATACGACTGGGCCAAGCCCAACGTGCCAAGTCTTACCACGGGCAAGCCTGCGACGTGCTCTCATGCCTTATCCCCGAATCCGGCGAATCTCGCCAACGACGGACGAAGCGACGACACCGACAGCTACTGGGCCACCGACGTCCAGCACCACCCCGGAGATGCCTGGTGGCAGGTCGATCTCGAAAAGCCGACAGCGGTCGGCCGAATTGTCGTGGTCGGCTACTACGGAGACACTCGGCACTACGGTTTTACCGTCGAAACCTCCACGGACGGCAAAGATTGGGATACGGTCGCCGACCGAACAGACAACGAAACGCCCTCCACCAGAGATGGATATACGTGCCGTTTCGCTCCGCGCCCGGTGCGCTACATCCGCGTGACCCAAACACGCAATTCCGCCAACACCGGCCGGCACCTGGTGGAAGTG
Organism: Sedimentisphaerales bacterium; assembly: GCA_016932895.1. The sequence continues at coordinate 4,890 of JAFGCA010000107.1, read as the reverse complement.
ATGGCTTTTGAGAAGTAGCATCGACAGAGCGGTGGACGCCATGGCAGGGAAGCGTCTATACTGAAAGGAGTGAGCCGAATGAGCGCCCGTAGCTCAGTTGGATAGAGCAACGGATTTCTAATCCGTAGACGCCCTTCCTACGTCTTTGCCACAGAAACACTAATGACTGCTGAGAATGAACTTATGATGCAGACCGAGGGGCAGCCGAGAGCCAACCGAGCGCCAACGGTGCGCGGTTGGTGCAGATTTTTGGTGCAACTCACTGGCTCATGTAATCCACTTACTGGCAAGCGAAGTACCCTTCCAGCCATACGCACCGCTTCTGAAATGCGCCTTGAATTTCCACTTGTGCGTTGCCATTTGTGTGTCGGGTCTCACCTACACATCGCAGGCCTTCACCGCTTGTACGAGTGACTCCACAGGATCACGCGTCGGCGTGTACTCATGCGCCACATAGCCATCGAATCCCGTCTCCACTATTGCGCGCATGACTGCCGGATAGTATATCTCCTGGTCTTCATCCTTCCTCTGGAAAACCAGGACCCGGAGAAGCTGGCGCAGGTGCTGGACAAGCTCATTCAAGAAACCATTACCGATGCCGAGGGCAAAGTCGAACAGGTAATCCGCAAAACCGACGAAATGGTGACCATCATTCCCGACCCGGGGACGTTTTCGCTGATCGTGCATGCCAGCAGGAAGAACCAGGACTGGATCGCCAACCTGATCGAGCGGCTGGACAAACGCCGCCCCCAGGTCCTTATCGATGTTATAGATGCGGACGTCGTCGATCAGGCCGGACCAAAAGGTGTGCGGAGAGAGAGTGCTGCCGACGCCGAAGTATAGGCCGCCATGTGCACTTCCCAGTCTGGACAGTGGCGTGGTGTCGTTAGCCACTTCCACGCCGTCAACGTACAAATGCCTGCATGAGCCATCCAAGACAAAGCCTATCCGATGCCAGGCGACGTCAGTGATGGTCGTTAGTGATGACAGAGGTACGCCACTCCGACCGGAATCCTTGAGTTCTGTCATCAGACAACCTTCTGCGGAATCAGTACACAACCAATTCGCTGCGCCAGTCTGTGACAAAACGACCTGTCCAGGAGCACCCCCTTTGATCCAGGCCAGAACACTAAAGGGACCGTCCGACGGATTCAGAACTAAGTCGGCGACAACGAAAGTCATCCCGTTGAATTCGAGCGCTCCATCCACGACTCCGGCGGAGGGCTGCCGCGCGGGCACACCCAAAATCGTGCCGTTATGGGCGGCCGCATTATCGAAGGCCACTTGGCCTTCGGTCTCATCGAATTTCCAGTGGGCATCGAGCGTGCTATCTGGCACTTCCTGGCCCCAGTAGCCCATGAGAACCTCCAGGTCCGCTGCATCGACCTTACCGTCGCCCCACGGTCCAGGACCGATGTCCGCTAATGGATCCTCTTTCCCCCAGGATTGGATCAGCCGCACAAGATCGTCGGTGGCTACCGTTCCATCACCGTTGAAGTCAACCACAGGGGTGATCGGTGCCGCCCATAGGTCATAGCCACCGGACCCGCCCGGGCGGTCTGAATCGAAGTAGAGAGTTCTCATATCAGCTGAGAGGCCCGCGGCTCCTTCTGTCGAAGTGCTGTTGACGACCGCACCGAGATTGACCGTGGCAGTCCAAGGGGCTTCGCGGCTCTCGCGCGTGGTCATCCACAGATCATAATTGCTCAGGCCGCCGGGCCGGCCGGAGGCAAAGAACAAGGCCAGACCATCCGCCGATAGGCTGCATTCCAGATCGCCATAGGCGGTGCTGTTGACGGTAGCCCCGAGATTCACCGGCGGTCCCCAAGGGTCGTACGCGGTCGCTCGCTGCGATAACCACAAGTCATACGGTCCGCCCGTTCCGGCACGGGAAGAGGCGAAGATCAACATCAAGCCATCGCCAGAGACTGTCGGGCTGACATCCATGGCGGAGCTGTTGATCGGCGCCCCTACATTCACTGGCGTTGCCCAGGCATCGTTGCGGCTTGCACGGATGGTCATCCAGATGTCTGCGCCGCCTAAACCTCCGGGCCTGGGCGTACCGGAATAGAGGTCACTGAAGTACAGAGTCAGACCGTCAGCAGAGAGACTTGGATACGCCTCTACGTGCGGCGTGTTGACTGCGGCACCGAGATTTACCGGTGGTTCCCAGGGTGCACTGATGTTTTGACGTGTGGCGACCCATATATCCAAGTCACCAAACCCTCCCGGGCGGTTCGAACTAAAATACAGCTCCAGGTGGTCTGCCGAGGTCGAGGTACTAGCCTCGACTGAAGCGCTGTTGACCATGCGCCCCAGATTCACTGCCTCACCGAAGATGAAATCTGCGCTTGCTTTTCTGCCACAAGTAACCAACAAGACTACCGTAAAGACAGCTTTTATCTGAACGATACGAATCGAGGATAGCTGTGTGCGCTTCACGACTCACCTACCTTTCCGTCTATACCAGAAACGAGGGCCGGGCCCCGTGGCAGCGACCCGGCTTCGTATCAATCGCCAGGTTTTGGCCTATTCGACTCCTGGGGGCAACGGCGTCGGCTCGCAGGAGGGAGGCATCGGCAGGCGTTTCAAGGTCAAGTCGGCGGGAACGCATAGCAACGGCACCGCACCCTCGTCAGGCAGTCGATCCCCGTCTGCATCCTGGTCGGGCGCGTACGCTGAAATGGTGCCGGCGAATTGCAGTGCGTCGGCATCGATAAACTCCACGTTGCCCGACAGCACACCGATGAAAACAATCTCGCCGATTCCCATTGACTCCGGCCCACCTTCCTTGACTCCGTGCCAGAGAACGCTCAAATGCCCGCTCTCGGCGTTCGTGCGGACACAGTAGCCCATCATATCCGACAATCGCTCGCCCTGCGGAAAGTAGCCCAACAGAGTGGGCGAGCATTGGGGATGCTTGCCGACCACCGTATACATCAGGCCTTCCGAACCCTGGGCAGTAATGACAAAGGAGTTGATGGAGGCCAACTCCGGACTGACCGGCACCATCGTCGTCCAGATACCTTCCAGTGACCGGCCTGGCGCGGGGGCAGTGGCTTCGGCCATTTCCCCGCTCCCGGTGACCACCGCCCAAGGCGTCACGGCCAGCAGGCCCAGCAATAATACAGCGAGTAACGCCGTCCTTCGCTCAATTTTTTGTTTACACATAACCATTTCTCCTTTCGTCTTCAAAGTTGTGACTGGACCATCGAAACCAGGTACATTCACCGGCCACCTGCGCAGTTGACCCGTTTGTCTACAAAGTCATCCGGGGGGGAACGTGCGGCCTTGCGCCGGGTACACAATTCTGCTCAAAAAAACTCGGACATCGGTGATTGTTGAGCGGATACGGCTTACTTGTGTCCTCGCGACCTGCTACAATGGGAGGGCGATGCGACCAGGTTGGCTGGAGTAAGCAAGATGAAAGCTCGTGACCAGACAGATATCGGCGGAACAACACAGACGTTCCTCACGACGCACTGGTCGCTGATCGCCAATATCCAAAGAGAAGCGGACCCGGATCGCGCTCTGGTCGGATTGTTGCTTCAGCGCTACTGGAAACCGGTCTACTGTTACCTGCGGCAGAAGGGCTGCAACAACGAGCAAGCGAAAGACCTAACGCAGGGCTTCCTTCACGACGTGGTGCTAAGCCGCAGCCTCATCCAACGGGCCGATCCCGGGAAAGGACGATTTCGCGCGCTCCTGCTGCATGCCTTGAAGCAGTACTTGATCGACGAAAGACGCAAGGAGACCGCCCGGAAGCAAATCCCCAAGGACAAGCTCGTGCCACTGGACATTAGCAATCCCCCGGTCCTGCCACACACGATCTCCAACTGGAGTCCCGAGGACTGCTTTGTCTACGCCTGGAAGTCCGCCATCCTCGATGAGACACTCGCCGAGGTCGAGGACGACTGCCTGGAACACGGCCTGGCAACGCACTGGAATGTCTTCAAGGCCAGGGTCTTGCAGCCGGCTCTGCGAAACGTCGAGCCCCCTTCCATGGGCGAAATCTGCGAGAGGTTGGGCATCGCCTCCGAGGCCACGGCCTCCAATATGATCGTTACCGTCAAACGACGCTTTCGGACCGCTTTGCGCCAGCATCTTCGCAGCACGGTCCTTTCCGACGAGGAGGCCGACGAAGAACTGCAGGACATGTTGAAAACGTGGCATTTCGGCGCGCAAGACGGACGTTGATCTTCCGGATCTCTTGGTGGGATGGTTCGCTTGCGGGTGGGCCGGACAGATCGGCATCCAACCTGGTTGACCGTGATGGCAGATAGACCTTCGACATTTGGAGCTGAACCAGAGCAGCTCGACCGATTGCTCTCCTTCGGTCTGGCCGCCGACGGAGTCGATGAGCACGATGAGCATGGCCCACCTTTGCCTTCCCCGGTGGAGAAGCTCGGCGGATGGATCGGTCGATACCGTTTGCTGGACATCCTCGGCGAAGGCGGCATGGGTGTGGTCTACCTGGCGGAGCAACAAGAGCCCGTGCGACGGCACGTCGCCCTGAAGATCATCAAGCCAGGCATGGACTCCAAGCAAGTGCTCAACCGTTTCAGGGCCGAGCAGCAGGCCCTGGCGCTGATGGAGCATCCCCACGTGGCCCGTGTCTACGATGCGGGACTGGCCCCAAGCGGACGTCCCTACTTTGTCATGGAGCACGTCAAGGGAATGCCCATCACGCAGCATTGCGACAAATACCGCTTGACGATCCAAGAGCGACTCAAGTTGTTCCTACACGTCTGCGGAGCTGTACAGCACGCTCACCAAAAAGGCATTATCCATCGCGATTTGAAACCCTCTAACCCGCATTTCTCACAGCGTGGTCAATTTTGTTCGGCGAAGAGCGCGGGTGTGTTACCGGGCAGTCGGGCTGGCTGCCGG
>JAFGCA010000106.1 GCA_016932895.1 Sedimentisphaerales bacterium | reverse complement strand
GAATACCGGTAGAAAACGGTAACGGCCTCTGCGAACGGGCCGACCCGACCGTGAGGATTCGAGAAGCGGCCCGCAACGACCAAAAAGACGGAGCAAGGAGTACCCATGGACGACGACGCTCACGAAGCCCCGCAAGGCCCCTGCCATCCCCTTCCCGCGCGGACGTACAAAGGCGCCGACGCCCTCCTGCACAATCTCCCCTACATCATCATGACGGTCCTCGGTGCGATCGTCCTGTTCCAGTCCTTTCGAGGACTGGCTTTGGCCGGGATCGCGGCGACCGGCTACGTCCTCTACGGCCTGCTTGGCGCGTTATGGATCATGATCTTCGTGTGCCCCTTCTGTCGATTCTGGGATACTGACGCCTGTCCCTGCGGATACGGAAAGATCGCCGCCCGCCTGCGCCGCCGGCAGAGCGAGGATCGATTCAACGAAAAATTCAAGAAGCACATCCCCGTCATCGTGCCCCTCTGGTTCCTGCCGCTGATCGCGACCGTACCGGCCCTGGTTCGGGGCTTCACGTGGCCCCTGGCGATCCTGGCCGTGGCGTTTGCCATCGACGCTTTCGCGATCCTGCCCTGGCTCTCCCGCCAGCACGGCTGCCGCGACTGCCCCCAGCGACAGACCTGCCCCTGGATGAAAGGAAAGACCGCCGCGTAAGCACCCGGCCTGCCCCGGTAAACCACTCCCTGGAACCGGGCAGGCACCGCTCGGTCTGCGACAAACGCCACCGGCGGGTCTCTTCCAATTGGCACAAGAACGCGCGAACATGCTTGAAACTCCGGGCGTATTTCACATTAATTGCTAAGAGCAATTATTGCTAATAGCATTTATTGGACGCTCTCGTCGGGGAAGAACATGAGCAAGCGCCTTTTTGAGTTGATTCTGGCTATCAAATACCGGTGCCAGGGCAACGAAGAGCAGATTCAGGAGGAAATGGGCTTGTCGCAGGCCGAATTCAACGGCCTGATCGTTCTGGACGAGGATCGAGTGATGTCCGGCTGCGCCTTCGCTACCGGCATGGGGCTCTCGCCCTCGCGCGGCAGCCGCGTGCTGAGCAAGCTGGTGACCAACGGCTACGTCAAAGCCCGGCCCAGCACGAAGGACCGACGCGCGGTGGTTGTTTCGCTCACGCCCAAAGGACGCAGGACCAGGCGGCGAATGACCGAGCGTATGGCCGCCTGCGAAGATCGTATCCGCCGCCGGCTCGACGAAAAGAAACTGCAACAAGTGACGCACGCGCTGGAATTGCTGGAGGCGGCACTATAAGGCCCCGCCCAAACGGCCCCGGTGCAAAGGAAAAACAGATTGGGAGACCTTACGATGACAAAAGTCATGTTCATTCAGTTGGCAGCAGGATTGTTCTTCGGCGGAGCCCTCGGGGCAGCCATGGGGTACTTTGGCAAATGCACCACGGGAGCGTGTCCGCTCACCGCCAATCCGTGGCGCGGGGCGTTCTTCGGCGCGACGCTCGGGGGCGTCTTCGCCTTCTCCGCCGGCTCGACGCGCCCGCCAAAACCCGCAAGCGACGGCGAAAGCGCGACCATACATATCGACAACGCCGCCGACTTCGAACGATACGTCCTGAAAGCGGAACAACCGGTGCTGGTCGACTTCTACTCGAACTCGTGCCCGCCCTGCCGCCGGCTGGCGCCGACCATCGATGAGCTGGCGGCCCAATATCAGGACCGGGCCGTGGTGTGCAAGATCAAGGTCGACCACGCCCGCGAACTGGCCAATCGCTACGGCATCCAGGCCATTCCCGCCGTCCTGTTCTTCGTCAACGGCGAACCCGTCCGCCGCCTCGTCGGCCTGCAACCCCGTGACACCTACACCAAAATCCTCGACGAACTCATAGGCTAAGAACTCTCTCGCAAGGTCCAATACCGTCCACCCCAATCCGACGCAAGCCATCGTCAAGCCTTCGGGCCTCGACGCTGACACCGGTATCCTGGCAGAACTTACCGAGGGCGATTCAGAAAAGCGCTTCGCCTTCCATCAGCCCTCGTACCTCACGACGGACGCGGCCCAACTTGAGCGTGTGCGTCGCGTTCTTCCGATCGTTCTCGGCCTTGGTGATCCACTCCTGCACGACCCCCGCGATTTTGTCAGGCTCGGGCATACAAGACCTCCCCTTCACGCGCCGCGGGCCACTCGATAATACCTACCACGTCCTTGCGCCATTCGAATTCTTCCGGGGTGACGATGATGACATCCTTTGGGACGGCGAAATCGTGCAGGGACACAGCAACTTCCACCGCTTTCTTGCAGCGCGAGCCCTTCACCGGCATAACGATGAGAAGATCGACGTCGCTATCCGGGTCGGCATCACGGCGAGCGCGCGAACCGAAAAGAATGATTCTCTCCGGGCCGAACCGGCTGACAATGCGCTCGACCATCGCGCGGATCTGCTGCCGAGTTACCGGCTGCGGCCTCCTGAAAGGGCTTGCCGACATCAGTTCTCACCTTGTCATCACTATACCCGTTAAGTCCACCACGCGTTTCTTTTCGCTGTTCTCAGGATACAGCACGAACACGACAATTGCAGGGCGCGCCACACGCCCACAAGCAACGCAGCCTGGCGACACCACGGGCGGCGCCGACGTCACCCGAACAGAGGCAGCAAAACGGGTGTCGTCACTGCCTCTCTAACCGCTCTTGACGAACGTTTCTGCCCGTGTCGCCACCGGCGGCGCGGAGAAGCTCCACAAGACCGCGTTTTCCGTCTCTGTCGGTTTCGTAGGCGTAATCAAGGGGAGTCCGGCCTTTCGTCGTCAGTGCGTTCACATCGGCGCCGTTCTCGATAAAGGCGGCTGCCATCTTGGTGTTCGCGTATTGGGCCGCTTTGTGCAAAGGCGTCGCACCACGATCATCTTTCGCATCGATGTCAGCATCACGTACCGTCAGAAACTGAACGACGTTAGGGTCATTGTCCAATGACCGGCGCGTGCTACAGGAAATGGCGGAGTCTTTGGGCTCGTTGCTGGAGGCGGTGGATGCGTTCGGCGGCGATGGTGCGGCCGTAGCGCAGGTCGGCGTAGTCGCGGTACCAGTCGGCGATGCGCATCCAGAGGCCGCGACGGTCGTCCCGACCGCGCAACCGCCGGGAGAAGGCGTGCAATGTCTCACTGAACTCGCGACGCGGGCCGGCGGCTCGGACCTTGCGGTCCATCCGCGCCAGCATCTTGTGCAGCATCGCAAAGTCCGCACCCGACATCGCCCCGCGCGTTCCACGAACCGCTTTCCTGCTCCACCTCCGAAGGACCCACCACACCAGACCGGCCGACAGCATCGAGAGGATCACCACCACGCCGATCAGCCGATACGACGAGAGCAGCCAGGTCAGAGGACCCAGGAGACCATAGGCATGCAGGGATTCCAGAAGCTGACGCAGAAAGAGATACGTGGACCCCACACCCGGGCCCAAATCCTCCTCCGTCGCGCCGGCGGCCAGCGCGTCCTGCGTCGTGGCCTCGACAATCGTCCATTGGCCGCGATCCGTGTCCCACGCCTCGGCCCAGGCGTGCGCGTCCATGTTCCGCGCCACCCACAACTCGCCCTCGTCGTCTTTGGCAGTCACGAGGAATCCGGTGATGTAGCGAGTCGGCACGCCGGCTAAACGCAGCAGGATTGCCGCGCCGGAGGCGAAATACTCGCAATACCCGGTAGACGCCTCGAGCAAAAAGTAATCCAGGTTGTCCCGCCCCTCCGGGACCTCCATACCCAGCAAATAATTGTAGTTGCTGTGAAAATGCCGGATCACGGCTTCGATCTTCTCATCGGTGGTATTGCATCCGGCGAAGACCCTCTCGGCCAACTGCAGGACGCGCGGGTCGAGATCGGGCGGAATCTCCAGCAGGCGGTAGTGCTGCATGGTCCCCGGACGGCGACGAGCGGCCCCGCCGAAAGCGATCCGATAGGTCAGATTGTTCCGCACGTTGGGCGGGTAGACAATGTCGTGGTCGTCGCGCATCACGAAGTTGAACGGCGCTTCGAGGAAAGACGCCCCCAGCGGCGTGAAGATAAGGTTGGTGATCGTCGCCTCGTGACGCACCGTCATGATCTCGAACTCGGAGACGTCCGCGCTGCCGAGACGAAAGACGTTGTTGCGCCCCACAAAGCGCATACCGAACGGCGAGTTGCGGGTGTACGGAACATCGTCGCGGTGGGACAAATCGGTCCACGCGGAATGCCGGTACTTCTCAAACGCCCGGGCCCGCAGGTAGCCCGGACTGCGCTCGCAGGCGATACTCAGCACCGCCGTCGTGTCCTGCTCTCCCTTGATCTGCAGCACGCTGGAGAGCCGGCCGGAGTCGGAGAAACCCACCCGCGCCACCGTCTGCAGAGAACCGTCCATGCCAGAGTTGGCACGCCAGGGCCATCCAGGAAGGTAGTCGAGAATCTCCACGTGTCGGTAGAGCACCGAGCCGACGATCCAGCCGCAGTTGGCGGCAAAGACCAGCACCAGGGCCGAGGCGAAACCATACGAGACGCGCCCGGCCCGGCGCGGAACGAGCGCGTCCCCGGCGCCGCGCGCCGCGGCCGCATAGAGCACCAACATGACGACTCCAAACACTTCCGTCAGCCGAAAGGCCATGTACATATCATCCAGCAGGAGCGCCTGGGCGGCCGCCAGCACCGCAGCCAAGTGAAACAGACCCAGCGAAGGCGGCAGCCGGTTGGGCGAGCCGAGAAACAAAACCAGGATCATCGAGGCGAGAAAATAGCGCGCGATCGTCTGCCAGGCGACCAGCGCCGCGTCCTCCGTCGGGACGCGACTGCCGATGTACCGATAGTGAACGGCGAACAGCATCGCCAGCAGCAGCAGGAGCAGCGATGCAATGACGCGCCGCTCCGGCCGCAGCTCCCACGTCAGCCGACGCTGCAGACCCAGCAACCCCAGCATGCACAGGATCGCAGGGAAGGCAATGTCCCGCGAGGCCCAGCCCACCAGCACCGAGCCGGCCACGATCATGACCGTTGCAATGGTCTTCTGCGATTTCATACGCCTTCCACTCGCTGCGCCAGGATCTCATCGGCCGCCAGGAACCGGACCTGCCGGGCCCACTTGCGCGCCTCTTCGTCCACGGGGGCCGCCTTGGAACCGTTGACAATCAGAACCGTGCTGTGACACCCAGCCCGGTCGGCCGCCTCCAGCAACGGTCGATACGTTTCGTCCCAGCGCAACAGAATGAAGAATGCCCGGGATATTTCATAGAACTGCTCCGCCAGGTCCGGCCCGAGCGGATCGAGCGAGTACTCCTGCGCCGGCTCCACGGCCGCCAGGAGCTCGTGAATCTTGCCGAGGCGCATGGTGCGCGGCCAGCCGGCCAGATCGTGCAGATTCGTCCCGGCCAGGAGAAAGTCGATGAGACAGTCGCTGTGGATCGTGAACGCCACCGAGGCGCACAAACTGACGGCCGCCTCCAGCTCCTCGACCTCGTACGGGCCCTCCCGCAGCCGCGCCGGCGGCACGCGCGTATCCAAAATCAGCGCGCCGTAGTTGTCGATGTCGTCGTCGTATTCCTTGGTGGCCGGCACGGACAGGCGCGCCCAGGCGCGGGCGTCGATCCGCCGCGGCGAGTCGCCGGGCAAAAAAGGGCGGTTGCCCATGTATTCGGGAGCGATGCCCATGCGACCGGCCAGGCGTGCCCCGCTGGCGTGAACGTGACGGCTTGCCGCCCGCGCCGGGATCTGCAACCGCGAAAACGCCGGCAGAACCACGAGCGTCTCGGCGCCGCCATGGCCCGAGCCGAAGCGAAACAGGTTGAAGGGGAAGCCCGACTCGCACAGGGGCGGTTCGATGCGGTAGAAGCCCCGGCGCGCGGGCCGGATCGTGACCGTCACCTCCGCCGTCTCGCCCGGCGCCAGACGCGTCACCGCGTGCCCCTCGCCCACCTGCGCGATCGACGGCGGCAGCGCGTGGAAGCGGACGCGCAGATCGTACGCCGGCAGCCGCGCGACGTTGCGCAGGACGTATCTCAGTTGCGCCGTCTGCCCCGCGACGACGTGCTCGGGCAGCGTGCCGCGCACCTCGATCTTGGGCCGCAACAGATAGCCCACGACAAAGGCCACGCCCAGCACCGAAACCAGGGCCGACAACACGCCAAAGGCCGGCACGATCAGCGCCGCCAGCAG
>JAFGCA010000105.1 GCA_016932895.1 Sedimentisphaerales bacterium | reverse complement strand
CTTGGCGATGGTTCGTTCGGATTCGAGAGGCGCCATCGCCAAGCTGCGCTTGACGCTGCCACACAGAACGTCTGGACGATACTCATCATTTGACGAGTAATGAAGCACTGGTCTCTTCCCGCCGGCGTTACGGCTTCGGGCGCGCGCCGTAGAGATGTTTGCCCCGACGGGCGGCCTGGATCGCTTCGGACGTATCCTGCGGCGCGCCGGGGTCGCCCTGTTGTTTCATCCAGCGGTCGAGCTCGGCGCTGAGGGGGGCCTTGATATCGGCAGCGGCCGGATCGTCGGCGAGATTGGTCATCTCGTACGGGTCCTGCGCGGTGTGATACAGCTCCTCGGCCGGCCGGGTCATGTAGCGCTTGACCAGGTCGTACGTATGGCGGTCGGCCCAGGCCTCGCGCACCCACGTCGACCAGTACGGGTTGTTCAGCTCGCCCTTGCCGGTCCATCCCATCAGGTGCTTCTCGATATAGATTTCGTCCGGCCGGAGGTTGCGGATGTAACGGTACTTCCCGTCGCTGACCGTGCGGATCGGATAGGCCGGCCCTTCCGGAATGTTGTTGTGCATGCCATAGACGTAGCGGCGGTGCGTGAACTTGCGTCCCAGCAGGACGGGCAGAAAGCTCGTCCCGTCGTAGTCGTGCGCCGCCGCGGCGCCGCCGGCGGCCTCCATCAGCGTCGGCAAAACGTCAGCGTACTGAACCATCGCGTCGGTGCGCTGTCCGGGCGCGATCTTGCCGGGCCAGCGGGCGATCATCGCGCTGTGCAGCCCCGTGTCCCAGTTGGTCCACTTGCAGCCCGGGAACTGGGCGCCCTGCTCGGAGGTGAAGAGTACGAGGGTGTCATCGGCCCGGCCGGTCTCGGCCAACACCTTGAGAATCTCGCCGACCTGCCCGTCCATATAGGTGATCTCGGCCAGGTAGCGGGCGTAGTCGGCGCGCGTACGCGGCGTATCAGCGATATTCGGCGGCAGGTGCAGCTTCTTGGGCGGATACCGGGACGCATCGCCCATCACCCAGGGCACGTGCGGCTCGACCAGGGCCACGACGAGACAGAAGGGCTTGTCCGAATCGGCCGTCATGAAGCGACGGATGTGCTGCGTATCGTGCGGCCGGGTCGGATTGCGAACGCAGTTAGCGTCGAATCCGTCCACGGTCTGGAAAGGAAAGGCCTTGGCCGGCCCGACGTGCACCTTGCCCGCCAAGCCAACGCGATAGCCGAGGCCGCCGAGATGGTGCGGCATGCTGGTCAGATCGGGCCGACTGGCCGAATGGTTCCAGGCACAGCCGTTGCCCATGGGATACAGCCCGCTGTAGAGCTCCGCCCGGCAGGGCTGGCACATGGCCGAGCTGAGATAGGCGCGGTCGAAGACCAGGCCCTGGGCGGCCAGCCGGTCGATGTTCGGCGTCGCCGCGTTGCGCCCGCCGTAGAGGGGCAGGTCGCTGTACGTACAATCATCGGCTAGGACCAGTAAAAAGTTGGGCTTGCGCGATTTGGACGCCGCGGCCCGCGCGACCGTCTTGCCGGTCACGACGGATGCCGCCGCCAATCCCGCGCAGCGCAGAAAGTTTCGTCTCGATATCATGGCTGATTCCTTCCACCTGAACCTTGCCGCAAAGACTTTGCGTTCTCTCTTACGTCAAAGGCGCGGGGCGCCGCAGTCCCTTTAGATCTCCGGCATATCCTTGAACCAGGGCAGACGACGCAGGGCCTGGCGCGCCATCGTTGCCCCTTTGGCATTCTCCACTCCGCACTCGGTGAACCACATCCGTGTAAACATGTTATTCACTGCGAACATCTGGACATCTTCCTGTGGAAGTTGCATGTCGATTTCCATTTTGCCGCCCTGTTTCCTGACGACTTTGACATCGACCACACAGAAAACGAACCAATTGATGGTGTCCTGAGACAACAGGGCCATCAGGTGGGGCATCTCGTCCAGGCACTTCTTGCACCAGGCCCGCACGTCCGGAATCTCGAGCAGCTCGCGGGAATCCCTCTCGTAGCCGGAGATTGTCATATTCCACGGCTGATAGGTGCCCGTCCGCTGCAGCTCCTCCGTGACGCAACGCACGATCTCCTGGGCATCGCTGATGTCCAGGCTCTCAACCTTGGCACGCTCGACGGGGAGGCACTTGACGACCTTGGCCATGCTCCCGTCTTTCAACGTCATTTCTTGTACGACATGCCCGGATTCGTATTCCTTCGTAGCACAGGCATCGCATAGGTCCCGATACTGCTTTACTTCTTTGCCAAACGACTGGCCCGCCAAGTCGGCCTGGCATATTCGACATCGGCCCGGCCCATTCGATCCCGCTTCTTTGGCCCCGAACAACCTCTTCCAAAAACCGCTCATACGCACTTTCTCCCAAGAACACCCCCGGTTCCATCGCCCTTCAACCATTCGTCCCGTAGCATGAACGACTCCTTCTCCGTACGTAGCGGCCTGCGCAACCGACCCCATTGCATGACGGGCACGGGAAGATCCTGATCACTGACGCCATTATGACCCCGTGACTTCTGTACGTCTACCACCAAATTTCCCACGCCCGTCAACCTGCCTTTTCCCCAAGCGGGCGTTGATCTCCGGGCATTGACGAAGAGGACGCCGTCGTATACCATCGCAGCATTGATTCCCGTGTGCGGATGGGATAAACCGGGGAAACCCTGTTACGAAGGGAGAGATAGAATGAACGCACAAATCTACGCAATTCTCATTTCGTTGCTGCTGTCGGTCGGTTCCCCGGGCGCGGAGAAACCGAAGGACATTCCTGTTCCCGATTGGCTTCATTCAGGTGAAGGGGTCGCCGCCGAACGGGTGACGCAGAAGGATGATCCCTATTTGGCTCAATGGCTCGACCGAAATGCCAGGCCGGCGCCGGAGTACGTGGTCCGGCTTTTCGACACGTACCAGGTCGTAATCCTGGGCGAGGAGCACAACGTCAAGGAACACAAGGACTTCGTCATCGACCTCATCCCCAGACTTTATCGCGAAGCGCACGTTCGGTGGATTGGATGGGAGTTCTCGCCGGACAGCAAGAACGAGCGACTGGAGAAGCTCGTCAGCGCGCCGAAGTATGACGCCGAGGCGGTCTTGCAGTTTGCCCGGGACTGCAACCCCGGCTGGAACTCCCGGGAGCACTGGGACATCATCAAGGCGGTCTGGCAAGTGAACCACGCGCGAAAGCCCGACGATGAGAAGATGCATCTCATCGGCCTGCCTCACGATTTGGATGTCGCCCGCATGTACATCGTGGCCAGAACGAAGCCCGTGGATTCGCCGGAGTTCCAGGAAGTGCTGGACGAGAACATTCGATATGACAGAACCATGGCGCAAACCGCGGCCGAGCACATCGTTCGCAAGGGACACAAGGGGCTTCTATTCGTGGGGCTCGGCCACGATTGGACGCGGTACCAATACCCGCCCGAGGCCGCCTTTGGACGCACCTACAAAACCATGGGAGGCCTGCTCAAAGAGAAATGGGCGGACCGGGTATTTCAGATCAGACTGCGAAGCAGCGCCGATCCGGCCTTTCTCGATCGTGTCATGAGGCAAAGAGACCATGAGTGGATCGGCTTCGACATGGACGCATCCCCGTTCGCCGGGATCCTCCTGCCCGTGGGCAGGGGCGCACCGGATGTCCCCTGGTCGAGGCTCGCCTCCGGCTTGGTCTACCTGGGGCCGCCGGCGCGTCTCCATAAGAACACGGCCATCGACGGGTTCGTCACGGACGCGATGTTTCAGAAGTACAAGCACTATTACGAAGTCAACTACGACCGCCGCTTCCATAGCGCCGAGGAAGTCGACGAGTACCTGCAACAACACCGCTGGCCGAGTCCCCGGTAGATGACTTCCCCTTCAGCTCCTAAGAACATCGACAGTGTCGAGAGTGCCCGGGGTGCTCTCAACCACCAGCCCAGAAACAACTTCTGCAGTGACCCCGGACGGGAGCCATTTTCTTGCGTATCCCCGCGGGCAAGCCGCTGTCGAACTCAGGATGACAGAGTCCTATCGCGCGGAATTCTTGCTGAGCCGTCTCAGGCGATGCGCGTCGCGCCTTTGACGAGACTCTCGATGTCGGTGATTCCCACGCCGGGGCCTTTGGGGACGGTGATGGCGCCGTCGCGCACCTCCAAACGGGGGCTGAACCAGCCGTGATACTTCTCGACGCCCATCTTGTATTCCTGATACAAGCCGACGTCGGGTGTATAGGAGGCGAAGTGCAGCATGTAGACGAACCCGAAGCCGCCGGAGATGTGCACGGTGGTCGGCATGCCGGCCAGGGCGGCCATGCGAGCGACGCGGGTCGAGCGGATCAGTCCACCGTAGTATTGCAGGTCGGGCTGGACGATGTCGACGCCATGGTTTTGGATCGTCCAGCGAAAACGCCGCTGGCTGAATTCCTGCTCGCCGCCGGCTACCGGGATGGCCAGGGCGTCCGTGACGCGCTTCGTGTCCTCCAGATGATCGAAGGGACAGGGCTCCTCGAAGTAGACCGCGTCGATGTCCTCCAGCATGCGTCCCACTTCGATGGCCTGGGGCGGATCGTAGGAGCTGTTGGCGTCGGCGTGAATGGCGATGTCGTCGCCTAAGGTCTTGCGGGCCAGCGGAATGAGCTGCTCGGTCCGGCCGGGCAGGGAATCGGCGTTGCGGCTCATGCGCCCCCCGAGACGAAACTTGACGGCTTTGGCGCCGCTGCGCTCGACGAGGTCGAGCAGGTACTCGACTTCCTGCTGGGGTGTGCTATCGCGGCGTCCGCTGGCAATGTAGAAGGGGACCTTCTCGCGAACGACGACGCCGCACAACTCGCCGATGGATTTGCCCGCCACGCGGCCCAGCATGTCCAGGATGGCGAACTCCACCCAGGCCACGGGACACCACAGGGCAATGCCCTGGAGCTTGTAGTTGCTGCGGAAGCGGTACACTTCGAACAGATGCTCTTCGAGATCGCGGGCGTCCTTGCCGATGAAATAGGGAATGACGAACCGGTTCAGGATCGGGTGGAGATACGCCGCCCGCGAATTCGTCACCGCCAGGCCCTCGGCCCCGTCCTTCGAGCGGACGCGTACGAAATACTCGCGGTCCTTCTGCAACAGCTCGATCGATTCGATCACCAGCGGCGTGTCAAGTCCGTCAAGCTGGAGGACCGGCGCATCGGCGGCCTGCTGCAACACCTCGGCCGTCACCAGCGAACGAGACGCGCCGCCCGCTGAACGATTCGAAACGGATCGACATCCCTGTAGGGCCGGCAGCAGCGCCGCGCCGGCGGTTATTTCCAGAAACTCGCGACGTTTCAAGTCCATCGTTCTCTCCTTGGCTTTGCTCTCTGGCGTCAGTCGGCCGATGAGGCCTTCGGCCCGTCGTAGCTGTAATGGAAGTAGTCGACGTCGATGTGTCCCTCGGCTTTCTCGTCGTTCCAGCAGAACAGGCCCAGGCGGTCGCCGCACCACTTGCCGAACTTGAGCGTGAATTCGGGCCCGTCGCCGCCGAAGAGCTGGAGGCCGCCGCTCATGAAGGTCCAGGCGAAGCACGCCCGATCGCCGTCGTTCTCGGTGCAAATCCAGAGCGTGTCGGAATCTATCGCCGGACCGGCAGTCACCTTTCCGTTGATGTCGAAGAACAGGCGTTTCTGTCCCGTTTCGGTCATGCGGACGCCGCACAGATGGTAGTCCACACTGAAGCGGACCAGGCCCGCCTGCTGGCCCGGTCTCATGCCCGAAAGGTCCAGCTTCGCCTCGGCGAAGCCCTTGCCCGTACCCATGATGCGCTGGCTGACGGTGTTGCACGCGCCCCAGAAATCCTTCTTGCCAACGGGCACAGACGCCTTCAGCCGCAACCAGCCCGGCCTCTCGGTCAACGACCAGCGCTCGTCGCGCGGGTTGTGATTCCATTCCCACTGCGGCCCGAGCGTCTTGGAATCGAACTCGTCATCGGTCTGCGGGGCGGCGATGGGATGGCCCGGAATCGGAATCCTGGTGCCGCCCACGGGCTCGCCGATCCCGTCGCCGTCGACGTCCTTGCCGATGATGGGCCAGCCGTCCTCCCAGGTCACCGGTTCGAGGTACTGCGGGCGGCCCTGGAACGGGTTGGGACAGTTCTGCACCAACTGATGGATGAACCACCACGACCCGTCGGGCACCTGCATCAGCGCACCCTGGCAGGAACTGCGAATCACACCGTTGCCGCGCTCCATGACGACTTTCTGCTCGTAGGGCCCGTAGATGTCGTCGCCTTTGGAGCGCAAGACGAGCTGCTTGCGATCTCCCTCGGAGGCCTCGGGCGACGGTCGTCTCGGGTCGGGCCGGAACCACTGGGCCAGGAAGATGTACCACCGCCCGTCGATGCGATAGATCTTCGCCGCTTCGGCGCCGCTGCCGCGGTGGATCACCTTGCCCTCGTCCAGCAGCCTGCGCCCGTCCCAGCTCATTTTGAAGAGCCGAATCTCGTTGCCCGCCGCCGCGCCGCCAGCCCCGAAGTTGCAAACCAGGTACGCCTCTCTGGCCTCGTCGTCCCAAAAGACGGCCGGGTCGGTCCAGCGCTGCTTCCGGAGCATGCAAACGGGCTCGTCCCACGGGCCCCGAATGTCCGGCGCGCTGGTCATGTACAGGCCGCTCTTCGTGTCGATCATGTAGCAGTACCACCGCCCCTCGTGATACGCCAGATCGCCGGCCCACACGCCCCACCGGTATCCCGCCATCTCGTCGGGGCCGTACATCGGCTCCCAGCTCAGCTTCTCGTACACGTGCCCGAGGAGCGACCAGTTGACCAGGTCCTTCGATTCGAGAATGACCATGCCCGGGGACATGTGGTTCTTCGAGGCGATCAGGTAGTACGTCCCGTCGCGCTCGACCACGTCGGAATCGGGATAGTCGGCGTTGAGCACGGGGTTCCTGTACGTGCCGTTGCCCTGGTCGCCCCACGAGCCGACCTTCGCCTCCACCAAACCGCTGCAACAAAAGACCAGAATCGTCAGTGCGCTCAAATGTTTGGCCATAAGTCCACCCTTCAATCCAAAGCTGCATTCATTCAACAGCTCAGGATTATACCTCTCCGGATGGACATTTCCCAGTCAGCGTCGCTCTGAGAAACCACCAATCTCGCGATGTCACACGGCAGGCAAGACAACAGCAGGCACTGCGAGCATCAGTCCGTCCGTGACGGTCTCGACACGGGATGGTCGCCAGGCGCATGGGGTTCGCCCAGGACCGGGTCGTTCTCGATATACCGCTCCCAATCCGCCATGGCATCCAGCATGTCCTTGCCACGCTTGCAGTCCTCGATCGTCATCTTTCCGGCTCGCACCAGATCGTAATAGGGTCCGATGCTCCGCTGACGATACAGATCGGCAAAGTTTTGATAGAACTTCTCGCGCGGCAGGCGGGTCGGCAGCACGGCGTGCAACGTGTCGAAGCAGGAATAGTCGCCCGTCAGCAGATCGTCACAACGCTCCCGGTACAGTTGCGTCCCGGGCAGAGGAGTGAGAACCGTAAACTGCGTATGGGTGATTTCCTTCTCGCTCACGTAGTCGCTGAGCCGCTTGAAGTCATCCTCGCTCCAGTCCGGGTCGACGATGAAGGCGCCCCAGATGATCACGCCAAGGTCCTGGAGAATCTTGATGGCCCGGTTGTTGGTGTCAATGTTGCAGGCTTTGTTGACGTTCTTGAGGGTTTCGTCGCAGCCGCCCTCCAAACCCAGGAGAACGGCGTACAGCCCGATGTCCGTCCATTTCTCCACCAGTTCCGGATGTCTCACGATGGAATCCGTGCGGCACTCCATGGAGAATCTCTTGCGAATCCCCTCGGCCCTGATCAGATCGGCAATCGTATCTTCGCGCCTGCGGTTCATGAGGAAATTGTCATCGACGAGCGTGACGTGGTCGCTGCAGACCGTGCCGATCTCCGCTACGACTCTCTGCGCCGGCATCTGGTTGATGCAGCCCCGATAGAACTCGTGAACGCTGCAGAACTTGCACCGGAACGGGCAGCCTCTCGAGGTGGCGACGGAGGTGTCCGGCTTGTCGAACAAGAAGAAGTACTCGTTTCGATAGGATTCCGTCAGCTCTCGAGACGGCATGGGCAAACGGCCCAGGTCGACGCGGTCTTGCGACCGATGGTTGCGGATGAATATTCCGTCGCGATTCTGCCAGACGATATTGGGAACGCCGTCCAGGCCGCGACGGTCCGCCACCGCCCGCACCAACGGCCCGAACATCAGCTCGGCCTCACCGAGGGCAACGGCATCCACCTGGCCAACGAAGAAATCCTGCGGCAGAAGCGTCGCGTGGTGACCGCCAACGACCGTGAATATCTCCGCCGAAAACGACTTGACCCGCTCCAATATGTTCCGGGCCGTGTATACCTCGGGAGTCAGCGCGGTAACGGCAACCATCTCCGGCCAGAACTGCCGCAACGCCGCCTCAAGATTGTCGTCCAGGCGCATGTCGAGAATGCGAACGTCGTGCTCCGGGATCAGTGACGCCACCATTTCCAGATGCAACGGCTCCGGCAACGCCACCATGCGAAAGCCGACCGCCTGCGGTAGATCGGGTTGAACCAACAATACTCGCAAAACGACACCTTTCCTGTGGAGGTTCGGAGTCAGTCCGTGCTTCGCTGCTCACGACGATTTTCTATTTCGGTGATTCGGGGTGTTTCGTGAATTTCCCTGCAACCGCGATTCCGGGCTGGCTGTTCTGAGGTGTATATACTGTTGCAGGAGAAGCTCTGTTCTATCTATCGGCAGATGTTGCTGAATACTGCACATTTTACCCGGACGGCACTCCACCGGACTATGGCTCCGGCCCCCATGAATGGGTGGACGGCACTGCCGCAACGACTCCGGTCAGACGATCCCCACCAGCTCTATCTCGAAGTTCAAATCCTGTCCGGCTAAAGGATGATTGGCGTCGATGGTGACGGTCTGGTCGGAAATATCCCTGATGACGGCGTGTATCGATCTTCCTTCGGCATCGACCGCCTGAAGCCGTTGGCCGACTTCCGGTTGCAGACCCGCGGCCAGCCCCTCCCGATCGATGGTTTGCACGAGCTCTCCTCGACGCGGCCCGAAAGCGGCCTCCTCAGGAATTGTGACCGTCTTGGAGTCGCCGGGATCCATGCCGATGATGGCCTCCTCGAATGCCGGAATCACCATCCGCGCCCCGATAGTCACCTCCGCAGGATCACCGTCAATGGAACTGGCGAACACCGTGCCGTCTTCCAGGCGGCCTTCGTAGTGGACCTTTACCGTATCGCCTATTCGTGCCTTTGCCATTACGGCTCCCTTCTTTTGTCTGCCCTCCGCAGAGGCCCGCTTTGATGAAGTACCGCCACCAGAGCCTGTCGACACTCCTGGAGACGCTCAATGGCACTGCAAACATCGTGCCGATTCGCTTCGGCGACCCGCGGGATCGCCCGAACGTGCCTTCAGGGCTGGCTGCTTCCGGCATGAAAAGGGGTCCCGCGCCGACGCGGAACCCCCGATTCAGCTATTTCGGCGACAATCAGCAGGCCGAGACGTTGGTGGCCTCGGGCCCCTTCTGTCCCTGTCCGGCGGTGTATTCCACCGCCTGACCTTCCTGAAGCGACTTGAATCCACCCCCGCTGATGTTCGAATGATGGACAAACAAGTCCTCACCGCCATCGTCCGGCACGATGAATCCAAAACCTTTGCGATCACTGAACCACTTTACTGTTCCCTTTGCCACGTGTTCTACTCCTGAGACCTCGCAGAGGCCTGTAAACGTACTTTCCCTCTGGTCCTATACAAGGGGTACACTTCGAGGGAGGAAAGAATACTCCTTAACAGAGGATACAGCCTACCGGCGCGTAGGCCGGCTGTCAACAAAATAAATCCACAAATTAAAAATTAGTCGATCCCGGTCGGCAAGGCGGTTTCGGCAGGATAGGAAAGAGGCCGGGCCTCGCGACCCGGCCTGAATACCTCCCGGTGAACCAGAGCCTAACGTGGCTCCGACGGTGAATCGGCCGCCTGATCACTCAGGTATTGTCTCGCAGGAAGGAGGCTGTCGACGAGGCCGTGCAGCTCTTCGTCGCTGACCGGGCCGTTGACCGCCAAGGCCGGGAACGTGCCGGCCGGCGATTCGAACACGTAGCCGATGCGATCCTCCGACGGCGGGTCCTT
>JAFGCA010000104.1 GCA_016932895.1 Sedimentisphaerales bacterium | reverse complement strand
GCCTGGACGTGAACATGGACGGTCCCTTCCAGTGGCGGCGCCAGGGCAAGGAAGATCTCTTGCTCGAGGCGAACCTCAAGGGGCACGTCCTCCAGGTGTACGTCACTTCGATGCACGTCCGGGCGACAGGGCTCTGGCTCGGCAAGAATCTCTCCGGGGATGTGAAGACCGAGAAATGATCGAAATGCCGATCGGCATGCAATAATCGTGCTGGGACGAATGTTTTTCTCAAGCGGGTTGCCGCCGGTACCGGTTGTGTGTTATGATACCGGTACCGACGCGGCGGGAAAGGACGGCACTGCAGCGCGACGGCTGTTGGGTGTTGTTCCCGGCCCTCGCTAAGGAGAAGAGCAACGTCATGAAGTACCCCTCGAAGGCATTCACCCTGATCGAACTTCTGGTTGTCATCGCCATCATCGCCGTGCTAATGGGCATTATCATGCCCGCTCTGCACAAGGCCAAGGAAGGCGCCCGGGAGACCATCTGCAAGTCAAACCTGCGTGGCGTTGGCCTGGGACTGGCCATGTATCTCCAGGACAACGATTTCCGGCCGGCCGACTGCACGCGGACCAACGGCTTCCTCTGGTACAACAGTGCAGGCGAGACGCGCCGCGCAGACGACGGAGACGCGTATTGGGGGGTCGCCTACGCCCGGTACATCAAGGAAACGAAGGTTTTCGGCTGCCCCAGCTATGGCAAAGTGGCGAAATTGATCTATTCCGAGGAACCGGACCTCATCCAGCACGCGGCCTACTGCCTCAACTACAACTACTTCCGCAAGAGCGGCGGATCGGTCAGGAGCACGACCTCGATACGCAATCAGGGCCAGTTCATCGTCTGCCACGACCACGTGGAGCCCAAGATCGAGCAGGGCAGCAAGGACATGTTCCACAATGACGGCCCGGGCACCATGAACCTGACTCACTATCGCGAGGGCGGCGCCCGCTCGGAATTCTACCGGGGAATCTTCCGGCACAACATCCGCTCCGGCAACGCGTTCGCGACCCGCGGGCGTGCCAACATTCTCTGGCTGGACGGCCACGTGTCAGCATTGCAGGAGACAACCGGCGACGACGTGCTGTCCACGTGGTACACAGGCGACTGACACCTCGACATCATCTGGGGCTTCGGATATTCTCGCGCCCACAGGCTTCCAGAAGAAACTCATGCGCAACGGAGATGCGGTATGAGAGTCACCCTTGTCATGTCGCTGGTCGTTGTGGCCTCGATTGTCCCGACGGTCACGGCGGCGCCGCCGGAGTTGCGCGGCATCTGGATGCATGCCACGCAGATCAAGTCGCCCGCCGAAGCGGACGCGGCCGTGGCGAGAATCGACCGGGCGAATCTCAATGCCGTCTTCGTCCTGGTATGGTACTGGGGAGGTCAGGCCTTCTTTCACAGTGACCTGTGCCCGATGGGTGACGGGGTCCAGGCCGGCTACGATCCTCTGGCCTACCTGATCGAGCGATGTCACAAACGAGGCATTCAGGTGCACGTCTGGTTCGTTAACGGGGCCTACGGGGCACCCTCGCCTAAGCACGTCCTCGACCGGCATCCCGACTGGACCGTCGATGAAGGCGCCGGAGGCGTCCTGTGGTACGACTTGGGCAAGCCCCAGGTCCGCCGCTTCCAGAGCGACCTGATGATCGAGTGTCTGCGGAAATACGACATCGACGGCCTGCACTTCGACTACATCCGCTATGGGCCGCGGCAGTGCTACTGTGCGACCTGCCAGGAGGAATTCGCACGCCGGTATGGCTTCGAGGCCCTCACCGGACGGCGACGCACGACGTTCCCGACGCTCGCGTCGATCTCGGCCAATCCCCTCGTCGGCCCGACGACGGCAGGCGTCCTGGCGGAGTTCTCCGACGGCACCCCGGCCATTGCCTTGAACAAACTCGATGCCGGCAGCGTTCTGCTGCTGAACTGGCACGCGGAAACCGAAATGCCGCCGGCGGTGGCGGAGACGGTCCGGCTCACGCTGGGCGTCTGGACCACGGGCGGCGCCAAGATATACATCACGACGACGTCCGCGAACCGGGCCGAGTACGGGACAAGCTCGCTGGAGGCCGCACGCGTGGCCTTGACGCGGCTGGGCTACCCGCCGAGTTCCGTCCCGCCCGAGCGCATTGCGTCGCTGCCGCGCGACAGCGTGCTCGTCCTGCCGGCAGTCTACCGGATTCCGGAGGGTACGGCGGCAGCTCTGGAGCAGTTTGTCCGCAAAGGGGGCCGGCTGCTCGTCGTCGATGGTCCCGTCAAGTCGATGCACCTTGCCGCCCTCCAGCGGGTCACCGGATTTGCCAGACCGGGGCGGTACGTTCAGCGTGACGATATCATTCGATCGACCGGGCGCAGCCCACTGGTGCCGCGCGGCGACCAGCAGCTCGACCTCAGGCAACAGAGACAGCGGGCGCAGAAGTGGGCCGAATTTCGCAAGTGGGGCGTCACCGAACTGGTGCGCGACGTCTACCGGCGTGCGAAAGCGGCCAAACCGAAGGTCCAGGTGAGCGCCGCGGTGATAAGCTCCTTCGAGTCGGCCGACACGGCGTACCAGGACTGGCCGCGATGGCTGCGGGAGGGCACTCTCGATTACGTGGTTCCCATGGCCTATGGCGAGGACACGCACAAGCTCAGCCGCGAGATTGCCCAATGGAAGAGCGTCGATCCGCAGCTCGTTCGTATCATCCCGGGCCTGGCCATTTACGAGGAGCGAGACGGCCGCACGACGACACGAAATCCAGGCCTTGTTCGCAGCCAGCATCGGCTGTGCGTCCAGCAGGCAACTCACGGAAACGTGTACTTCTCGCTGCCCTATCTCAGCG